>JAZUKB010000071.1:0-61040 GCA_045643085.1 Candidatus Cryptobacteroides sp.
CTGTGAGAGCGTACAGTCCTGCCAGTAAGGCAGTTCACGGATAGTCCCGTCCTCATTGTACTCCATCTCAGAGCCGGAAACCGACCTGCGTTCGTGATGTGAGAAGGTGTCAAGATGCATGATATCATAATTGAGGCCGAACACATAGGACCTGCCCTCGTAATCGATTATGCCGGGATGGTTTCCGCGCGTGCGCTGGGTGTGGTTCATTATGTGTCCCTTGTATTCCCAAGGTCCCATAGGGCCGTCGCTCATCGCGTAGCCAATGCCTTCAGGGCAGCAGGTGGAAGCGAAGGCCAGGTAGTAGTGGCCGTTCCGTTTCCAGAACCAAGGTCCTTCCTGATAGTCCTCGATCTTCGGGAACTTGACGATTTCACCGTCGCAGGATATCATATCCTCGTTGAGCTTGACGCAGTACAGGCTCGGGTTGCCCCAGTACATATATGCCTGTCCGTCATCATCGATCCATACGGTAGGGTCGATGTCGTCCCAGTGCTCCTGTTGCCATACGAGCGGCTTTCCGAGCGGGTCCTTGAACGGTCCGTACGGGCTGTCGGCGACAAGAACGCCTATTCCGTGGCCGTGCAGAGGACAGTACATATAGAATTTGCCGTTGCGCTCGATCACCTGGAGGGCC
The DNA here is from genome assembly GCA_045643085.1 of Candidatus Cryptobacteroides sp. GTDB lineage: Bacteria > Bacteroidota > Bacteroidia > Bacteroidales > UBA932 > Cryptobacteroides. The sequence continues at coordinate 638 of JAZUKB010000071.1, forward strand.
CAGGCGCCGTTGTCACGCGAACGCCAGCTGAAATCCTTCAGGGATGCGACCGCACCGTGGTCCTGCCAGTTCACCATATCGGTGGATGTGTACAGGAGCCAGTCGTACATCTCGAAGTTGTCGGCGAAGTCCTCGTCGTGCGTGGTGTACAGGTAAACCGTGCCGTCATATACCATTGGAGCCGGATCGGCGGTGTATTTGGTCTGGATGAGAGGCATATTGACCTCGGTGTTGAACTTCCACCAGTCGAGGTCGAAAAGCTCGGAATCACCTCCCCTGAACAGCAGGTACACGTCGTGCACGCCGGTCACGGGCTTTGTGATGCGGGAATACTTGACAGCATTCTCACCCTTGATATCTATGGTTGCAAGAGGCCGTCCCTCCATCACGTCAGCGTATATCTCGACTCTTCCCTCGGAATGGAATCCGGCAATCTCGACGGTCGCGAGGACAGGAGCCTTCTGTCCGAAGTCCACGCAGCGCACCTTGAGCCAGTCGCCGTTGTGCACTGACGTTATATAATGACGCTTGCCGGCAAGCCTGTCGGTCTTGAGTCCGTAGCTGTCGGCCATCGTCTCGGCCTCGACACGGACGTAAGGGTCAACGGTACCTACAGGCTCGACTCCCTTCCTCGTGAACGGGATGAATGGGATGGAGCCGTCTTCGCCGAAGGAGAACTCCTCGACGCACGCCGAGCGGTGGAATCCGTGTCCGTTCGGCAGGATACCGTTGTGATAGAACATATAGTCGTGTCCCTTGTACGTGACGTTGCCTCCGTGGATGGTGAAACTGTTCTCAGCCTCGTCCATTATGCGTCCGCGGTATGTCCAAGGGCCGTCTATCGTAGGCGCCGTGGAATATGCCATATGCTCCGGAACGCCCCCGAAAGGGTAACTCATATAGTAAACCCCGTCACGCTTCATCACCCAAGGGCCTTCCTCATAGCCGACCATCATCACCTCCTTACGGATGCTCCAGTCCATCTTCATCGATTCGGGACCGAAGCAGGCCGGATCGTGGAACCCGGGAACCTCCTTCCACCCGTCGGCGAAGGATATCATATCGTCGTTGAGTTTTCCGTACCAGCAGCCTTTGTTGCCCCAGAAGAGGTATGCGCTGCCGTCGTCATCGACGAATACGGTCGGGTCTATGAATGACCATCCTTTCGCGAGAGGGCCTCCGATGGCATCCTTCCAAGGACCCTGAGGGTCATCCGCCACGGCAACCGCTATGGTGTTGGAGCGAGTGCCGGCCTCGAGGATGCTGACATACCAGTACCATTTGCCGTTGTGCTCGACGGCCTGGCAGGCCCAGGCATTGTCTCCCTGTTCGGCCCAGGAGAAGGTCTCGGTGGAGATAGGTGTACCGAGATAGGTCCAGTTCACCATATCCTCGGTGGAATAGACCTGCCAGTCCTTCATAAGGAAGTAGGTGGCGTCATCCTCGTCGTGGTCGGTGAACAGATAGAGCTTGTCCCCGTGTACGTATGGTGCCGGATCGGGGGTATAGGAGGTACGGATTACGGGATTCTGCGCGAATCCCGTAATCCCCATCGTAATCGTAAGTAAGGCGAAAAGTCTCTTCATTATTCGTTGATTGCATTTGCCACCTCTTCACAGGCAAGCGTAAGCATTACATAATTGGCTACAGAGTTGATGCAGCACTCGTTCTCACCCCAGAGGAAAGGATAGTCGTCCTTGTTCTCGAGGAAGTCAGGGTTCTTGACGATGAGTCCCGGAACGATACCGCCAGGGATTGTGGTATAGTCTGCACGTGTGTTGCCGTAGGCGACCTTCTTCGTGTTGACACCCACTCCGAGGATGAACGATACGTTGCTGTAAGGATGGCATCCGTAAAGGTAGTTGAGACCTCTGAGGACAAGTTCCGGATCGATAAGTTCAGGATATTTCTTCCAGATGAGGTAGCTGTTGAACGCAACACCGATCACCTGTGTATTTCCGGCCCAGCCTGAGCCCTGGATAGGGACTCCGTACGGGTTGTCGCTGCCTGAACGCTTGAGGTTCTCTACATAGGCAGGGATGGCCGCATCGACGGTCTTCCTGGCTTTCTTGTCGAGGAGGTCATAGACTCTGAGCACGTTGGCAAGGTTGAAATAAGGAGCGGTGCCTCCGCCGTATCCGCCCACTCCACTCGCTCCGGCAGGGTTGATCTGCTTGAGGATGAGAGGGAGGAAGAAATCCTTGTATTTCTTGTCCCCGGTAGCGTAATAGAGCTCGATTGCGGCGCTGATGCGCCCGTCACCGAAGTTCCAGCCGCGGTTGTTGTTGGCGTTTGCGGCAGGGGCTGCAGCCTCGTAGTACTTGTCCCAAAGGGCTATGGCGTTGGCAAGTGAGCGCTCAGCCTCCTCAGGGAAGTATTCCTTGAGTGCAGGATAAGCGGATGCGAGCGCGGCTATGGATGTCATCGTGCCTGCAGGGCTGAACCTGCTGGTGAACACGAGCCTGTCGTCGTAAGTGCCGGAACGTCCGTCCTTGACCTCGTAAGATGCAAGTGAAGGGTCGTAGATGTATCCGTCAGTGAGTGTCATCGCGTCGCCGAGATGATGATAGTGGTGCATATCCGGCTGGCCGATCACCTGTGCCACGAAACCGATGTTCTCGATCTGGGCATTGATGTTCAGGGTGCCGTGCATTATCTGCTGTACGACATCAGGAATCCCGTCAGGACGGTGTATGTCGGCGAATTTTGTGTTCTCGTCGATGAAGGTCTGGTCCCTCTCCGGCTGGAACATTCTCCAAAGGGATGCGAGATCCAGGGTGGTGTTGACCACGGAATTGGCCTGGATGTCGAAGTCACCGGCATCATACCAACCGCCGACTGCAAGGCCCGGAATATGCTCCAGAGGCTGATACTTGGTATTGGTCTCTCCGAGCTGGGTATAGCCGTCGTGGAGTTTCACGTTGAGCGGAGCCTGCAGGGCGTCGTCCATATTGGCGCGTCCGTGCCAGATACGGTATGCCTCGTTGACCTCCATATGGTCCATATTTACCACGAGGGAGATATCCATCGAAGCGTGCCACTTGTCGCTGTAGACGTTGCGGTCGATAGGGAATGCGTTGGTCTGGACGCCATTGTAGTCGATGCAGTACAGACCGTCCTCCTTCACCTGGGTGAAGTCTATCTTGACGTAATTGTAACGGTTGTAGAACACGCCCCAAGGCTCGACAGCGGCTTCGAATGCGACTGTCTTGCTGCCGTCCGGGTTGACGCGGAGAATCTTTGCCGTCTGCGCAGGAGTATCGTTCTTGTCGAGCTCGACAACGGCGACCTTCTTCTGTGCAGGGGTGTAGCCCACCTGTGAGAAGCCGATGTTAGGCTTCCTTATCCACTGAGGGTCAGCGCTTGGCTCCACATACCACTCGAGGACCTTCCCGGTCTTTCCTGCAGGAAGCAGGGAGCGTACTACGAATGTACCGTTCTGAGCGAGATGACGTCCGTCGTAGATGCTTACAGGCTCGTCGGAGGTGATGCCTACACGGAGGTTGTCATCCTCAGGCGCGAGCACGATCTGATGACCTGTGGCCATAGGCTCGGCAACGAGGAACTCTCCCCTGCCGCGGTCGTCGAACGTGGATTCACCGAAGAACTGAGGTATCTTCTCGGATACGGGACGCACCTCGGTATCGTGCTGAGGGTATTTAGGAAGAATCCTTCCTGCACCGTCAACGAGATATGTCTTTCCGAAATATGAAGCCGGGAAGAATTCGAGGTTGAAGCCGGCCTTTCCTACGAGGTTCTCGGGAACAGGCTTGTCGAGGAACACCTGAACGAGGCAGCCCTTTCCCTCAGGGGTGACGCGCACCCTTGAGACGAACGGGAAGAAGGCCTTGTAGTCAAGTTCCACTTCGATGTAGTTCTCCTCACGGTTGACGACCCTGTCGGTCATCTCACCGTAGATATCCCATTGCTCCGGGGTGTTCATAAGTCTGATGCCGCCTCCGGTGCTGATTCTCTCTCCCCTCTGGATAATCTCTATTCCGGCAAGCTTCTCGTCACAGAAGCCTCCGTTGTAAATATTGCTGTACACGAGTACGTTGACTCCCGTGTCCTCGAAATAATCGAGTTGATTCAGTTTCAGCGACTGGGCGCTGGAGACTGAAGGTATCGCGAGCAGCAGAGCCGCTCCAATGATGGTAAATAGTCTGGTTTTCATTATCTGGTGTATATTAACGATCTCTGAAGTTCCATTTGCAGTTGTCTGAGTTGAAATCGAATTTGCCGAGGGCAAGGGTGCTGTCGCCGGTGCAGACGAGGGCGAGCTGCTCCTCGTGTCCCGGAACGCACTTCGCAACAATCCTGAACGTGCCGTCGACGAGCTGCTCGATTCTCCAGAGCTGCTCTGGCGCTCCCGTGAATTCGGGAACCGCAACGAGTTCGGCATCGGAAGTGGCTGCCAGCGCACGGTTGGTTCCTTCAATCTCTATCTTGTAATAAGGTGCTCCGAGATATCCGCCGGCGTCAGGAACTGCCGTTACGGTCCATCTCTGATGAGGACGGAACATATAGTCTCCGAGCCTGATGTCAATCTCGCCCTCAGGCCAGGTGGAAGCCACGTCTTCGAGCTTCTGGTTCTCCAGAACGACGTTCGGTTCGTCTGATCCGCCACGTCTGAACATCCTCATTCCGCCCTGCATCCTGACGAAATCTACGGCCATCTCAAGGGCATATCCCCTTCTCTCCGACTCGATCTCATAGGTTCCTTCCTTGAAGAAATCAGCGGCTACCGGCCAACCGTTCTTCCAGATAAGTGACCTGATGCCGAGGGTGCTGCGGCCGCTGAGGTCAAGGTCGGCCTCATAGTGGCAGGACATCTTCTCGACTCCTTCCTCCTCAACATAGTATCCGAAATGTCCCGGGCCTGTCCTGCGGTCTCCCGCGGAAAGGACCATCTTGCCGCCGCCTTCGAGCATATCGCGGCCCATATTGTCGAGATATGGTCCTGTAACGCTCTTTGAACGTCCGCAGACGATGTTGTATGTGGAGTTTGTGCCATCGCAGCAGGTTCCGTGAGTACCGAGGAGATAGTACCATCCGTCACGGTAAACAAGGGCTGTGGCCTCACAGTCGATGGCTATGTCAACGGCCTCGTTGCCTTCGATGCGCTTGCCTGTGGCAGGATTGAGTTCGACGATGCGGATTGCACCGAAATATGTGCCGTATGAGCACCAGAGCCTTCCTGTCACGGGATCCAGGAGGAAGGCGGGGTCGATTGCCCAGCAGTCCTCGTCAGATGATGCCCAGGCTACGAGCTGCGGCTCAGAGTATCCGAAATCAGGAGATTCCGGGTCAAGGGTCTTGGTCCACATCGTGATGATGTTTCCTCTGGTCTTGCCCTCTGTCCCCGGGAATCCGGAACTGTAGGAGATGAGATATCTGTCGCCGATCTTGATGGCATCGGGAGCCACACCGCCACCGGTCCTGACGGCTCCGCTTCTCCAGGTGTATCCGTCATCGGAGATAAGTCCGCCGCTGCCGGTACCGAACGTATAATACTTTCCGTCACATTTTACAACGGTGGAAGGGTCGTGGATGAATATGTCGCCCACCTGTGCGTTTGCAGAGCCTGCCATAAGGGAGGCGATGAGTACTGCAAGAGCGTATGTTCCTATTTTTCGTGTCATAATTCCAGAGTATTATTTGTTTGTAACCGTGAAGTTTGTGACAGGCTTGCCTTCAGCGTCGAGGAACCTGACGCAGAAGTCGCTCATACCGGGACCGTTGATGACGGCGCCACGAATGACATTGCGGCCCTGCTTGAGTGTAATCTCACGTGAGACGCAGTCGTCGACGACCATACGTCTGTCTCCGGAAAGAAGGATAACCTCCTCCCCGTCAAGCCACCACATAGATGCGGAGTTGGAGCCGACGGACATCCTGACCGTCATATCCTCAGGACAGTTGATGACCGTCACTGCCCAGAAGAGACCCTCTGTAGGATGGAGGCCGTATCCGGTAGCGAAACGGTACAGTTTCACGTTGTAGTTCCTGCTGTCGAGGCTGTGCCACTTGAGCTTTGCCTTGCCGACTTTCGTCTTCTGCCCGTCCTTAGGGACGATGGTGAGCTGGTCCTTGAAATATTCTTTTGTGAACTCGGTGCGCAGATAGCTGTCGGTGAAGATTGCATTGGTCCTGATTTCCGGCTTTGCTATTGGCTCGAGGAGTGTCCATCTGGTGACGAAACCCTTTGCACCGGGAGCGACAGCTTCGGCCCCGGACGGTGTGAAATATTCGTCAAGGGTAGGTGCCGGCTTGTCATAATTCACGTCTGCGGACTTCTGGGTGTATCCGCCGAAATCCTGTGCGGAAAGCGCTGCGGCCATCGAGAGGCCGAGCGCTGCTACCATAATTTTCCTTATCATATACTATATAACTTCAAAGTCAATTGCCTGGAGATCCTCATCCCTTGATGAGTTTCCGTAGAGTATCTGGTACTTGCCTGCGAATACTGCAAGGTCGTCAGCCTCTTCGCTGTAATATGCGAATGACTCAGGCTCGAGGGTGAGCTTGACCTTGACTGTCTTGCCAGGAGCTACGGTAACTCTCTTGTAAGCCTTGAGCGCCTTGATAGGTGCATCAGGATTTGAGAGGCTCTTGACGTAAACCTGTACGATCTCGTCTCCGGAGATGTTGCTGTTGTTCTTGACAGGGACGGTGATGCTTACGCTCTGGCCTGCCTTGATGCTGTTCTTTGAGAGCTTGGCTGCGCCGAAGCTGAAATCAGAATAGCTCATACCGTAGCCGAATGCATACATAGGTTCGCCCTGGAAGTATCTGTAGGTACGGTTGTCCATATTGTAGTCCATAAAGTCAGGAAGCTGTGACGTTGACTTGTAGAATGTCACAGGAAGCTTTCCTGAAGGGTTGACATCACCGAAGATGATGTCAGCGATGGCTGTACCGCCCTCCTGTCCTGAGTACCAGGCCTGGAGAAGTGCGTCGTAATACGGATCTGCCTGCTCGAATCCGATGCAGCTTCCTGAGCAGCTGACGAAGATGACAGGTTTGCCCGTCTCCTTCATCGCCTTGAGGAATCTGAGCTGTACTGCAGGAAGCTCGATTGTTGACCTTTCGTGGCCCTCGCCCTCTTCTGTAGGGGAGATACCGCCTGCGAAGATGATGGCGTCAGCGTCAGCGACCTTGGCCTTGAGTTCGTCGAACTCGGCATATTTGCGCTGGATGAGATTTGCGGAAATCATTGTCATTCCGCCTACGGCACCGGCAGTGAAACGGAGCTCGACATTGTAGCTGCGACCTTCCTCAACCTCGATTGAGATGATGTTCTGAGGGCCTCTGCGGAAGAAGCTGCTGAAATCAGCCTTGCCGATGTTCTTGCCGTCAACGAGGATGTCGCAGTTGTTTGACCTTACCTCGAAGCAGAGTGTACCGGTGAAGTCCGGAACGAAGGTTCCGGTGTACTTTGCGGTGAAATCCGATGAAGGGATGCCGTCACCGAAGCCGTAGCCACCTTCCATACGGAAGTCGATCTTGTCAACGTGGGTTGAAACCACAGGTGTGCCGGCAAAGTTGGTGTTTGCATAGTAGTCGGCGTGGAATCCCGGCTTTCCGTCAGCGGAAACGAGTTGGGTCTTAGGGAACTGGAGATATTCGTTCTCAATCTCGCTTCCTCTCTCGAAATAGATTTCCGCATCAGGAAGTGCGTCCTGGATACCCTTGAGGATGGAAACGTAATGGGTAGGTGTACCGCTGTAGTTGCCGCGCATAACCTCGAGGTCGTCGATGTTAGGACCTACGACGGCAATCTTCTTGACGTCCTTTGAAAGCGGAAGCACTCCTCCTTCGTTCTTGAGCATCACGATACCTTCCTGGGCAAGCTTGAGGGCGTGGTCCCTGTGGGCCTGACAGTCAACGACTTCACCCGGGATGTTTGAATAAGGGACAACCTCGTCAGGGTCGAGCAGACCAAGAGTGAAGCGTCCGTAAAGGATGTGACGGAGGGCGGCATCAAGGTCGCTCTCGCGGATGAGTCCCTTCTCTACGCTCTCAACAAGTGCAAGATAGCTCTTGCCGCACTCGAGGTCAGTACCGTGAAGTACTGCGTCGGCACTTGCGCTGGCAGCATCCGTGTGTGTGTTGTGGCGTCCTGGAACGAAGAAGTCGTTCACTGCGTCGCAGTCGGTGAGGATGATTCCGTCATATCCCCACTTGTTGCGGAGGATATCCACGAGGAGTCTGTCATTTGCGCAGCAAGGATCTCCCTCATATGCGCTGTATGCACACATCACTTCCTGTACGTTCGCATCGACCACGAGGGCCTTGAATGCAGGAAGGTAGGTCTCCCAGAGGTCGCGTCCGGAAACAACGGCGTTGAACTGATGGCGCAGAGGCTCCGGTCCGCTGTGTACTGCATAGTGTTTTGCGCAGGCGTGTGTCTTGAAATATTTGTCATCGTTGCCCTGCATTCCGCGTACGACGTTGACTCCCATCCTTGATGTGAGGTACGGGTCCTCGCCGTATGTCTCCTGTCCGCGTCCCCAGCGAGGGTCACGGAAGATGTTGACGTTCGGGCACCAGAAGGTGAGGTTCGGAAGCCAGGATACGTAAGGTCCGATGTCTCCTGTACGAGGAAGTGAGTTGTACCTTCCGCGGGCCTCGTCGGATACCATTGTGTAGGTGGTAAGCTGGGCGTCATCGTCGAATGTTGCGGCAAGGCCGATACATTGAGGGAACACGGTGACGTCGTCGACTCCCATCAGTCCGTGGCAGGCTTCTCCCCACCAGTTGTATGCGGGGATTCCAAGCCTTTCGATGGCCATCGACCTGTTGATCATCATACTTACCTTCTCTTCGAGGGTAAGGAGTGAAATCAGGTTGTCAACCCTCTCCTCCGTTGAGAGATAAGGGTTCTGGAACGGATACTCATACTCGACCGCGGTCTTCTTGCCGCAGGAAAGAGCAAGCGTGCAGACAAATGCACAAGCAATAAACTTCAGTGTTTTCATTATATGTTTTGTTTAATGATTATCTCTCTTACCGGTCTCGCGGGATCATTGGTAAACAGCCGTATGTATCCCTCGGACAGGGGTGCGGCCTTTCTGTCCAGGCGCACCTTCACCGGAAGCTTCCCGCCCCCGGGGATTTCGGTGCCGGGCTCCGCATCAATGCTGACACCCGGTGTGAGTTCTATGTCAATCAAACGGAGAGCCTGTGCTCCGTCGTTGTACAAGACGGCCTCGGCACTATGCCTCAGACGCTTGAATATCATCAATGTAGGCTCGAAACGCAGTGAGGCGCAACCATCCTCAACGCGTGTCGTATATACTGCGAAGCCCTCCAGCCTTACGGGTTTCGAGTCCGCCCTTCCGGCGACGGATACCGTGAAATCGTTGTCAAGTGTCCCGGTCCTTCCCGGGGTGATATCGTAGGAAAGTATGATGTCGGCGCTCTGTCCGGCAGGGAGCACGGAAGGCATATCCACCTTCAAACCAGGATCCGGGCGTGCCGCCCTCCATTCCAGCTTCATCTCGGATGAGGACGTGTTGACTACGGCGAAACGCTTCCGTGCCACACTTCCCTGCGGGATGAATCCGAAACGCAGTTTCAGGGCCGTACTCTGCAGTCCTTCGGTAAGGAAATATGGATATTGTTCGTCGATACCCTTGTCCCTTTCCCTGACCACTCCTTCGACATACAGCCTGACCGTGCTCCGGTCGCTGACCTTCACAAGCACGTTCTGACGGAACTGCCCCGGGAGCATCGCAGGGTCATAGGTGACCTTTATCTCCCCCGCACCGCCGGGATGGACCGTGACAGCCTCGTATCCGGCAGTGGTGCAGGAGCAGCTAGGTATCACGGCAGTGAGGAACACGTCCTTTCCTCCGGTATTTACGAAGGCGAACGAGTGGCTGACCGGTCCTCCGGCCTCCTCTATGCTGCCGAAATCGAATGTCTTCTCTTCGAACAAAAGGGCTCCGCCCCCCTTGTCCTGCGCGTGGCATACGGCCGCGGCGCAGGACAGGACAAGCATTGTCGCCAGAGAGCGGATTCCTTTCATCTTTCTTACTTTCCGATAACGGTGTAGTTACCGCTCAGGTGCATAAATGCGAACAGCCTGAGCAATGCGTCATAATATGCATCGAAGAACCCGTCTTCGTAAGGTTCGTTCTTGCTGTCCCACAGCCTCTGGACGAACTCCTTGGAGTGTTCGTTGTCAGCAGCGAGTGAAACGGCGGCCAGAGTCGAAACGAGGCCCAATGAATGGCGGAGGGACTGAACCTGCATCTCTGCATTTCCCGCAGGCATCACAAACTCCACGTCGGTACCGTCCACACTGTATTGGTCAACGAAGGTGTCGATTCCCTTCGAATAGAAGAATCTCTGGATGGTGTTGGCATACCAGGTCTTCCACTCCTTGTCGGCACCGGACCAGGTGTAGTCGAGCGCCATATTCATAGGAACCCTCCAGGAGTCATATCTGAACGACGGCTTCGGAGCCCTGCGGCCCGGTCTTGCGAACCCGGTCATAGCGCTTCCGTCATAGGAGTTGGTGTCAGGATTGAGGCCTGTGCGCGGATTGATGCTCTTGTGCATATATTCGCGGCTTGCCTTGGCGCACTGGAGATAGAAGTCAGCCCTGCCGTCCTCAGCCCATTTGGCCCACACTTCGTAGAATGCAGGAAGGTGGTATGAAGGATCGGTGTAGTTGACGCCGAAACCCTCAGGGGTGAAGGTGATAAGGTGATTCTGCTTGTTGATGAACGGCCAGGCACCATTCTTACCGTCCTTCTCCCAGGAACAATTGAGGATGTTCTGGGCCTCGGCGAGATAGTTGATGTCTCCGTCGTTGCCCCATCTGTTGGAAGCGAAAATCAGGGACGTGACATAATAGAGCTCTCCGTCGGAAGCCGGACCTTCGGCCCTGTGAGTTCCGTCGGTATTGAGGCTCCAGGCAAAATATCCCTTCAGAGGGCCGTCCTGATGCTGCATATATTTCTTGCTCCATCTCCAGAGACGGTCGAAAATGTCCTTCTCTCCGAACTGGACGGCTATCATAAGGCCATAGGACATTCCTTCGGTGCGGACGTCGTGATTCTTGATGTCACTGATATATCCGAGGGAATCGCCGACCTCAAAGTAAACCTTGTCCGGTCCGCGGAACACGTCGTCGAACGCGGCCTGCAGCCTTGCGTCTATCTCCTCCTGAGGGTATCCCATCTCTGCGAAATAGTTGCGTGTCCTGACGTCCGCAAGGAGCTGGTCAGGATCGATGAACCTGACGTTGTAGGTCTTGGTCTTGCCCTTGTACTCGCATTTGACCACGGTGTAATCCTTGCTGACACGCTCCGCAGATATCTTGACGTCGGGATCGCTGGCAGTGACGTACAGTTCAGGCGTACCGCGCTGTACGGTCTCGATATCGTAGATGTCCTGAGATACGTATCCGTTCTTCTCAGTTGACCTGGTAGGGATGGCAGGGATGTCGAGTGAAACCCCGTTGACCTTTATGTCAACCGTAGGCGGTACAGGACGGTCAAGCTTCTCGCCCTTCTTGCAGAATCCGAGTCCGTGCAGGTCGAAGAGGCCGCCGCGGCCTTCTCCCTCAGCCTTGAGGTAGATGGCGTGCTTGCGCTTGAGACGGTCGATGTCCTTGCCGAGTTCGAGGCAGAATACGGTCTTGTCCGTGCCTGCAGGCACAATAATCTCACCAAGGCTTACCCCATCAGCATAAGGGCTGTCCATAAGCACCTGTATCCTGACGTCCCTGTCGGACTTTGGAGTGAGGAAGAGCTTGAACTGGGCCTTGCTGAGCTTGTCGAAGTTGAAGTATTTGTATCCGATGATGTCTCCGGACCTGACTCCGGTGATGTCCATAGCGTTGTCCCATACGTCCCAGCTGTCCTGCTGGCTCTCCTTGTTGGTGAGGAAGCAGGCATATCCGGCTGAATAGTATTTGTAAGGGTCGAGTCCACGGATTGAGAAACCTTCGGAAGTGACCTCGGCTCCCTTGTATTCGTGACCGCTGTTGTCCTTCACCGTGAGGATGTGATCCCTGGTGTAAGGGTCATATCCGTAGATGCGGACAGCGCCGCCCTCTGCAACAGGCTTCTTGTCCCACTGGATGGTGACAGGAGCCACCATCGGCTGACGGGCGAAACCGAATCCGCGAGGAGCGCGATGATAGAACACGTACCATTGGTTGCCTACTTTCTGGAGGCTTCCGTGGGTGTTGTGTCCCGAATATCCCTCATAAAGGGAGTTTCCGTCCTCTCCGAGGACTATCGCGCGGGAGTCAACCAGCACGCCACCGCTCTTCCAAGGGCCCATAGGGCTGTCGGAATAAGCGTAACGGAGGGTGGAGTTGGAGCTCGGCAGGCCGTAATCAGGGCCTGAATGTCCGCTGAACACCCACACGTACTTGTTGCCGACCTGACGGATAGAGGATGCTTCGAAGAAGTTGAAATCTCCGAGGTCCTCGCCTTCATACACGGCATATTTTGCGTCTCCGACCGGTCTGAGGTTGCCGTAGGAGAAACTTGCAGGGATGAAATAGGGGACGACCTCCGTTCCCGGGCGCACCGACCACATTGTATTCTGGTCGATCTGCGCTGCCGATGAACGCTGGAATCCCCAATATCCGTATGCCCTGTATCCTATCTGATAATCAGGATCAGCAGGGTCGGTGACAGGCTCCACGAATACTGAAGGGTCGAATCCGAACGTGCTTCCCGGCAATGTCCCGCGTCCGTCCTCCGTCAGGTTGACCGGAGTGAACGGGCCGTCGGGACGGGTTCCCTTGCAAACCATAGCCTCGCGGCCGTATCCACGGCTGTGAGGATACAGGTAATAGACCTTGGATCCATCCTTCTGAGGTATCTCGACGAGGTCCGGGGCGTACATCACGTCCCACTGGCCGTCAATCTTGTAGGTGAAGATAGGCCCCTCGTCCCTCCAGTTGGTCGGATCCTCTACAGGAGCTGACCAAGCACGGATGTCCGGACCGCAGTAGCTTCCAAAACGCACATCGTGCGAACCGATGATATACACGCGGTAATGGCCGGCATTGTCCGGGTCCTCGAACACCCTCGGTTCACCGTCCGGAAGGTGCTCCCATAATGGCAGATAGGGGTTCTGGCCGGAAGCCAGAATCCCTATGAAAAGTGCGAAAGCGCTTATGAGTCTCTTCATTATTTGGTCGCTTTAAAGAACCATTTGGAGTTGTCGCTATTGAAGTCAAACTTACCGAGTGTAGGAGTGCTGTCCGCGATTGAGATGAGGGCAAGCTGCTCATCGGTGCCAGGTACCTCCTTCGGCATAATCCTGTATGTGCCGTCGATGAGCTGGTCAATCCTCCAGAGCTGCTCAGGAGCGCCCGTAAACTCAGGAACGGAAATGACTTCCTTCTCAGCAGTTGCCGCGAGTACACGGTTCGTTCCGCTGATGACAATCTTGAACCAAGGACCTCCGAGGTATCCGCCTGCTTCAGGAACAGCTACGATGTCCCACTTCTGGTGAGGGCGGTTCATGAAGTCACAGATGCGGATGTCGATGTCGCCTTCCGGCCAGCCACCGATCACATCCTCGAGCTTCTGGTCCTCAATGATGATGTTAGGCTCGTCCTGGTTTCCACGGCCGAATCCTCTCATTGAGCCGGCCATACGTACGAAGTCAACAACAAGCTCGAGAGAGTATGACCTTCTCTGTGAGAGAATTGCATAGGTTCCCTCCTGGAAGAGCTCACCTGCTACAGGCCAGTCGTTGACCCACATAAGAGGACGGATGGCAAGAGTGCTTCTGCCGCTCATATCCATATCAGCCTCCCAGTGGAAAGAGGTCTTCTCGACACCTTCCTCGAGGACGATGCGTCCGAAGTGGCCTGCACCGACCTTGCGGCCTTCGTTGAATGCAACCATCTTACCGCCACCGCGAACCATATCACGGCCTACGTTGTCGATGAACGGACCTGTGACGTTGCGTGAACGTCCGCAAACAATATTATAGGTTGAGTTTACTCCGTCGCAGCAGGTTCCGTGTGTGCCGAGCAGGTAGTACCAGCCATTGTGATAGATGAGGTCAGAAGCCTCGCAGTCGATAGCGACGTTGATGTCCTTGGTACCTTCCTTGCGCGCACCTGTCTGAGGGTCGAGCTCACACATCCTGATAAATCCGAAATATGTTCCGAAAGTACACCAGAGCCTTCCTGTGTTAGGATCAAGGAAGAGACCGATATCGATGGCGTCACAATCCTCGTCGACGAGGGACTCGGCAACCTTTATCGGCTCCGTGTATGCGAAATCAGGAGATGTAGGGTCGAGGGTCTTGTTCCACATAGTGAGAATCTGGCCTGCGTGTCCGCCGCCGAGTCCACCGCCTGTTGCGGAGAAACCTACGAGATAACGGTCACCGATCTTGATGCAGTCAGGAGCGGCGCCTGAATGAGGGCGGATGGCTCCGGTATGCCAGTTCCAACCGTCTTCGGACATGATTCCGTTGGTACCTGTTCCGAAAGTATAGTACTTGCCGTCACATTCCTGGACGGTGGATGGGTCGTGAATATAAGGAGTACCTACCTGAGCCGCAGCTGATGCGGAAACAAGCGCGAGAGCGCCGATAAGTATAATTCTAGCTTTCATGGCTTATTTGCTATAGATTTTGAGGTTCTTGACCGGATTGCCGGACTCATCTACGAAACGTACGCAGGCATCGCTCATTCCAGGGCCGTTGATGATACCGCCCCAGAGCACGTTCCTGCCCTTCTTGAGGGTTATACGGCCAGACATACAGTCATCCATAACCATACGTCTGTCGGAAGACATAATGAGGACTTCCTCACCGTTAAGCCACCACATGGATCCGGCGTTTGAGCCGACTGCGAGTCTTACGTCAGGAATATCCTCCTCGCACTCGATGACCGTAGCCATATAGAATATGACTCCGTAAACGTCCTTCTGAAGACCTGCAGCAAAGCGGAAGAGCTTCACATTGAAGAGTTTGCTGTCAACCGCATGCCACTGGAGATTGCGCTTCTCGAACTTAGGCTCAGGCTGCTGTACTGTCTGTCCAGGCATCACCCATCCCATAGGTGCAGGGGTCACGTCAACCTCGACTTTCTCCTTCCTGCCGTCCTTCGGGAGGACATCGGAAAGCTGTCCCTTGAAATACTGCTTTGCAAATGCCTCGCGGAGATAGCTGTCTGTGAAGACGGTATTTGAGCGATTCGGCTTTGCGATTGGCTCAAGGATGACCCAGCGACGGATGAAGCCGTCCTCATCTGGAGTTGCGAACTCAGTTGCTACCGGTTCGAAATACTCCTCGAACTTAGGAGATGTAGGGGTTTGACCCGGGACCACATTGGCCTGGCGTGGCTGACGGGCAGCTCCACCGTTTGCCTGCGGCTGCGCGAAGAGGGCAATGCTACCCATCAAAGCGACGATTAGAGTAAGTGTTTTTCTCATGTGCTTATTATTTGAAAAGTTTTTGTACGAATTCATTGAGGCTGCGTCTCCAGGTCAACCACTCGTGGGCCGTGCCTTCGGAAACGAAACGTGTATAGTTGATGCCGGCGTCGGTGAGCATCCTGTCAAGGGCCATTCCGCCGAGACCTTCCTCGGTGCCGTTGGACATAAAGAGGACAGGCACATCCTTGTTGAACTTGGCTGCATCCAGGAAAATACCGTCATAGAGTGACTCGAGAGGCATCCCAGGGAACACGAAGATGGCTCCGCTGAATGCTCCTATGCCGCTGAAGAGATCCGTGTGCCTGAGGCCGATTTCGAAAGCCTGGTGACCACCCCAGGAAAGACCTGAGATTGCACGGTGCTTGCGATCCTTGTAAACCCTGAAGTTGCTCTCCACGAACGGAATGATGTCCTCCAGGACAACCTGCTCGAAGGAAGCGCCGAATTCATCCTGGCTCTCGCCCGGAATCGTGCCGATGCCGTAGTCGCAGTCCCCGTTGTCCATCACGACGATCATAGGGACAGCCTTGCCGGCGGCGATATTGTTGTCCATTATGTTGGCCATCTTGCCCTGCTCGTGCCATCCCTGCTCGTTCTCGGCCATTCCGTGCTGGAGGATGAAGTAAGGATACTTGCCCCTGGACTTGTCATAGCCTGCAGGAGTATAGACAAAGCAACGGCGCATCTTCTGCTGGGACTTTGACCAGTACTGGCATTCACGGACCTGTCCGTGAGGGACAGCAGGGTCGAAAGTGTAGTAGGCGGCAACCTCCGGCTTCTCCGGAATCTCGATGAGACTGTAGTCGCTGCCGCATCCATATACTGTATATACGTTAGGGTCGTTGACCCTTACGCCGTCAACGACGAGCCTGTAGTAATGAGGTCCTACGACGAGAGGTTCGGTCGTTCCCTTCCAGTTTCCCTCTTCGTCACGGGTCATAGGATAAACCTTGCTGCAGATATCCACAGCGACCTCCTTTGCCGTTGGAGCATTGAGGAAGAATGTTGCCCTGCCCTGCTCGTCAACGCAAGGATAGACTGATCCCGGAACACAGTTCTCGGCTGTCTTTCCCTCAGGTGGGTTGACTGCGTGGAACTTGCCGAATGATACCTTATCAAGATCTACGCTTCCGCTTACAAGATTGAATTTCAAGCATTTGACTCCCTGAATATCAAAATCTACCGGGAGCTCGTACTGCTTCCACTCGGAGCCGGCAGCAACTTCCACCTCACCTACAACCTGCTTGTGGATGGATACCTTGAGAACGCCGCCGTTCTCTGAACGGAGCTTGAGACTCATCCTGGCAGGACTGTAGCAACCGAAATCGACGTTCTTGTAAGAAGACCAGCCGCCTTCGTTGTAGCGTATGAACCATCCCTCGAACCTGTTGTCAGGGTTGATGAAATCAAGCTCAACGTTCTCTGCCGCGCTGTAGCGGTCCGGCTCGATAGGACGGTCAGCCTTGCTCAGACCGACACCGCGAAGGGTAGGAGTGACAGGCTGTATGGTACCGTCTTCGTTGAAATAGAGCTTGTCGATGCAGACTGAACGGTTCTTGTCGAAGTCCGGTGAATAATTGTTGTGGTGATAGAAAAGATACCACTGTCCCTTGTAGAAGACGATTGAATGATGGTTCGTCCAGCAGTCAGGATGCTCGGCCATAATCACGCCCTTGTACTCGTAAGGTCCGAGCGGATTGTCGCTCATCGCATATACGAGAGACTCGTGACCGTTGTTGACGCGGTCGAACTGGAACGGATATGTCAGGTAGTACTTGCCGTCCTTCTCAAACGCGAAAGGTCCCTCCATCGTTCCCGCCTTAGGAAGAGGTGCGGAAAGGTCCACACCGGCGACTTTCATCTCGAGGTTCATACCCTCCGGCATACCGGGACGCCTTTCCATCTTGACGGTCTGGATCTGTCCATCCTCAAGCTCGAGCATATTGTCCTTGAGCTTCGCGCCGCGAAGTCCCATCCCGGACCAGATGAGGTATGCGTCACCGTTGCTACACTGAAGCACGCAAGGGTCGATGCCTGAGACACCCTCGATAGGGTTCTCCTGTATCTCGAAAGGACCTGTAGGTGAATCCGCTACGGCTACGCCCACGCTGAATCCTCCCCTGCCCTGCTTTGCTCCGTTAGGGAAATAGAAGTAATATTTGCCATCCTTGCTCACGCAGTCAGGAGCCCACATCGCGTAGCCCTGCGGGTTGCCCCAAGGGACGTCCTCCTGTCTGACAATCACACCGTGATCCCTCCAGTCCGTGAGGTTGTCTGAAGAGAAGACGTGGTAGTCTTCCATACAGAACCAGTCGAGGCCACGGGGATTCTTCTCACTGCGGATATCGTGGGAAGGGTAAAGATAGATTCTTCCGTCAAACACACGTGCCGTAGGATCGGCCGAAAACTGGTTGCGGATAATCGGATTCTGGGCGAAACAGTTGACGCCCAATGCCAATGCGGCTAAAATTATCAGTTTCTTCATCTATATGGTTTATTTGAACAATTTCTTCAATGTTGTCGCGAGGTATGTCCTGGCATTCATCCAGGTATGGCCTCCTTCTGTGAACAGTTTCTCATAGTTCACTCCCTTGCCGTCCAGATAAGCCTGGTTGGCAAGCACCTCCTGATAGAGGAAATCGGACGTACCGACACCGTACCAGTAGAGTTTCAGCTCGGAGTTGAGCTTCTGGGCCGTGAGGTCAGGAAAATGCACGTCCATCATCTCCGGAGTCAGATATGCGCTGTATGAGCACAGATACGCGAATTTGTCAAGATTTGACAGGGCAGTGAACAGGGCCTGGCCGCCTCCGCGTGAGAAGCCGGCTATCGCGCGATGATCCCTGTCGGCCACGGTGCGGAATTCCTTCTCGATGTAAGGCATCACCGTAGTCGTGAGCTCTTGTGCGAATTCGGTGTACATATCGGCCGCAGCAAGGCTGGACGGCATCGGAGTACCCTTCATCATATATCCGTAAGGCATCACCACTATCATCTTCTGCGCCTCTGCGCGTGCGATGAGGTTGTCGAGGATAACATTCGTCCTGCCGACCTTGAACCAGGTCTCCTCCGTGTCGGTAGTGCCGCTGATCAGGTAGAATACAGGGTATCTCTCATCGGAAGCGTCGTATCCGGCAGGTGTATATACCACCAGAGGCCGCCACATCTTCAGGACCTCGGAATAAACCGTGCAGTACTGCATACGTCCGTGAGGAACGTCGTTGACGGTGTAAAGGGCGTCCGCATCCGGGAACTCGACAAGGCTGGCCTTGAAGTTCTCGTTAGGGAACACATTCGTGTTGAGAGGGTCGCTGATGGACACTCCGTCAACTATGAAATTGTATGGATATATATCGGATTCCTTAGGCTGGACGGTAATGCTCCAGATTCCCTGGCTGTTCCTGACCATAGGCTGGTTGCCTTCGGTGAACTGGGATGAGAAAAGGGCTTCCTTCGCATCCGGAGCCTTCAGGTTGAAGGTTGCGTAAGGGGCTGTCTTAGGCATCTTCGGCATAGGCCTGCCTGCGAATCCCGGGAACTTGCTGAAATCCGGCATAGTGTGGATGACGGGTGAGACTACGGAATTGTCGGTGTACCATACCTGATCGGAAGGGACCTCGACGTCCATCAGCCGGAGCATCTCGAGCGCATACCTGCGGCCGAATTCGCGATAACCGGCGGCATTGAAATGGAGACGGTCGAAGTTCTCGGTGCATCCGCTGGATGAAATCACGTGTGCGGTAGGGATGACATCCGGAAGCCTGTTGATTACAGGATTGTGGGCTGCGCAGGTGCCTCCCCTGTCGCTGTTGACAACTTCACCGGCAAGCAGAGGGACATCCTCCGCGTTCAGTCCGAGGTCTGCCAGAAGCCTGTCATAGACAGACTTGACCATCCCGAGCCAGGCCTCATCCCCGGTGTTGGACTCTCCCTGATGAAGGAGGATACCGCTGATGACGCCCTGCTTCTGGGCCTTTTTGGCAAGCTTGAGAAGATAGCCGTACGGATCGTTGTCATAGGCCTTGAGTGCCGGAAGCATCCATTCCGGCGCCGTCTGCACGTACGAAGCTATGCTGTCGGGCATAAAAGCCTGGATCTTGCATCCTCCGATGGCCACCATAATGACACCCACCTTGTGGTCCTCAGGGAGATATTCGACCATAGTACGTCCAAAATAGTCCACTGGAGTAAGTCCGGTGTTCTCACGACAGAGAGGAGGTACAGCCGTGTACCACCTACCCTGAACTCTCTTGCGGCCCTTGTCCTTGACGGCCGCCATCATCTGGAAACGTGGATCCACGTTCTCCAGGTCCTGCTGCTCAATCCTCGCATTGCCCTCCATATTGGATTGGCCGAAGCAAAGGAAAATATGGAAATTAGGGTCCTGAGCCTGTACTAAGACAGAAGAAAACGCCACTAGCGCGCAAATAAGAATCTTTTTCATTTTATTGGTTGCAGTTTTAGCAACCAAATATACCAAAAAAAGATTTTATCCCGGCAGGGTTGTTGATAAAAAAACGAAATTGTGTAAAACTTCCGTATATTTGCATCCGTAAGCACATTCCATTATGAAAAAGATTTTTGCTCTTATGACCGCGGTTGTTGCGGCATTGGCGGTTTCATCCTGTCAGAAGGAAGCACCCGCCGATTTCTATTCAGCATCCGTAGTCACCCTCGATGCAACCGATATCACTAAGGAAGCGTTCTGTCTGAATGCAGCGATCGACTGGAAATGCGGAAGCAGTTGCGTAGGACAGGCCGGCATATTCATTAACAACAAGCCTACCGTTTCTTGCGACAATTATATTGTAACCACGAACCCTGAGACTCTCAGCAATGAAGTGACGAAGGAACTTCATCACAATATTAACAACAACATTTCGCATATATCCATTATGCCGATCTATATGATCGCCCCGGGTGAAACCTGCTACTACAGGGCCTATGTGAGGGCTATGACCGCAAGCAAAGATGAGTATGTCTATGGTGAAGTAAAGTCATTCGTCGTACCTGGAAAGTAACGAAACGGTTTCAACGACACAAGGATAACAAAAAAAGTCAACCGCACTGTGCGATTGACTTTTTTTGTGGAGATAAAGAGATTCGAACTCTTGACCCCCTGCTTGCAAAGCAGGTGCTCTACCAACTGAGCTATACCCCCGAATTTTCAAAGTTAAAGGTCACCGGAGTGACTTTTGGTGGGAGATGAGGGAGTCGAACCCCCGACCCTCTGCTTGTAAGGCAGACGCTCTAAACCAACTGAGCTAATCTCCCGTCGCGTTTTGGGATTGCAAATGTAGTACATTTTCCTGAACATCCAAAAATATTTCGAAAATATTTTGAGGTTTTGGCATTTTCCTTGCTAAATTTGCAATCGCAATCATTCGGGGATGTTCTGGTTTTGACAGCATCGATGTCGGATGGTAAGCACGCCGGGCGTCGCGAGTTTGCCCGTTAATCTCAGCCCGCAAGCCATTAATTGGCAACTACAATTATTCATACGCTTGCTAATCTCAGAGAGATTGAGCATCAATCAGAGCCGCCAAGGCTGCGGCACTGACGTATATCCCTCCTGCTTTATGCCGGCTCTGCCAGGACCAAGGGGTATCATCCAAGCCGGACGCACGAAGCCGACTCCCCTGAGCTTCGCCAAGACATAAGGGATAAGTTGCGGTCAAGGGTGTCTTTCCTCATGCCGCCGCCGACAATCAAAGAAAGAATAAGCGTGTAGAAAGCCCTCTGGTGCGTTGTTTGGACGCGGGTTCGACTCCCGCCATCTCCACTTTATTTTCTGGATTCGTTGTACGCTATCCTGGCCTTGAGCTCCCAAGTGCGCAGGCGGTCTTTGTAGAGGTTGTTGGCGTTCTCCTTCTCTATGCTCAGGGACGCATCCGAGTTGTCATCCCAACGGCGGCAGTTGTACATCACGTCATATATCCTGCCTATCCTATATTCACGGGATATCCTGAGCGCCACGGCGTAATCCTCACCGTACTTCGTCACAGGGAACTTTATCCTGCGCAGGAGCGGTGTCCAGAACCCTCTCGGAGCCCCCAGGCCATTGATTCTCAGAGCATTGTTCCGTCCGTTATCATCGGTCCACTCACGATGGTCGATGACACCGGGAGGCAGTTCACGGAGGTTGATATCAGTGATGCGGTACGTCCCTATCACCATAGCGCATTTCCATTCATAGAATGCATCCACGAATTTCTGCACTGTATCCGGGCCGCTGTACACGTCATCTGAATCCAATTGCAGCGCGAACCTGCCGCATTTGGGATGCTCGACTGCCGCATTCCAGTTCCCTCCTATCGCGTGGTATCCCGGTCCCTGTGCTATATAGATGAGTTTCGGATCCCCGAGGAAGGATTTGATGACATCCACCGTGCCGTCGGTCGAGTTGTCATCCACAACTATCACGTTGTATTTGAAATCCGTCCGCTGCTCCAGTGCAGAGCGTATTGCATCCCCGATGGTCCTAACCCTATTGCGGCACGGGATTACGACAGAGGCTTCATATTCAAAGTCGTCATATCCGAATTCGACTTCCTTGAAAATGGGCTTCAGATATGCTCCGACGGCCTTAAGATGCTCCGTACAGGCCTTCTCCATCTCTATCTGCACTTCTCTGTTGCGGGGATCGACATAGTCGAAAAGTCTCTCCCCTGTCGTCCTGGTGTCCGTCTTGACTTCGTAGTACAGGAATTCGTTTATGTGTACGATATCCCCGAGCTCCGACAGTTTCAGTCTCAGGTCATACATCCCGGCATAGGCGTAGTCGGACTTCATCATTGATGCCGCCTTCTTGAGTGCGGACGTACGTATCACCAGAAGCCCTCCGAAATCGAAGTCGTCACGCAGGGACCCGGCCTGACAATCAATCACCGGAGCCTCAACGCACTTCCCGTCCTCTTCGTAGAAGTGGTCAGAATAGACCATCACCGCTCCGGAGCTCTCCGCCACCTGGCACATCCTGTCATAGGCGTTGCTCACCAGACGCAGTCCGAAAGCCTTGGTATACACCGCGATAAACTCGCCGTCTGCCTTTGATGAGAGTTCCCGCACAGATGCGGACGATGTCCTGAAAGGAATATCAAATCGTGAAATCATAGTACAAATATATAATTTAATTAGTACTTTTGTGAAAAGACATCAAGATGAAGAAGCTTGTAATTATCCCTACCTACAACGAAATCGAGAACGTTGAGAAAATTATCCGGGCTGTTTTCGCCCTTGACGGAGGATTCGAGATACTCATAATCGACGACGGTTCACCCGACGGCACCGCTGCCGCCGTGAAAGGTCTGCAGGAGGAGTTCAAGGACTGTCTCCATCTCCTGGAGCGCAAGGGCAAGCTGGGCCTGGGCACCGCCTATATCACCGGATTCAAGTGGGGGCTCGAGCACGGATACGACTATATCTTCGAGATGGATGCCGATTTCTCACACGCACCGTCAGACCTGCCGAGGCTTCTCGCAGCCTGCACGGAAGGAGGAGCGGACCTTGCCATCGGTTCGAGATATTCCAACGGAGTGAGTGTCGTCAACTGGCCGATAGGGCGTATCCTGATGTCCTACTTTGCATCGGTGTATGTACGCACAGTACTCGGGTTCCATATCTTTGACAGCACTGCCGGATTTCTCTGCTATTCGAGGAAGGTACTTGAGACCATCGACCTCGACCGCGTCAAGATGAAAGGATACGGATTCCAGATCGAAATGAAATATTCGGCCCACAAGCTGGGATTCAAGATAGCCGAAGTACCGGTGATATTCGTGAACCGCAAGGAAGGCACCTCCAAGATGTCCGGAGGTATCTTCGGAGAGGCTTTCTGGGGCGTACTCTCCCTGAGGTTCAGGAAGATTCTGCCTCGCTCATAGAGCCTATTTCAGCAATTTTAGAGCTATACGGTTGCGGTCCAGATCCACGTCTATGACCGCAACTTTTATTTGTTGGTGAAGCTTCACTACCCTGGTAGGGTCAACTCCGCGCTGTCCCATCTGGGACACGTGGATAAGGCCGTTGTCGTGAAGACCGATATCGACGAACGCACCGAATGCAGTGATATTCGTGACGATTCCGGGAAGTTCCATACCGACCTTGAGGTCCTCTATCGAGTGGATATCGTCGGCGAAACTGAATTCGGACGCCTGTTCACGCGGATCCAGACCGGGTTTTACAAGTTCCTTGAGAATATCGTTGACGGTCGGAAGACCGGCCTCGGGAGTGACATAGTCCTCGGCCTTGATACGGGAGCATAGCTCGGCATTGCCCACTAGTTCGTCGGTCCTGACGCCGAGATCGCGCGCCATCTTGTCCACGATATGGTATGACTCCGGATGAACGGCGGAATTGTCCAGCGGATTGGCCGCACCGCGGATGCGCAGGAAGCCGGCGCACTGCTCGAAGGCCTTGCCCCCGAGGCGCGGGACTTTCTTGAGCTCGGAACGACTCCGGAATCCGCCGTTCTCCGTTCTGTATGCCACGATATTGGCCGCAAGCGTATCACCGATACCCGAAACATAGGACAACAGATACGGGCTCGCAGTATTGAGGTTGACCCCGACGGAATTGACGCAGGACTCCACGGTATTGTCAAGCTTCTCCTTGAGCAGGTTCTGGTCCACATCGTGCTGGTACTGGCCGACACCGAGATTCTTCGGATCTATCTTGACCAGTTCGGCCAGAGGATCCATCAGCCTGCGTCCTATGCTGACAGCGCCCCTTACCGTGACGTCCTCATCCGGGAACTCCTTGCGTGCAACCTCGGACGCGCTGTATATCGACGCTCCGTCCTCACTTACCGTCCAGACCTTGCATCCGTCGGGAAGCTGCACCCTGGACATAAACTCGACGGTCTCGCGACTTGCGGTCCCGTTACCCACGGCGACTGCCTGTATACCATATTTTTCCAGCATCGACTGGACATCGGATATTGCCTTGACCTTTTCATTCTGGGGCGGGTGCGGATAGATTATCGTATGATAGAGGAGATTCCCCTGCTCGTCGAGGCAGGCGATCTTGCATCCGTTTCGGAATCCCGGATCGATGGCCATAGTGCGTTTCTGCCCTACTGGGGCTCCCAGAAGGAGCTGCCGTAGATTCTCGCCGAATACCTTGATAGACTCGATATCGGCTTTTTCCTTGGCCTCTTTGATTATCTCCGTGCTTATGGACGGATCCAACAGCCTCTTGTAGGCATCCGCCACGGCTTCTTTGATCTGCTCGGCGAGGGATCCGGCCGGATAGCCGTGCTCCTGGCAGAAATCATAATAGATCTTGTTGCCGCACTTCTCGGGATCCGCGTCTATGCTGACCGACAGATAGCCTTCCTTTTCGGCCCTCAGCACAGCCAGAAGGTTGTATGAAGGAATCCTGGAGAGAGGCATACTGAAATCGAAATAGTTCCTGTATTTTGATGCCTCCGCAGAATCCTTTCCGGATTTGGTGACCGTCGAAACGACACGCCGGCCGCGATATATGGCGCGCAGATTCTCTCTGACGGTACCTGTCTCGCTCAGTCTCTCGGCAATGATGTCCCTGGCCCCTGAAAGCGCGGACTCGATGTCTTCGGCGCCCGGTTTTCCGGCAAAGCGCATTGCCGGAGAGCCTTTCACGAACGCAGCGGCGGATGCATACGGATCACGGGTCCGCACATTCCACATCACGTCGGCCAACGGCTCGAGGCCGAGCTCCTTGGCAACGGTGGCCCGGGTACGTCTCTTAGGTCTGTACGGAAGGTACAGGTCCTCCAGCTCGGTGGAACTGACGCACCCCAGAATCCTGGTCTTGAGCTCTTCGGTCAGGGCTCCGGCTTCCTGTATCGTCTTCAGCACAGTCTCCTTGCGTTTCTCCATCTCCTCGAAGACATCGACGTAATGCTTCACTTCCGCAACCTCGGCATCATCTATCCCTCCGGTCTTTTCCTTGCGGTAGCGGCTTATGAACGGGATGGTATCTCCCTGTGCGAACATATCGGCACAGTTCTCCACCTGCCAGGCCTTGACCATAAGCCTCTCGGCTATGTAATTGATATAGATTTCCTTCATATTCTAGTCTTCAGGGGATATTTCCTTCAATTTCTCGCGGTACGCGGCAAGAATCCTGGATCTGGATATAAAACCGAGATACCTGCGTTCTGAATCAATGACTGGAAGTCTCCACGCATCCGTACTGTCGAACTTCTGCATCACGCTCTCCATCTTCTCGTCGGAATATACGTATTCAGGGGCTTCGGTCATAACGTTGTAAACCTTCATCCTGCCGTACTGCTCCGTGTTGAAAAGATATTTGCGCGCGTCACTGAGGTTGATCATCCCCTGGAAGCATCCCTTCCGGTCAACAACAGCTATCACGGCTCCGGTACTCTCCGATACGGTCTTCACAAGCTTTCCGAGAGAGTCGTTGACATACACTTTCGCATAGCTGTCCTTGACGAGTCCGTCGATGGACATAAGTGTCAGCACCGAGCGGTCGCTGTCGTGCGTGAGCAGATCCCCGCTCTGGGCTATGCGCTTGGTATATATCGAATATCTCTCCCATATCCTCGTGGTTCCGAAGGATATCGTCGAGCATATTATCAGAGGAAGCAGGAGTTCATAGCCTCCGGTTATCTCGGCTATGAGGAATATGGCCGTCATCGGGGCCTGCATCACTCCGGCCATCAGCCCGGCCATACCGACCAGGACGAAATTCTGCTCCGGCAGGCCGCAGTCCATAATGTTGAGCGAGCGAACCAGAACGAAACCGGCCAGAGCTCCGACGACGAGTGTAGGTCCGAAAGTACCTCCGACACCGCCGCCGGCGTTTGTCAGGGTCATCGACACGACCTTGAGGAACATAACGGCAGCGAAAAACGCAGGCACTGCCCAGGGCGATGCCGATATGCCGCCAAGAAACGGCTGCATCTCAGACAGGTCGGCCGCATTCCCTCCGAGAAGGGACCGCACGGTGGCATACCCTTCACCGAAAAGAGGAGGGAAAGCCATCGTGAGCAATCCGAGGCCGAGTGCGCAGCATAGCCATTTGAGCCAAGGGTTGGAGAACTTGGATATCCTGTCCTCGAGCCAGAGCGTCGAGCGGGTGAAATACAGTGATATCAGGCCGCACAACACGCCCAGGATGATATAATACGGAATTCTTCCCATAGAGAAGGCCTCAACGCTGCATTCGAAGGATACGCTCCCGCCTATCAGAAGCGAGGACACCACAGTCGCCGTCACCGTTGACAGCAGCAATGGCATCATTGAGGTCATCGAGATGTTGAAAAGCAGGATCTCAAGAGTAAACAGGACTCCTGCCAGAGGAGCCTGGAATATACCGGCTATCGCTCCTGCCGCACCGCAACCGACAAGTATGGTTATACCCCTGTGCGAAAGGTTGAACTTCTGCCCGATGTTGCTTCCGATGGCAGCACCTGTATACACGATCGGGGCCTCCGCTCCCACAGAGCCTCCAAACCCGATGGTAAGGGAGCTCGTCAGCACGGACGACCACATATTGTGCGGTTTGATCTTCGATTCGTTCCTGGATACGGAAAACAGCACCTTCGTGACGCCGTGGCTTATGTTGTCCCTGATGACGTAGCGTACAAGCAGCAAGGACAGCAGCATTCCGACGGCGGGAAGGAAGATGTATGTCCAATGAAAAGCAGAAGAGCCCGCAATGATAGGTGCGAGCCCTTTCTGTATCAACTCTATCAGCCTCTCCAGAACCACGGCGGCAAGGCCCGAGGCCAAACCGACAGCCAGAGAAAGGATAAGGAGCTTGTTCTTCTCAGATATTTTCTGAAGGTTCTTCATCGTCGCCTCCATACTGGGAGATATTGTCATCAGGAAGCGTGTTGCCCTCTGAATCGGAGCCGCCGCTTGTTCCTGCAACCTCCTCGTTCTCGGCATCCTCTTCTCCTTCGAGCCATCTCTCTATATCCTCGGCATCATCCGTCTTGATCTGAATCTTCACGAGATATATGGCATCCGGGAACTCCATAGTGACAGCATAAAACGGCGTACCGTCCGGCTTCTTGTACTCTTTGAGATCCTGGAGATAGTCGTTGAATCCCTTCGGATACTTCTCCGCAAAAGCGGCAGCAAGCTCCGCTGACATATTCTCGTAACTTACTACGTGACGTTTTCTTGTATCTGGCACTATCATAATTTCCTTTCTTTGCTGGTGCAATAATAGGACATTTTTTTGAAACTACAAACTACATCCGCTCAGGCAATTTTATGCCCAAAATGGCCATAGACTTGCACAGGACAGATGCAACTGACTGAATAAGAGAAAGTCTTGCCGCAAGCACGTCCTTGTTCTCTTCCTTCAATATCGGAGTGTCGTGATAATATTGGTTGAATTCTTTCGCAAGCTCGTATGCATAATTCGCGATTATGGCCGGAGAGAACTCCCTGGCAGCCTCGCCTATCTTCTGAGGGTAAGTATTCAGAAGCTTTATCAGGCGTATCTCCTTCGGGCTGAACTCCACTTCCGGAGCTATGCCCGGGGCATTTTCCGCCTTGCGCAATATACTCTTGATCCTGGCGTGCGTGTATTGGATGAAAGGCCCGGTATTTCCATTGAAATCGATTGATTCCTTAGGATTGAAGAGCATTTTCTTCTTAGGATCCACCTTGATTATGAAATACTTGAGCGCGCCGAGTCCTATCATATGGTAAAGTTCCTCCTTCTCCCGGTCAGAAACGCCGTCCAGCTTCCCTGACTCTTCGGAAGTGGCCTTGGCCTCCTCGTACATCTTCTGTATGAGGTCATCGGCGTCCACCACGGTACCTTCACGGGATTTCATCTTGCCCTCCGGAAGTTCGACCATACCGTAGCTCAGGTGGAATATATTTTCCGCCCAGTCGAAACCGAGCTTGCCCAGGATGAGCTTGAGGACCTGGAAATGATAGTTCTGCTCGTCACCTACCACGTAGACGTGGGAATCGAGCTTGTATTCACTGAAACGTCTCTCTGCGGTACCGAGGTCCTGGGTTATGTAAACGGACGTACCGTCGCTGCGGATAAGCAGCTTGCGGTCAAGCCCGTCGTCGGTAAGGTCACACCATACCGAGCCGTCCGTGTCCTGGACGAAAACGCCCATATCAAGTCCCCTGCGTACGAGCTCCTTGCCCAGGAGATACGTATCGTGCTCATAATAGACCTTGTCGAACGTTATACCGAGGTCCCTGTATGTCTTGTCGAATCCGTCGAACACCCAGGAGTTCATCGTGGCCCACAGTTCACGCACCTCGGGGTCATTCTGCTCCCACTTGACGAGCATCTCGTGCACTTTGTCGATCACGGAAGGGTCCTCTTTCTCCATCCTGGCATATTCCACGTAACAGTCTCCCACGAGATGGTCACCCTTCTTGCCCGTTGACTCAGGCGTTGCACCGTTGAATCTCTGCTGCCAGGCATACATTGACTTGCAGATATGCACGCCCCTGTCATTGACAAGGGTGGTCTTGATGACTTCGTTACCGGCAGCCTTCAGAAGTTCGGACACTGATGCCCCGAGCAGGTTGTTGCGGATATGTCCCAGATGAAGCGGCTTGTTGGTATTCGGCGATGAGAATTCGACCATAACCCTGCGGCCTGTGGAAGGCAGCTGTCCGAAATCCGGATCCGAATCTATCTGCTTGAACGTCTCCCTCCAGAAAACAGGAGAGAGGCTGAGGTTGAGGAAGCCCTGCACGGCGTTGAAGGCCGAGATTTCAGGGCAGTTGGCGGTCAGCCAGGCTCCTATGGCCTCACCTGTCGCGGCCGGCGCTGCGTGTGATATCCTGAGGAGAGGGAAAACCACGAGGGTATAATCTCCCTCGAACTCTTTTCTTGTGATGCCGACCTGCATCGTCTCTGCAGGCACGTCAGTGTTATATAATGCCTTTACGGCCTCTGAGGCCTTCAGCGCAATGAATTGCTCCGGTATCATACTATCCGAGGTAGGTCTTGAGAAGTTTCGATGCTGAAGGTTTCTTGAGTTTGCGTATGGCCTTCTCCTTGATCTGGCGTACGCGCTCCCTGGTGAGGTCGAGCCTCTCCCCTATCTCCTCGAGGGTCATTTCCTGACACCCGATGCCGAAGAAACTCTTGATGATTTCACGCTCGCGCACCGTCAGGATCTGAAGGGCTCTGTCAATCTCGGTGCTGAGAGACTCGTTGGTGAGTCCGTTGTCAGCCATAGGGCTGTCGTCATTCGGAAGTATGTCCAGCAGAGAATTGTCCTCGCCCTCCACGAACGGGGCGTCAACGCTGACGTGGCGTCCGCTGACACGGAGCGTGTCGGCAATCTTATCCCTCGGGATATCTATCATCTCGGCAAGTTCCTCCGTGGACGGCTGGCGTTCGTGCGTCTGCTCGAACTGTCCGAGGGCCTTGTTGATCTTGTTGAGTGAACCCACCTGGTTGAGAGGGAGCCTGACAATTCGGCTCTGCTCGGCGAGTGCCTGCAGGATGGACTGACGGATCCACCACACAGCGTATGAGATGAATTTGAATCCTCTGGTTTCGTCGAACTTTTCCGCCGCCTTGATGAGTCCGAGATTGCCTTCGTTGATGAGGTCAGGAAGGCTGAGTCCCTGGTTCTGATATTGTTTTGCAACGGAAACCACAAATCGGAGATTGGCCCTTGTGAGCTTCTCCAACGCCTCCTGATCGCCCTTGCGTATCCTTTGTGCAAGTTCCACCTCCTCTTCCGGAGATACAAGTTCCTCCCTTCCTATCTCCTGGAGGTATTTGTCCAATGAAGCGCTCTCACGGTTTGTGATTGACTTTGTAATCTTAAGCTGTCTCATATCGTTTATAAATAATTATCGCGACCGGAGCACCGGCCGCGACAATCTTTCATATTTGGCCGGAGTTACTCCTCCTTGCCGAATGCGAAGAAGAACGGTCTCCCTGAAGGAGTTACGCCCTCGACCGTTACAGATCTCTTCGCCTTCTTGGCTATGTCAATGACATCCTGAGGTTTACGAACCTGCTGGTCGTTCACGTACATTATCACGTAACCGTCTTCAGCACCGGCGGAAGCCATCTTTCCGTTCCCTGCGGAAACAATCTCCACTCCCTTGTCGGCAGCCTTGAGCCTTGCTCCGTAGAACAGCACCGTTCCGTCTTCCGCAACGGTTCCAGTAGCTTCTTCCTCTCCCTGGAAGACAACGTCAAGGACAATCTCCTTTCCGTCACGGATTATCCTGAGTCCGGCCTTGTCTCCCGGATGGTAGCCGTTGACCTTCTCCTGCACTGCAGAAGGGCCCTTCACTGCCGTAGAATCAATGGCGAGAAGCACGTCTCCCTTCTTGACTCCGGCCTTGTCTGCCGCACCACCCTTCGTAACCTCGTAGATATATACGCCGTCAAATGAAGAAAGTTTCAGTTCGGAAGCTGTTTTTTCGTCTATCGGCTGCATTACGATTCCGAGTCTCGCTCTCTTGACGGAACCGAAGTCTATGAGGTCTCCGACCACCTTCTTCACGATATTTGACGGAATGGCGAATGAATAGCCCGTGTATGAGCCTGTAGTCGATACTATGGCCGTATTGATGCCGACAAGTTCACCGGCCTTGTTGACCAGCGCTCCGCCGGAATTGCCCGGATTGACGGCCGCATCGGTCTGGATGAATGACTCTATCTTGAACTCTCCCGTGTAGTTAGGCATCGAGCGGCCCTTGGCGCTGACGATTCCGGCTGTGATTGTTGATCGAAGTTCCTCTCCGAGAGGGCTTCCTATCGCAAGCACCCACTCGCCGAGACGGAGCTTGTCGGAATCGAAGAAAGGTATCACCGGCAGGTCCTGCGCGTCTATCTTGATGAGAGCCACGTCCGTTGCAGGGTCTGTGCCTATGACGGTGGCCTGATAGGTCTTGTTGTTGTTGAGGGTAACCTCAACCTTGGTGGCATTGGCTACAACGTGGTTGTTCGTCACGATATATCCGTCCGGACGGATGATTACGCCGGAGCCGCTGCCCTGCTGCTCTCTCTCGCGTGTCTGCGGGGTACCTTCGTCACCGAAAAAGAAGCGGAAGAACGGGTCAACCATCTGGTACTGCTGTGTGGTCTTGACGGTAACCTTCACATAAACCACGGCATCGACTGCCGATTCGGCCGCATAAGTGAAGTCGGGATAATCCGACAGTGACAAATTGACAGTCCTGTATGCTGCGCCGTCAGACTGGCGGACCTGGGTTCCCGTCACCTCCGGAGTGGCCGCAGATACGATTCCATACGCCGCAATGCTGCTTACGAGGACAGATGCGACAACTGTAATGATGTTTTTGTTCATATCACTGAGTTTTAATATTTTTTCCGTTCGGGATAAAAGTCAAATAATATGCCAGATTTTCCGATAATTTGTTAAATTTGCGTGATAACTAAATAGAAAGCACCATGGAGTTCAACGTATCAAGCGCAGAATTGCTCAAGGCCCTGATGGAGGTTTCCAAGGCCATCCCTTCCAAAACCGCCCTGCCTATCCTGGAGAATTTCCTCCTCGTACTCAAGGACGGGACCCTCACCGTCACGGCTTCCGATCAGGAGCTCACTCTCCGCACCACTCTCGATGTGACGAGCGTGACCAGTGAAGGCAGTATGGCAATCCCTGCGCACCAGATCATCGAACTGCTCAAGCAGATTCCAGACCAGCCAATCGCTATCAAGGCATCCGAAAGCGGTTCCTTCGAGTGCATCTGGGGGAACGGAAACTCCACGCTCACTTATTTCCCTGCGGACGACTATCCGCAGATAAAAGGAGCGAGCGAGGATGCTAAGACTGTGGAATTCCAGGCTTCAGCCCTCATAGAAGGCATCAGCAGCACCATATATGCCACGGCAGATGACGAGATGAGACCGGCGATGAACGGTATCTTCTTCGACATCAGCGAAGAGTCCACCACCCTGGTTGCGTCGGATTCACACAAGCTGATCTGCTATACGACGACTGACGTCAACGCACCTCAGGCAGCTTCGTTCATCCTTCACAAGAAGCCGGCCGCTGTCATCAAGTCGATATCGGACAAGGATTTCGAAACGGTGACGGCTCAGTTCGACGACAGCACTGTCGTCTTCAGTTTCGGCCCTACGACTATGATATGCAGACTCATCGTGGGCAAGTATCCGAAATACCGCGACGTCATCCCGCAGAACAATTCAAACATCCTCAAGATAGACAGGACCCAGCTGCTCAATACCGTACGCCGTGTCGCGGTGTGCGCAAACAAGGCATCGAACCATATCAAGTTCGAGCTCAAGAGCGGGCAGCTCGAGATCACAGCCCAGGACCTCGGGTTCGGTATCGCAGCATACGAGAAGCTCAGCTGCGACTACAACGGGGATAACCTCACCATAGGATTCAAATCTTCCTTCCTCATAGAGATTCTCAACAATATGTCCTGCGAAACGCTTGTGATAAAGTTCGCGGACGCACGCAGAGCTGCGCTTATCGTACCGGCAGAGGACGAGGCGGACAGCGAGAAGATTTGCGGCATCATAATGCCGATAATGGTATCTTAATCAGTTATGGAACTAAATCTTGAAAGGCCCCTGCTCTTCTTCGACATCGAGAGCACGGGGCTGAATATTCCGACGAACTCTATCATTGAGCTCAGTTTCGTGAAGGTGCTTCCCGGAGGGGAACAGCGCATAAAGACCTGGAAGATAAAACCTTGGGACTATGAGCGCAAATGCCAGAGGCCCATCGAACCGGGGGCTTCGGAAGTCAACGGAGTAAAAGATGCGGATCTCGTGGACTGTCCGACGTTCTTTGACTGCGCCGATGAGATCGCCCAGTGGCTGGAGGATTCCGACCTTGCAGGATTCAACTCGTTCAAGTTCGACCTGCCTATGCTGGCTGAGGAATTCGAGCGCGCAAGGCTGGCGGGAAAAGACCTGAACGTGGACCTTCACAAGCCGAAGATGGTGGACGTGCAGAACATCTATCACACGATGGAACCACGTAACCTCCGCGCCGCATACCGTTTCTATTGCGGAGGGGAGGATTTTGAGAACGCGCATACCGCAGAGGCGGACACAGTAGCGACCTACGAAGTGCTGAAGGCCCAGCTGGACCGTTATCCGGAGGTTCTCAAGAACAGTGTCGACGACCTTGCCAAATACGTAAACAGGAGATGCGTTGACTTTGACGGGCATCTCATATACAATGAGGCCGGTGAAGCCGTGGTCAATTTCGGCAAGCACAAGGGGAAGACGGCAAGGGAGGTCTACAATACAGAAAGGTCATATTTCGCCTGGATAGCCCAGGGAACGTTCTCACTTGATACCAAGCGGCAGTTCGCAAGGCTGGAGGAGGAGTTCGGAAGGGAAAAGCTGGCCGCCAAGTTCAACGGTACACTGTTCTAGATTATGAACATCATCGTAAAGACAGCCTCAGGCAAATACATAGTACGCCCGGACACCACCTGGGAGAGGGACAACGAAGATGTGTTCCTCCCGGAGTTCGTGGACAGGGTGACATACACTCCAGTCCTGTTCGCGAGAATCTGCAAGCCAGGAAGAAGCGTGTCGGAAAAGTTCGCTGACAGGTATTATGACGGCATAGGATACGGTGTGCTTCTCTATCCTGAGGATATGATTGACGGAAGCGAGGAGGGATTCGCCTGCGCTTCCTGCCTGGACCATACGTCGTTCCTCACTTTCCCCGTGTACAACAAGGTGACCCTGGGAAGACCGGAGAACGTGTTCGAACTGTTCAAGGACGACGAAAAGATATTCAGTTGCACCGGACCGGGAAGCCCTGTGATACTGCAGGCGATCAAGGAGGCCACCGAAAGGATATATATCCGCACCGGTGACATCCTGGCCATAGAACTCCAGCCCAGGGAACCTCTCACCTGGAGGTCCGAAGGCAGGACCAGGATTCTGGGAAATTATTGTCAGAATGATATACTGGACTTCCAAATAATACTATGAAGCTCATCCCCATATATACTTGGCACAAACATCCAGCTGCATCTGTACAGGAATTCTTGGAAGCGTTTTAGTAAACTTTGTGCATAAGTTCCAGAAAAAATCTTAACTTTGCACCCACGCCACTTTAGCTCAGTCGGTAGAGCAGCGCATTCGTAACGCGCAGGTCGCGAGTTCGAGCCTCGTGAGTGGCTCCAAAAGCATTCCTTTCCGGTGGTTTTTGTTGCCACCTTATCTGCCGTATTAATAATATCGAAAAATGAAAGCAATCACTAAAATGGCAATAGCTGTTTGTACCCTGCCTATGCTGGCGGGATGCGGCGACAAGCCGAAGGATTTCAAGTTCACCATCGACCAGTTCGCTGACGTCAAGATAATAAGGTATCAGGTGCCGGGATGGGAAGACCTTTCCCTCCAGCAGAAGGCATACGCCTACCATCTTTCGGAAGCCGCAAAATACGGACGCGACATATTCTGGGACCAGAACTGCTGTCACAATCTGGAGCTCAGACACGCCATCGAGGCCATTCTGAACGACTATTCCGGCGACAGGAACTGTGAGGATTTCCTAGCTTTCACCGAATATGCCAAGAGAGTGTTCTTCAGCAACGGCATTCATCACCACTATGCCGAGGACAAGTTCTTCCCTACCTGCTCCGAGGAATATTTCAAAGGACTTCTGGAGGCAGTCGGCAAGGGAGGAGAGGCAGAGCTTCTGATTCCTTATGTATATGACCCGCAGATATTCCCACAGAGGAGGTCTACGGCTTCCGAGGGGGATATCGTTGCACTTTCGGGTGTAAGTTTCTATGACGGTGTCAGCAGGGATGAAGTGGAGAACTATTATGCTTCTGTCGCTGACCCTAAGGACCCGACTCCTGTCGCATACGGTCTGAACACCTCCGTGGTGAAAGAGGACGGTAAGGTAGTAGAGAAGGCCTGGAAGGTAGGCGGCATCTACAGTCCAGCTATCGAGAAGATCTGCGAGGAGCTCCAGAAGGCTTCCGAATATGCGGAAACTGAAAGTCAGAAAAAGGCCCTGGGGCTGCTCATCGAGTATTACCATACTGGTGATCTTCGCATCTGGGACGAATACAATATCGAATGGGTAAAGGATACAGACGGCATCGTGGACTATGTCAACGGCTTTATCGAGGACTACCACGATCCGCTCGGACGTAAGGGCGCTTGGGAAGGCGTAGTGAACATCAAGGACGTCAAGGCATCCGAACGCACGGAGATTCTGAGCGCCAACGCCCAATGGTTTGAGGACAACTCCCCTGTTGACCCGCGTTTCAAGAAAGAGACCGTCAAGGGCGTGACCGCAAAAGTCATCAACGCCGTATGCCTCTCCGGGGACTCTTATCCTTCAGCGCCTATAGGCATCAATCTTCCGAATGCCGACTGGATCCGCAAGGAACACGGTTCGAAGTCAGTTTCAATCGCGAACCTGACTCATTCCTATACCTATTCCGCTCAGGAATCACCTAAGAATGTCCTTGAGGAGTTCGCTTATGATGAGAAGGAAATAGAGCTGAGCAAGAAGTACAGCTCAGTGGCTGACGAAATCCACACTGACCTGCACGAGTGTCTCGGGCACGGTTCCGGGCAGCTTCTGCCGGGCGTTTCCTCCACCGCTATGGGAGAATTCTCTTCTACACTCGAGGAAGCACGCGCCGACCTTTTCGGCCTTTACTACTGCGCCGACCCTAAGCTTGTGGAACTTGGGATAATGCCTGACGGCGAGGCTTACAAGGCAGAGTATTCTGGATACATCCGCAATGGAATGATGGTTCAGTTCAACAGGATCGAGTTCGGCCGTCAGAATACCGAGGCCCATATGCAGAACCGCAAGCTGATTGCCGAGTGGTGCTATGAGAAGGGTCTGGAGAGCAATGTCATCGAGAAGAAAGTACGCGAGGGAAAGACTTATTTCGTAGTCAATGATTACGAAGCCCTCCGCGGCCTGTTCGGGGATCTCCTCGCTGAGATACAACGAATCAAGTCGGAAGGCGATTACGAAGCCGGCAAGGCGCTTGTCGAGACCTATGCCGTAAATATCGACCCCGCCATCCACAAGGAGGTGATAGAGAGGTATGCGTCTCTCGAGCTGAAACCTTACGGAGGCTTCATCAATCCGGACATCGTTCCTGTCGAGAAGGACGGGGAAATCGTCGATTACGAAATCGTATATCCGGACGATTATCTGGCCCAGATGCTTGAGTACGGAAAGAAATACGGAGTACTTTAAGGATTTTTAGTATATTTGCATCGGGAAAGTCGTACACGACCAGCTCCCTCCCAACTCCCCCAGGGCAGGAATGCAGCAAGGGTAAGAGGTTGTAGCGGTGCGATGTGCTAAGCTTTCCCTTTTTTCGTATAGCGATGAAATCGGACATCATAGTGATAGGTGCCGGCGCTTCCGGACTTATGGCCGCATACAGTGCAGCCAGGAACGCTGCGGACTCCGGGAAATGCATCAATGTAACCGTTCTTGAGAAGATGCCAAGGCCCGGACGGAAGATAATGCTGACTGGCAAGGGAAGGTGCAATTTCACTAATGTCAAGGATTGGAACGACTTCAACGGCCACATCCGTTCGAAGTCCAATTTCGTCAAATCTGCATTCTATAACTTCAGTCCCCAGAAGGCGCTGTCGTTCTTCGAATCGTTCGGTATGAAGACCGTCGTCGAAAGAGGAGACAGGGCATTCCCGGCATCGTATCACGCATCAGATGTTGTCGATACGCTGGTATCGGCCTGCCATTCTGCAGGTGTAAAGATTGAAACCGAGTTCGAAGTTTCAAATATTATTCGGCAGAGCTTGAAGTCCTCAAGGGCAAAGGACTTAGGGAAAAGCCCCCTCGGACCTCAACACTCCGCCGACAAGTTTGAAAGCGAAGCTGTCGAATCCGGGAATGGAGGAGAAACGCAGGAATTTGTAGTGGAGGCGAAGGACGGAAGGAAGTATGTGTGCGGCAAACTTATCATAGCGACCGGAGGTTTGAGCTATCCATCCACGGGATCCACCGGAGACGGATACGGATGGGCGTCGGCTACCGGACACAGGGTGGAGCAGACCTTCCCGTCCCTCACGGCTCTTGTCCCGAAAGGCTACAAGGTTACGGAAGGCAAGGAACTGCACATCGAAAGGGAATCCCCTATGACCGAGTTGGGAGAGTCGCTCTGCGGAGTACAGTTGGAGAATGTCGGGGTGCGGCTTATGGTGGGAGGCACCGAGGCCCAGAATGAATTCGGTGACGTGTATTTCACTGACGGAGGACTTGAAGGCCCTGCAGGGTTCCAGATAAGCAGAAAAGCCGTGAAGTCGATGTTGAACGGAGCAAGAGTTTCCGTAATCCTCGACCTGAAACCGGGAGTTCCGCTTACGGAGTTGACCGAACGGGTCAAGGGGCTCTGGACGGAAGTGGACAAGGATCCGCGCAGCAGGAATCTCAAGGAAAAGGAGAAATGCAGAATACTCCTGGGGAAACTTATGCCTTGGGAACTTATCCCCGGGTTCAGGGCGATGCACCCCGAGATAATGACGCTCGAACGACGCGGCAGGAATGACTCTAAGGTATGGGTGAATCTCCCAAGCATGGCCAAAGCCCTGAAGGAATGGCAGTTTGATATTGCAGGGCACGTGGGCTACGAGCGCGCCGTAGTCACGGCAGGAGGCGTAAGCACCGATGACGTGGTGGCCAAGACTATGGAGTCAAGGCTTGTCAAAGGTCTGTATTTCTGCGGAGAAGTGCTGGACATCGATTCCGACACCGGAGGATACAACCTCCAGACGGCTTTCTCCACCGGATGCCTCGCCGGGGAATCGGCCGCGAAATCTCTGTAGGCGACGTCTCAAATAGAATCGAATATCAACGGCAGGATATCATCCACCCTGCTGAACTTCCATATCCTGGAGGCCCCTACCATAATCACCGACATAGGTTTGCCGGACTTGGTCTGGTACTGCGCCATCACCTGCCTGCAGGCTCCGCAAGGAGTCGCCGGCTGCTCGGTGAGCTTTCCATAGACACCTCCGGCTATCGCAATGCCCAGCATATCCTTGTCCGGATATCTGGCTCCGGCGGCGAACATTGCAGTACGTTCGGCACACAGGCCTGAAGGGAAAGCGGCATTCTCCTGATTGGCCCCACGGACTATCTGTCCGTTGGACATACGTACGGCGGCGCCTACGTTAAAATGGGAATATGGAGCATATGACCCTTTCATCGCTTCGATTGCGGCTCCCGCCAATTCCCTGTCTTCCGGGCCCAGTTCTTCGATGGAATTGAACTCAAAATACGGGATTCTGATATCCTTTTCAGTCATTATCAGTGTTTTATATTATCCCAAATATATGAAATAATCCCCATATAACCGCTTTTTTTGTATATATTTGTAGAAACTAACTCAAAAAAAAGATGACAATACTGATTATCGCGGCCATCGTGCTGCTAGTTATTCTCTGGATAGTAGGTGTGCAGAGAAAGCTCGTCAACCAGGACGAAATGTGCAAGAACTCAATGAGCCAGATCGGTGTTCAACAATCCAGCAGGTGGGATGCCCTCACAGCCCTCGCCGAACTCACAAAGTCCTACAACGAGCACGAATACAATACGCTCCGCAGTGTGATAGCCCAGAGGACCAGCATCGGTTCCACCAGCAAGGCATCTGATGCGGACGCACAGGAAGACATCCTTACGTCGGCACTGGGACGCATCATCGCCGTGGCGGAGCAGTATCCGGATCTCAAGGCAAACGAGAATTACTCCAAGACGATGGACAGCGTGAACCTGTATGAGAATCAGGTTCGCACCAGCCGTATGGTCTATAATGACAGCGTGACCAAGTACAACAGAATCGTAAGACAGTTCCCTGACTCTATAGCCGCAAGGATATTGGGATTCGTCGAGAAGGAATACCTCAAGGAAATAGCATCAAAGGCCGATATGCCTTCAATGAAAATCTAGATGCGCAGACTTCTTCTCACACTCTGCCTTGTCCTGTCCTTTCTGGGCGCGGAAGCTTCTCCGTATAGGATATTCGACATCGATGTCAGCGTCGCACTGCGGCGGGACGGCAGCGCGTCGTTCACCGAAGTGTGGCACGTGGAGGCCGGCGCCGGAACCGAATGGTATCTCGTCAAAGAGAATCTGGGGGATATCCGGATTTCCGGGTTCGGCGTGAGTGAAGACGGAGTGGAGTTTGTGAATGAAGGAGACTGGAACATCGACAGGAGCATAGACAGGAAAGCCGGGAGATGCGGGTCGGTGCGCAGACAGAGCGGTTACGAACTCTGCTGGGGCATCGGCAGACACGGAGAACACACCTTCACCGTGCACTACGATATGAGCAATGTCGTAAAATCCCTTCACGACTACGATATGTTCCATATGCAGCTGGTATCACCCGGGCTGTCCGCCGAACCGGAACACGTGACTGCAAGAATCACGGGACCGGAACCTGTCAGCGGGGACAATGCCAGGATATGGGGTTTCGGCTACAATGGAAGCGTTGCCTTCTCCTCTGACGGGTCCGTAGTATATGAGTCCGACGGCAGGTTCGAGCCGAACAGTTCACTTATATCTCTCATAAGATTCGACAAGGGAATCTTCGAATCCGGAAGCATTCAGGACAGGGATTTCGCTGATGCGCTCAACGTCGCGATGGAAGGTGCTTCATTCGATGACGATGAGCAGGACGATGATTTTCTGGCCGGGTTACTGGCAATGCTGATGGCCATTCTGGCCGTTTTCGGCATAGCCGGCACAGCCACTGCGGTCAACAGGCGGAACGTGCTCGGATGTAGGGAAAAGGACATCGACTGGTGCAGGGACATTCCTTTCAAAGGAGACATCCTGCAGGCGGGTTATGCGCTTGAACGTCTCGGCGAGAACCGCAGAAACACCATAGCATCCGCGATGATTCTCAGGATGATAGGAAACGGACAGATACTC
Source organism: Candidatus Cryptobacteroides sp. (assembly GCA_045643085.1). Classification (GTDB taxonomy): domain Bacteria; phylum Bacteroidota; class Bacteroidia; order Bacteroidales; family UBA932; genus Cryptobacteroides. Next base: position 40,949 of record JAZUKB010000071.1, read on the forward strand.
ATCTCGAAGGACGGGAAAGACCGTGTGGAACTCTCGTTCAACGAGAATGCCGACCTGACGACGATGGGAAAGGGTGAGAGAGGGCTCTATGATATGATGAAGATGGCCAGCGGTGACGATCTGATACTTCAGAGGAACGAATTCAGCCGCTGGGCCAGGAGACATACGGCGACAGTTTCGAGATGGGCCGAAAGGACCACGGAAGAAGGAAAGGAAAGAGCTGCCGCCGAAGGTAACATCGAGGGCCGGAAGTTCACTGAAAAGGGCAAGGCGGAATCCAGGAAAGTCATCGGATTCCGCAAATATCTCAAGGATTTCACGCTTCTGGACGAAAGAGGGTCACAGGAAGTCGGACTCTGGCACGAATATCTGGTTTTCGCCGCGCTGTTCGGCATCGCCGACACCGTGGCCAAGGAATTGAAAGAAATCAATCCGCAGGCGTTCGAACAGATTCTGGGCAATGACTACAACACAACCTGGACAGTAATCAATATGTCCAGGTCAATGGCCGATTCCATAACCAACGCCAGGGCTGCGCAGGCATCCAAATCTGCGTCCCGCAGAGGATTCGGCGGATCAAGCTCCTTCGGTGGCGGCGGCGGATTCAGCGGAGGAGGATTCGGAGGAGGCGGACGATGAAAATCTGTGTAGGACTTTCCGGAGGCGTCGATTCAAGCGTAGCCGCCCTTCTGCTGAAGCAGCAGGGTTATGACGTTTTTGCGATGTATATGCAGAACTGGCACGACATCGAAGGGACGCTTCACGGGGAATGCGAATGGGAAGAGGAGAAGTTCCTCGCCGAAATGGTAGCCAGAAAGATAGGCATCCCGTTCTATTTCGTGGATCTCAGCAAGGACTATATGTCAAGGGTAGCGGACTATATGTTCGATGAATATTCCAAAGGACGCACCCCGAATCCGGACGTACTCTGCAACAGAGAAATCAAATTCGATGCATTTCTGAAGGCCGCAAAGAGACTCGGAGCCGATTTCGTAGCTACGGGGCACTATTGCCGCAAGGAGCCGGCGCTCGGTCCGGACGGGAAGCAGGCAACAGATGCGGAAGGTCGTCCTCAATGGAGGATCCTCGAGGGAACCGACCCCAACAAGGACCAGAGCTATTTCCTCTGCCAGCTTACGCAGGAACAGCTTTCACAGGCAATCTTCCCGATAGGAGACATCTGCAAGGGAGAAGTCAGGCGCATCGCCAGGGAGGCCGACCTGCCGTCCGCCGACAAGAAGGACTCGCAGGGTATATGCTTCGTGGGAAAAGTCGATCTGCCGACATTCCTGCAGCAGAAGCTGAAAAGCGTGGAAGGTGACGTAATAGAAGTATTTCCGGCATATTATGACGGTCCCGGCAGACGGGAGCCGCACAGCCTTCAGGAAATGGCCGAGCCTTTCGACTACAGCGACATCGTGTTCGAGACCGAGACATACAGGAGCGGCAAGCACCACGTCAAAAAGACCAGATATAAGGAAAATCCTTGGGGAGCCGTGATAGGAAGGCACGAGGGAGCCCAGTTCTATACCCTGGGACAGCGCAAGGGACTCGCGATAGGAGGCCACAAGGACCCTTTGTTCGTGATTGCCACGGACATTCCCGGGAACAGGATATATGTGGGCGAAGGTGAGAACCATCCGGGACTTTTCAAAAAGGCCCTGTTCATATCACCGGACGAGATTCATTGGATCAGGGGTACTGAGGCTTTGAAGGTCGGAGAATCAAAACGGTACAGGGTAAGAATCCGTTACCGCCAACCGCTTCAGGACGCGACACTGAATATGTGTGAGGACGGCATGTATATTGCATTCGACGAGCCACAGAGGAGCATAACCCCCGGTCAGTTCGCCGTATGGTACACCGATGACGGGGAGATGCTCGGAAGCGGTGTAATTCTTAAATAGACAGACAAAATGAATACTATCTTACTTTCCATCATAGCGACAGCGATGCTGGCCGCAACGCCACAACACAATATGGACGATTTCGCATTCGGACTTTATCACGAAATAAACGGAGCAGACCCGCAGCAGGATTTGTTCATCTCCCCCTTCAGCGCCGGGACGGCACTCGCCCTTCTCAATTCCGGAGCCGCGGGAACAACCGCGGATGAGATATGCGGTATGCTCGGATTCGAGGGGACCGGTCCCAAGGTCATAAGCGCCCACTTCAGGGATGTCACCGACGCAATCGGCGCCGCTGACCCAGCCACCATCTTCGAATCGGCGAATTCCGTCTGGGTAGGCAAGAACATATCCCTCAAATGCGCTTACCGGAAGAATGCCGGCAAGTTTTTCGACGCCCAGGTGTCCAGGACAGACTTCGGGGACCCTTCATCCGTGGAGGCCATCAACAGATGGTGCAGCGAAAAGACACACGGGAAGATCAGGGAAATCCTGGATTCTACGGATCCGGGGATCAGGCTGATGCTGGTGAACGCACTTTATTTCAATGCCGCGTGGGAATTCGGGGACTTTCCGTCCGTGAAGGACGAACAGTTCAACTGCATTGACGGCACAAAGACTGACAATGCGATGATGTACAAGACCAGGAGGTTCGGATATTCGGAGGATGACAATTTCAGCATACTGGAGATTCCGTACGGCAACGGCTCATTCGCCCTGTACGTACTGCTTCCGAAAGACACGACCGCGACGGGCTTTTCCGAAGCATCTGGCAGACTGGATGCCGCGGAATGGGAAAATCTCTCATCCGGGATACGTTCAAGGCAGGTCAGCCTTGTCCTCCCAAAGTTCAAGATGGAATATGAAGTCGAACTGAACGATGCGCTGAATGCCCTCGGTATGAAGGAAGCATTCGGTACCGGAGCCAGGTTCCCGGGCATCTCCAGAGTCCCGCTTATGGTCAGTTACGTCAAGCAGAAGACATATCTCGACGTCAACGAGAAAGGCACGGAGGCCGCAGCCGTGACCAGTATTGGCTTGAGGGCGACATCAGTCGCTCCGGTGGAGATTCCGCTGGAATTCAGGGCGGACAGGCCGTTCATATTCATCATCCGTGAAAGGACGTCCGGAGAGATTCTGTTTATCGGTCAGAAGGTCCGATAGCCTCTGCGGCGGCGACAGCGCACCTTATGCCGTCAATCGCCGAACTTACGATTCCGCCGGAATATCCGGCGCCTTCACCGCAAGGGTACACCCCACCCATCGAGATATATTCAAGTGTCCCGTTGTCACGAGGTATGCGTACGGGGGACGAGGTGCGGGACTCCACACCGAGCAGGAGGGCGGCATTGGTATAATAGTTCCGCATCTTTATCCTAGGAAACGCCTTCCGGAGCCTCTGTGATACCATTGGAGGCAGGAGTTCGTGCAAAGGGGCGGATATGACGCCCGGGTGGTATGAAGTCTCCGGCATCGACTTGGAGACCTTTCCGAGACAGAAATCCTCCATTCTCTGGGCCGGGGCCGTCATTGGATGCACCGCTCCCTGCGAGAAGCAATAGTCATACATTCTCCGCTCCACATCCCTCTGGAAATCCATCAGGCGGAAAGGGCTGTCTCCGGGAACATCCTCGGGTTCGATCTGCACCACGACTCCAGCGTTCGCGAACTTGCCGTTTCTGGATGAGTTGGACATACCGTTGAGCACTACCGTACCGGGCTCCGTGGAGGACGGTACGAGGATGCCGCCAGGGCACATACAGAAGGAGAATACTCCCCTGCCGTCAACCTGTTCCACAAAAGAATATTCCGCTGCAGGGACTCCCGGTTTCCATTGTCCGTGATACTGGCACCAGTTGATCTTTTCCTGGGGGTGTTCGACCCTGACGCCGAGGGCAAAACCCTTCGCCTCAAGGGAGCCTCCGCTCCTATCCAGCATTTCATATATGTCACGAGCGGAATGTCCGGTCGCCAGAATGACTTTCCTGCCTGAATATCTTGAACCGTCCGAACATCCGACGATGAATCCTTCTCCGGCATCCTTCTCAATGGAAACCACTCTGGCGCCGAAATGATACTCACCTCCGTGTCCGATCACGCATTTGCGGATATTCTCCACTATTGCCGGCAACTTGTCCGAGCCTATGTGCGGATGGGCATCTATAAGAATGTCATCAGATGCACCGAAACGGACGAGCTGGTGCAGGACTTCCCTGTTGTCTCCCCTCTTGGATGACCTTGTGTACAGTTTGCCGTCTGAAAAGGCTCCTGCGCCACCCTCTCCGAAGCAGTAGTTGCTGTCCGGATCCACCACACCTTCCCGGGAAAGTCTGGCCATATCGAATTTGCGCTCGCTTACATTCTTTCCTCTTTCCAGCACAACGGGCTTGAGACCCAGGGTAAGGAGTTTGAGAGCAGCGAACATTCCAGCCGGACCGGCCCCGACTATTATCACCGGGCTTGAGTCGTGTACATCCAGATATTCGGGCAGGACATATTCCTCGATGGTCTCCCCCGGTTCGTATGCCTCATACTGGTAGCGCCATACAGGTTCCTTGCGGGCATCCACGGAACGCTTTTTCAACACCCAGCGCAAGCCGGAAGCCCTGGCTTCTATCTCCTTGTTCCTGGGTTCCCTGTCCAAAGGGCATACAATCTCGAATTCTTTCATACCTGGATTGTCCTGTGCTAGAATTCCGCTGCGCGGGATACCGGCGCCACATCCAGAGGAGTGCGCTCACCTGCAAGATAATGGTAATACCCGGCAATCGCTATCATGGCGGCGTTGTCCGTCGTGAACTTGAACTCGGGAAGATACGTGTTCCAACCGCGTTTCTGGCCTTCGGAAACTATCCGGTCCCGGAGCCCGCTGTTGGCAGATACTCCTCCTCCTATCGTGATCTCACGGATGCCGGTCTGCTTCGCCGCCTTTATGAGCTTATCCATCAATATGTCTATCAATGACTTCTGGAATGAAGCACAAATATCGGCCTTGTTTTTCTCCATAAAGTCCGGATCCTTGGCAATTTCGTCCCTTACGAAATAGAGCAACGATGTCTTGATGCCACTGAAACTGTAATCCAGACCCGGCACGTGGGGTTTTGCAAAATTGAATCTCTTAGGATCACCTTCCTTTGCCAGCTTGTCGATGATCGGCCCGCCCGGATAACCCAGTCCCATCATCTTGGAACATTTGTCGAATGCCTCCCCGACCGCGTCGTCTATGGTCTGACCGAGGATTTCGAAATGCAGGGGATCGTCCACGCGGACTATCTGGGAATTACCACCGCTGACAAGCAGGCAGAGGTACGGGAACGAAGGCTCCCTGACGGGCTTTTCGGTTTGCTTGATGAAGTTTGCCAGAATATGCCCCTGAAGATGGTTCACCATCACTACGGGAATATCCAGGGCCAGTCCCATCGCCTTGGCGAATGATGTCCCGACGAGCAGGGACCCCAGCAGACCGGGGCCTCGCGTGAAGGCGATGGCCGTAAGTTCGGAAGCCTTGATGCCCGCACGGGAAAGGGCTTCGCTGACCACGGGAACGATGTTCTGTTCGTGGGCTCTCGATGCGAGTTCAGGCACCACGCCCCCGAAACTTCTATGCACTTCCTGACTTGCTATGACGTTGGAGAGCAGATATCCGTCACGGATGACGGCAGCTGAGGTGTCATCGCAGGAAGACTCTATCCCTAGTATCAGATCAGCCATATCAGATGATTTTTGAGACAGCAAAAGTAGCAAATTTTCAGCAGATATTTGTTATTTTTGTACTTTGCATAAAAGCGTATCAGTACCATCAGACGGAGTTGGAAAATATTGACCAGGATTGCAGGGGCGATAGTGATCCTCTGTTTCGCAGCAAATCTTGCGCTCCTGATTCCGAGTGTCCAGACAGGACTCTCGGAAAGAATCCTCGACCGTATCGGAAAGAACCTCGGAGGTGACGTCACGATAGGCGGACTGCACGTGGCCCCGTTCAACGCGGTCAAGATAGAAAATCTGACGGTACGTGACAGGAATCCGTACACGGAGGACAAGTACAACAGGGGATGGGCTCCCGTGGACACGATACTTCACGTGGACAAGATGACGGCGACCCTGTCATTGGGCGGATTGTTCAAGGGAAAGGGCGTACACGCGGGAAGGCTGGTACTGGAGGGTGCCACGCTACATCTGGCCACGGAGCCGGACGGAGAATATCCTTCCAACATAGCCCGTTTCTTCAACAGTCACAGTCACCCTGCCAAGGAAAAGAAAGCGGACCCCGAGAATATATTCGACGCCGGGAAGATCACAGTCAGGGATTTCAGGTTCAGGCTCAGCGCGTTCAAGAACAAACGGCGTATCTACAAGGGAATCGGAATGAACTGGCAGGACCTGGATGTTCACGCGGACCTCATAAAAGGACATTCCTTCAAGATAGGAGGAGGCTATTTCTCAGGTGTGGCGGACAAGATTGTCAACCTTTCCGAGAAGAGCGGATACCTGGCATATCTGGTAAAGGGCAGGGCCAAGGTCGGTCACGGCCTGACTCTCATTGAGGACATACGCATTCTGGACAAGTGGTCGGATCTGAAAGGCAGCAGTTACAGTATGTCCTATAATGAAGGCAATGCAAGTTTCAAGCACTATGAAACTCTCGTGAGGATGGGGTTGGAATTCCGCAAGTCCCACCTTTCTTTCATATCCCTGAGATATTTCACCGACGCTCTGGCCAACGTGGATTTCACAATGGATATCGAATCGGGGCACATAGAAGGGCCGATGAAGGACCTTAAGATAACGGACCTGAAATTCAATTCGGAGGAATTCGGCATCGGAGGCTCGCTGAGCGGCGAAGTAAAGGGTCTTTCACAGATTCCGAATGAACTGGATGCCACTCTGAAGGATTTCCATTACATACTGAACGGAAGGAGAATAGATTTCAACGGAAGGGTTTACGGCCCTACCGACAATCTGTCGGGACATATCGAGGCCGCAAGCGGGAAAGGGACGGCGGCAGTCTCCCTGCATGCCGCAGGGCTTACCGGAAAGGATCCTATCCGGCTGAACGGCACGCTTGAGGCGGACGAAATCAACGTCTCCGAGTTCATCAGGAAGGGATTCCCACTGGACAGAATATCAGCCTCAACCGGATTCGATGCCGCCATAGGGCGCGGGAGCAGAAAGGTGGCAATCGATTCGATGATTGTCAGCAAAGCCTCACTGCGCGGATATGAATACTCCGGAATCACGATAAATGCATTGTTGTCCGGTGATTTGCTGGACGCGGACATAAGGAGCACAGACCCCAATGCCATATTCAGTCATGAAGGCAGCGGAAACATTTCCAGAAATACGGACAGCGAAGGATTCAAGCTCAAGGCAGACATAGAAAGATTCAATCTGACAAAGACCAACCTGTTCAAGCCCAAGTCCGGAGATGCAGTACTTTCACTTGGTGCGGATGCGGATTTCAAGCGGCTGCCCTCCGCCGGCATACCGGGAGAACTTCTCCTGAGTGACATATACTACGAGGATGAAAAAGCTGTCCATCCGGTCGGGGACATCAGGATAATCAGTGGCGTTTCGGACACGACGCATTCATTCTCGCTTGCATCCTCCTTCCTGGATGCCGAATATCTGGGGAGCAGTCCGATCAACACATTCATTTCCGCCCTGAAGGGTGGGAAAATTCTTTCGGGGAATATTCCGCGACCGTTGTCAGTGTCTCTGGATTTCCACGATTCACGCGATCTGTTTGCCGCTATTTTCCCAGGGATATACATATCCGACGGGACATCGGCCTTTGTCAAAGTGGACCGTAACGGAGGTATCGACGGCAATATCCGGTCCGGGCGCCTTGCCAAGGGCAGTTCATATCTCAAGGATGTCAATATGGACCTCGGAAGAGAGGGCGACAGTCTGAAAATCGTGATGAGCAGCGCCGAGGTATCGGTAAAGGGCATCAATCTGACAGAGGGCAACCTGTCCCTGAACGGATGGCGTGACGGCAATGCCATTATGGTCGGAATAGACCCGGACGGTTCGTCTTTTGCCGCCGGCGACGACAGGTGGTCATTCGATCCTTCAACCATACGTATAGACGGCAGGGACTTCGGAGTTGACGCCCTTGCACTGCGCTCCGGAGAGCAGGCCATCTATCTGGACGGTGCATTGTCTTCTTCAAATGTCGATACACTCAGCCTGTCATTGCAGAATCTGGACCTCGCAATCGCCAATGTCCTGTCCTCAAAGGATATGGGGCTTGGAGGAACGTTGTCCGGCAATGCTGAACTGATCTCCCCTTTCGGAAAAGAGAGGACTGCGGTCAATATGTCCATCAGATGTGATTCCCTCATCGCCCTGAACAGGTATCAGGGTGCAGTGGGACTGTCAAGCACCTGGGACGAAGAGAAAGAGATGCTGATGTTCATGCTGAAACAGGAGGACACCGGATTCGATGCGCTGTCGTTCAGCGGAAAGCTTCATCCATCTGACAGAAAGATCGATTTCCGGGCCGATATGAATGAACTGAATCTATCCATCCTGCAGCCATTCCTCAAGGGCGTATTCAGCGAAATGGGAGGAACCGTCAGCGGCACGTTCGTGGTCGACGGCACGATGGAGGCTCCGGTCATCAGAAGCGACAATGCGAGGTTCAGCAAAGCTTTGCTGAGGCTGGCGGCCACAAACGTCCCATACTGTGTAGACGGACCTTTCCGCTTCAACGAAAAGGTTGCGGAATTCAAGGGGATATCCATAACCGACGGAGGCAACGGCAGCGCAGAACTGAACGGCACGATAACCTATGACAGATTCAGGGAAGCTCTCCTGGACTTTTCTCTCAGCCTTAATGGAATAAAGATGCTTGACATACCTTCCGGCCGGGGGAAGAGCATTTCCGGAAGCCTCTCCGGAAGCGGAAACGCGAAGCTGAACGGAAGCTTTGACGCCCTGAGCGTGACGGCGGACATTACCACATCCGGGCCGGGACTTATCGACGCAGCCCTGGGACGCGGGATGGAAGCTACGACCAGCAACCTTCTCACCTTTGTCCGGAAGGATACCGTGGGAATCGATCCGTACGAGGAGATGATGACCAGCCTGTACGGCAAGGAATCAACGGCATCCGGGAATAAGGTATCATTACTCGCCAACATAAGGGTACTCCCTGACATAGAGACGCGTCTTGATATAGATCCAACGTCAGGAAGCGGTCTGAGTGCACGTGGAGACGGGCTCATCAGGATCAACATCAAGCCTTCCGGACAGCCTATGGACCTGAGCGGAAGATACGATATCTCATCGGGCAACTTCAAGTTCTCGATACCGAATATCGTGGCGAAGGATTTCGACATCAGGGAAGGCAGTTCCATCAGGTTCGGAGGAGACTTGATGGACAGCAATCTCGACATTGACGCCGTTTATCGGACCAGGGCGTCCCTGTCCACTCTTATCCAGGCGGACAGTTCATCCGCGAACACAAGGCGTGTCGTTGAATGCGGAATCAACATAACGGACAAGCTGAGCAACCCTGACCTGAACCTATCCATCAACATTGAGGACCTGGACCCAGCAACGAAGTCGAAAGTAGACGCGGCCCTGAGCACTGAAGACAAGCTTCAGAAACAGTTCGTATCCCTTTTGATCCTAGGCACATTCATGCCAGACGACCCTTCCGGAATCGTCAACGGCGGCAATATGCTGCTGTCCAACGTGGGTGAGATTCTCAGCAGTCAGTTCAGCAATATTCTCCAGAGACTGGACATTCCTATGGACCTGGGCTTCAAGTATCAGCAGAGCGCCTCATCGGGAAGGGACATATTCGACGTGGCCATATCCACGCAGCTGTTCAACAACAGGGTGCTCGTAAACGGCAATCTCGGCAACCGATTCTATGGCACCACGTCAAGCCCTAACGGAGGTCTGGTGGGAGACATAAACATCGAAATCAAACTTGACAATCCGGGACAGCTCAGACTCAGCCTTTTCTCCCGTTCGGCGGATGAATTCACGAGCTACCTCGACCTGTCCCAGAGAAGCGGCGTGGGACTCAGTTTCCAGAAAGAGTACACGAGTTTCAAGGAACTTCTCAGAAGTTTCTTCTCCTCAAAGCAGCAGAGAGAACGGATGGCCATCCGGAAAGCGCAGGAAGAGGAGGAGCTCACTTTGATAAAAATCGAAAAAGATGAGTAGACTTTATCTGATACCGGCTCCGCTCGGAGACAATGACCCGACGGAGGTGATTCCGCAATATGTCCTGGAGACAGCCTGTTCCCTGAAGACTTTCGTCGTCGAGGAGACAAGGACCGCCAGACGGTTCCTTTCACGGTACGGATTGAAGGGAAAGATAGACGAACTGTCGTTCACCGAGCTAAATGAGCATACCGGCAAGGAAGATATCGAGGCGATGGCATCCCTTTTTGACAATTCGGACGTGGGACTCATCACCGAGGCCGGTCTTCCGGCAGTGGCGGACCCTGGAGCAGCGCTTGTAGCCCTCTGCCACCGCAAGGGAATAGAAGTTGTCCCGCTTGTCGGTCCATCGTCCCTGATGATGGCCCTTATGGCTTCCGGCCTGGACGGGCAGTCTTTCGCCTTTCGTGGATATCTTCCCGCAAAGACTGACGAACGCCGTACGGCAATCAGAAATCTGGAGAAGACGTCTTCGTCCCTGAAACAGACGCAGATCTTCATAGAGACCCCTTACCGCAATGACAGCCTGATGGCGGACCTTACAGCGAACCTGAGTCCTTCGACAAGGCTTTGCATCGCAGCCGACATCACGCTTCCGACGCAGCTTATCAGGACATTGAGAGTGGCGGAATGGAGAAAAAGGCCTCTATCCATCGGAAAGAGGCCCTGTGTATTCCTGATTCTTGCCTGAATCTATTTGGACACTATGCCAAGCTTCTCGAGCAATGCCGAAGGCTGAGGGTCGTGTCCACGGAAGTTCCTGTAAAGCACTGCCTCGTCATCTTCGCTTCCGCGCTCTAGGATGTTCTTTCTGAACGAATCGGACACCTCCCTATTGAAGATTCCCTTCTCCTTGAAGAGAGAGAAGGCATCAGCCTCAAGTACCTCCGCCCATTTGTATGAATAGTATCCTGCGGCATAACCGCCGCTGAACAGGTGCGTGATGCTGGTGGAGATGGAAGTACCCGGGACCATAGGGAATACGGCTATCGGGGTGAGCACCTCATTTTCAAAGTCGATGGTACTCTGTGCCGGAAGCTCGGTACATTCGTGCCAGGCCATATCCAGTATTCCGAAATGAAGCTGTCTTACCTGAAGATACGCGGAATTGTAGTTCCTTGCCGCCACCACTTTGTCGATAAGTTCCTGAGGTATGGTCTCGCCTGTCTTGTAATGGCGGGCGAAGCCTTCAAGGTACTCCTTCTCATAAGACCAGTTCTCCATAATCTGGGACGGAAGTTCTACAAAATCCCTGGATACATTGGTGCCGGCCTGTGAAGGATACCTGCTCCGGGCGAGCATCCCGTGAAGGGAATGTCCGAACTCGTGAAGGAAAGTCTCCAACTCGTCGTGTGTGAGCAGTGACGGCTCGCCTGCGGTAGGCTTTGAGAAATTTGTGACGATGCTGATGAACGGTCTGCGCTCCACTCCGTCCTTGATACTCTGTCCGCGGAATTCCGTCATCCAGGCTCCGCTGCGCTTTGATGCGCGAGGGAAGAAATCGGCATAGAAGAGTGCCAGGTGCCTGCCGCTCTCGTCTTTTACGTCATAGACCTTCACATCCTTGTGATAGGCAGGAATATCAGGCCTCTGCTCGAACTGAAGTCCGTACAACTTACCGGCAAGTCCGAACACGGCATCGATGCAGTTCTCCAGCTGGAAATACGGCTTGAGGTCCGACTCGCTCAGGGTGTACATCTCATTCTTGTACCTCTCTGACCAGTAGCTGAAATCCCAGGACTGAATTGCGGTGTCGTCAAATCCGTTGGCACAGGCGTATTCATATATCTTTTCTATCTCCTGCTTCGCCTTCGGGAGTGAAGGCTCCAGGAGTTCGTCCAGGAATGCGTCAACCTGCCCCGGGGTCTTGAGCATACGCTCTTCCAGACAATAGTCGGCGTATGTCCTGTATCCGAGGATGTTGGCGATTCTGAGCCTCAGGCCGGCTATCTGCTTGACAACTTCCGTATTGTCGGAGCCTTCGTTCACGCCACGTGTGTTGTAGGCATAATAAAGCTGCTTCCTGAGATCGCGGCGGGCGTTGAACTTCATAAACGGACCATAGCTCGGAGCGGACAGGTCATAAGTCCAGCCTTCCTGGCCGTTGGCCTCGGCAGTCTCCTTTCCGAGAGCGACGACATAGTCCGGGAGCCCTTCCAGATCCGCCTCATCTGTGATGTTGAGAGAGAACGAATTGGTAGCGGCAAGCACATTCTTGCCATATTTCAGGGTAGCGAGGGAAAGTTCTTCATTGAGTTTGCTGTAGGTTTCCTTGTCTTCCGGCGAGAGGTTTGCGCCGTTGCGTGAGAAGGACTTGTAAGTGTCCACAAGAAGCTTCATCTGATCCGGCTCCAGAGAGAGTTCATCCTTCTTGTCATACACGGCCTTGACCCTCGCGAAAAGACCTTCATTCAATGTGATGTACATTGAATATTCGTTTGCGAGTGGAGCGACCTCCTCGGCGATACGCTGAAGTTCATCACTTGCGTCGGCCTCAAGCACATTGTAGAATATGCTTGCAACGTTGGAATATGTCTCTCCCGCGAATTCCAGCGCAACTATCGTGTTCTCGAACGTCGGCTCTTCCGGGTTGGATACAATGGCGTCAATCTCTGCCTTTCCTTCCTCGAATCCCTTCTTGAAAGCAGGCATATAATGCTCAGTCCTTATCTTGTCGAACTGAGGCGCTCCATACGGGAGCGGCGATTCTGTCAACAGTGGATTTTCCATTTTGCAGGATGTTAGGAGTGCCAGCATTGAAAGGCCGGCAATGATTGTTTTTTTCATATCGATTCGATGATTAATCCATCATAAGCCACGTGTACGTGCTCCGGAAGTTCAGCTTCGAGAACGGCGTGTGGCGGGAGGAGATGTGATATGTGGGTGAGATAGGAGTCCTTCGCACCTACCTTCTCAAAGAAGGACAGGGCTTCGTCCAGCGAGAAGTGGGAATGGTGCGGGGTCCGCTTCACGCAATTTATCGTCACCGCATCGAGTCCCCTGAGCTTTTCGAACTCGGAGTCTTCGATGAGGTTCATATCCGTAAGGTAGGCGATATTGCCGAACCTGTATCCAAGCACGGAAAGCACTTTCTGCTTGTGATGCCAGCCCTGTATCGGAATGACTTCGACCGGCTCCGGTGTCCGGACGTCCGAAGGTTGAAGATGCCTGTATCCGAAGCCGGACTCCCATACCAGAGTCTCCTCTCCGGCGTTCGAATGGACAAGGAAAGGTTTCCCCCCGTCTATCAGGTGGGTGTGCCACTCGGGAGCTCCTGGATAGCGTGGCTCCGCAAATGCATATGCATACTGCTTGCGCAGTGAATTCTCGACATACTGTTCGCAGTAGATGTTGACGGGCTTCGACTCTATCAGATTGAATGTTCTGGTGTCATCCAAGCCTCCCGTGTGGTCAATATGATTGTGGGTAAGGAGGATGGCGTCGAGGTGAGTGACCCCGGCCCTGAGCATCTGATAACGGAAATCCGGGCCGCAGTCCACCAGCACGGACAGACCTCCGTACTCGACCAGGACGGAGGACCGGAGCCTCTTGTCCCTGGTGTCGGCGGACGCGCAAACATCGCACCCGCATCCTATCATAGGAACCCCCTGGGAAGTCCCGGTACCGAGAAATGTAAGTCTTGTCTTCATATCACGACATCTGTCAATCGTCCCACAAGCGCCGGGTCATACGGACGTTCGATCCTGATATAGTTGCCTGTGTATCCTTCCATAGTTCCTCCTCTATCCGTGGATTCGAAAAGCACCCGCTCGCGTATACCCCTGTTCTCTTCGATGAAGGCGGAGTGAAGCGAGACGCACAGCCCCTCGAGGGAAGCGACCCTCTCCGCCTTGACCCTCTCGTCCACCTGGTCCGGCATAAGGGCGGCAGGAGTACCCGGACGTCTCGAATAAGGAAATACGTGGATGTACGCCGGTCTGATACGCTCAATGAATCCGTATGTCTGACGGAAAAGCTCATCCGTCTCACCCGGCAGCCCCACCATTACATCTATGCCGAAGAATACCTTCGGTCTCCCGGGAGTCTCCATCGCCTTCCTTATATATCTTATCCTGTCTTCGAAGAACTTCGTGTCATAATGCCTCCCCATCCTCTGCAGCAGGACGTCCGAGCCTGTCTGGAGCGGAATATGGAAATGCGGCTGGAACTTTGTCCCGGACGCTATCCAATCTATTATCTCCGCGGTTATGAGGTTCGGCTCAATAGAGCTTATCCTGTACCTTTCTATGCCCTCGACATCATTGAGAGCCTTGAGGAGATCAAGGAACGTCTCTCCGGTCGTCCTGCCGAAATCCCCGGTGTTCACGCCCGTGAGCACTATCTCCCGGACTCCTTCCGCCGCTATCCGGCGTGCCTGGCATACAATTTCCGCGATCGGAATATTCCTGCTTCCGCCCCTGGCATAGGGAACGGTGCAATACGCGCAGTAGTTGTCGCATCCGTCCTGCACTTTCAGGAACGAGCGGGTTCTCTCCCCCGTGGAGAATGCCGGGAACGGATCCGTTGCTGTCGCGGGGGTACCGGTGGTTTCAGGGACAACAAGATGCTTCTCGTCGCATCCGAACACTCTGGTGACCCCTTCAATGGATTCAAGGGATTTCCGCCTCAACTGTGCGGAGCAGCCAGTGACTATGATTGATGCTGAAGGATTTATGCGGTGGACTTTCCTCACAAGATTGCGGGATTTGCTGTCTGACGTCTGGGTGACGGAGCAGGTATTGACGAGATATACGTCAGCCTTGTCCCTCCAACCCACCACCTCATAGCCGGCAGCCTTGAATCCGCGCTCGTATGTGGATGTCTCGGCATAGTTGAGCTTGCAGCCGAGCGTAAGGAAAGCTATTTTCATACCTTTATGGTCACGGATGAACGGCCGACCTTCCCGCTTACCGGAGGATTCTTCTTCGATACCCGGACCTCGAAATGCTCCAGCTCCGGATAAGAGCGCCTTATCGCCTCGACGATACGTCCGGCTACGTGCTCCAGCAGGTTTGATGGAACAGCCATCTGGGCTGCGACGATATCATAGATTCCGGAATAGTCCAGAGTATCCTCCAGCCTGTCGGTGGCGGCAGCCTCCGTTATGTCATACACACATTTGAAATCCACCACGAAATCGTTCCCTTCACGTCTCTCGCTCTCGAGACAACCGTGAAAGGCACGGAATTCCATACCGGCCAGTTCTATTTCCCCATTCATCTCAGACATTACACACAAATATACAATTATTCCGTCGAATCGAGTTCGTTTCTGTACGCTTCCAGCCTGCGGCTCCTCGAACTTCCGGGCTTGCATACGTCGCAGCAACCGCATTCCCGTGATTCGTTCTGTCCGAAATATCCGAGGAGGAAACGGGACCTGCACGTATCCGTCCGGGAGGCATATTCGATGACGGCCTCCGAACGGGAAACGGCATTCTCCTTCAACTGCCCGTAACGCTGTTCGTCCAGGTCAAGGTTCCCGGGCATAAGCCTGTTGTGATGCAGGTACACCACATTGCTCACGTCACAAGGAATGTAATTGATGATATGTTCCAGTGAAAGCCTGTACAGTATCTGCCTGAGTTGAGGGACCCCTACGGAAACGGAAGCCGCCACTGTCTCTTCCCTTATCGGCACGGCGAAGGAGAATATACCGGCGTATCCACGCATAAGGGATTCGAGCACCTTCACCATCTCGGGGTCCGGAAGGTCCACCTCATACAGAACGTTCCTGTCAACCTTTATCTGGACTCTGGTGCTTATTTCGACGTCCTCCGCATAGGTTATGTGGCCCGAACGCTCCAGGTATCTTATCGCATAATAGCACTGTGACCTGTTCAGGGAATATTGACGGCAGAATTCTTCAAGACGGAACTTGAGTTGCCTGCCGATGCCCTGTTCGTACGGAATGCCGAAGAATACGTGAAGTTTCTGATATATGTCCTCTATGTACTCCAGCGAGGGGAAGGCGCCGAGGGTAAGCTGCCGCAGTCGCTTGACGTCGTTGTCATTCCACAGGAGCACGGCATACGAACGTTCCGAATCCCTTCCCGCACGGCCGGCCTCCTGATAATATGCCTCGATGCTGTCAGGCATATCCAGATGCGCGACAAACCGAACATCCGGCTTGTCTATTCCCATTCCGAAGGCATTCGTGCACACCATCACCCTTATCCGCCCCTCCTTCCAGGCTTTCTGCCGCTCCGATCTGGCTTTGGAATCAAGTCCAGCGTGATAGAAAGACGCTTCCACGCCTTCGGCACGAAGGAGCGAGGAGACCTCCTCGCACCTGCTGCGATGCCTCAAATACACTATTCCGGAACCGGGCACTCCCCTGCAGACAGCGAGGAGCTGTCCGATCTTGTCATCGGTCCTGCGGACTACATAGCTTAGATTGGGTCTCTCGAAATCGCTCCTGAGTTCGAGCGGTTCCCGGAAGCGCAGCTTTTCCATTATATCCTCCGACACCCTGTGCGTGGCGGTGGCGGTGAGCGCTATGACCGGAGCCTCCACCCTGTCCCGCAGTTCGCCTATCCTGAGATAGTCCGGACGAAAATCATAGCCCCACTGAGATATGCAATGGGCCTCGTCGACTACAATGAAGGATATGTTCAGGACATCGAGATAGGATTGAAACAGTTCCGTCGAAAGACGCTCCGGAGACAGATACAGGAACTTGAAATCGCCGTATGCCGCGTTGTTGAGGGCAAGGTCGACCTCACGGTGCGTCATCCCGGCGTGGATGCAGAGCGCCTTCACCCCACGGTTCTCCAGATTCTGGACCTGATCCTTCATCAATGCCACGAGAGGCGTGACGACCAGTGCGATACCTTCGCGCATCAGCGCAGGGACCTGGAAACAGACCGACTTGCCGCCTCCCGTCGGAAGCACGGCAAGCACGTCCCTTCCATCCAGGGCGGCATTGATAGCATCCTCCTGCACAGGTCTGAACGACTCGTATCCCCAGTAGTTTTTCAGTATCTCCGCCGCTGTCATCATCATATATTCCAATCGATGTCGATTATGATTGAAAATCAATCACAAAAATAAGAATTTACTGATTTTTTTGAGTAAATTTGCGTGCCGAAATACGGAATTAATCATCTAATCATACAAAACAATGGCAAAAATATGTTTAAACAAGTACGGTATCAAGGGTACAAAGGAAATCGTCTATAACCCTACATACGAAGTACTTTTCAACGAAGAGACACGCCCTGAGCTCGAAGGTTTCGAGAAAGCCCAGGAAACGGAGCTCGGAGCCCTCAACGTTATGACCGGTATCTACACCGGACGTTCTCCTAAGGACAAGTATATCGTTATGGACAAGAACTCAAAGGACACCGTATGGTGGGACAGCGAGGAATACCACAACGACAACCACCCTATGTCAGAGTAGGTTTGGAAAGAGGTCAAGAAGCTCGCAATCAGCCAGCTCAGCGGTAAGAAGCTCTATGTAGTGGACGGATTCTGCGGGACCAACGAGGACACCCGTATGAAGGTCCGCTTCATTATGGAAGTCGCTTGGCAGGCTCATTTCGTTACAAATATGTTCATCCGTCCGAAGAATCAGGCAGAGTTCGACCAGAAGCCTGATTTCGTCGTTTACTGCGCATCAAAGGCGAAGGTTTCCAACTTCCAGGAGCTCGGTCTCAGGTCCGACACCTGCGTAGCCTTCAACGTAAGCAGCAAGGAGCAGGTAATCCTCAATACCTGGTACGGCGGTGAGATGAAGAAGGGTATGTTCTCCATGATGAACTACTTCCTCCCTCTCAAGGGCATCGCAGCAATGCACTGCTCAGCCAATACCGATATGAAGGGTGAGAACACCGCAATCTTCTTCGGTCTTTCAGGAACAGGCAAGACAACCCTTTCAACAGACCCTAAGCGCAAGCTCATCGGTGACGACGAGCACGGCTGGGACGACCACGGGGTATTCAACTTCGAAGGCGGATGCTACGCGAAGGTCATCAAGCTTGACAAGGAGTCAGAGCCGGACATCTACAATGCAATCCATCGCGACGCGCTCCTCGAGAACGTGACCGTTGACGCACAGGGCAAGATTGATTTCGACGACAAGAGCGTCACCGAAAACACCCGTGTCAGCTACCCTATCTACCATATCAAGAACATCGTACGTCCGCTCAGCGCAGGTCCTGCAGCAAAGCAGGTGATCTTCCTTTCAGCTGACGCATTCGGTGTACTTCCTCCGGTATCCATCCTCACTCCTGAGCAGACCAAATACTATTTCCTCAGCGGATTCACAGCAAAGCTTGCAGGTACTGAGCGCGGAATCACCGAGCCTACTCCTACATTCTCCGCTTGCTTCGGACAGGCATTCCTCGAACTCCATCCTACCAAATATGCAGAGGAGCTCGTGAAGAGAATGGAGAAGAGCGGTGCAAAGGCATACCTCGTGAACACCGGATGGAACGGAACAGGCAAGCGTATCTCTATCCGCGATACCCGCGGAATCATCGACGCAATCCTCGACGGCAGCATCGACAAGGCAAACACGAAGAATATCCCTTATTTCAATTTCGCAGTTCCTACCGAGCTCAAGGGTGTTGACACCGGAATCCTCGGTCCACGCGACACATACGCAGACGCTGCGCAGTGGGAGGAGAAGGCAAAGGATCTTGCAGGACGCTTCGTGAAGAACTTCAAGAAGTACGAAAGCAACGCAGCCGGAAAGGCCCTCGTTGCAGCTGGTCCTAAAGTTGACTAACTGATTTTACTGTAATCTTTTACAGAATATTTTTCTTTGCGGAGCTCGGAAACGAGCTTCGCATTTTCTTTTGATTCCAGGCCCGGGTCGGCATCAAGCACCTTTTCCGCATAGGCACGGGCTTCTGAAAGGAGATGGCCGTCCTTTGCGAGCGAGGCAATGTTCAGGCTGATCGGCAGACCGCTCTGCTGGGTACCCTCCAGGTCTCCCGGTCCCCTCATCTTCATATCCTCCTCGGCGATCACGAAACCATCCTCGGAAGAGCACATCAGGTCAAGCCGCTTCTGAGCATCCTTTGACGTGCGATAGTCCTTCACCAGGATGCAGTAGGACTTGTCTGCTCCGCGCCCCACACGGCCACGCAGCTGATGCAACTGGCTCAGTCCGAACCGCTGGGCTTCCTCTATCACCATTACCGTGGCATTCGGAACGTCCACTCCGACCTCTATCACAGTCGTGGAGACAAGTATATCCGCCCTGCCTTCGGCGAACGCCGACATATTGAAGTTCTTCTCATCGGCAGTCTGCTGGCCGTGCACTATGGCCACCTTGTACTGAGGGAGAGGAAAACGGCGGACTATCTCCTCGTAACCGTTCTGGAGGTTCTGCAGATCCATCTTCTCGCTTTCGAAAATGAGCGGATAGACTATGAAAGCCTGGCGTCCGCGCGCAATCTCATCAGCGATGAACTTGTACATGGCCGGTTTCTTCGCCGGTGATATCTGCATTGTCAGGACTGGCTTTCGTCCTGGAGGCATCTCGTCTATTACGGAGATGTCCAGGTCCCCGTACAGGGTCATCGCCAGAGTTCGCGGTATCGGAGTAGCCGTCATTACCAGCACGTGAGGAGGGATCTTCCGGGACTGCTCCGGAGAATAGACGTCCGCTCTGCGGACCCCTCCCAGAGGGCCCCTCCCTCTTACGATGCCGAGGGTGGCACGGTCCCTCTCCGGAGCAGTCCCGGAAGACTCCGCCACGGGCCCCTTTGCCCAGAGTTTGGAGCGCTGGTCAACTCCGAAACGGTGCTGTTCGTCTATTATCGCAAGGCCGAGAGCCTTGAATACGACATTGTCCTCCAGCAGAGCGTGAGTCCCCACAATCAATCCTATGCTGCCGTCTTCAAGCCCCTCGTGGATTGCACGACGGTCTTTCGTACCGGTGGAACCGGTCAACAGGGCGCATTTGACGGCGGTTGGGGCAAGATACTTCTGAATGTTCGCATAGTGCTGCTGTGCAAGCACTTCCGTCGGGGCCATGATGCAGGCCTGGTATCC
>JAZUKB010000072.1:0-11188 GCA_045643085.1 Candidatus Cryptobacteroides sp.
GACTCTCAAGCTCATCACTGTGACCATTTATGCAGCAAGACCAGGTGTCATCATCGGTAAGGGCGGCGCAGAAGTGGACAAACTCAAGGTAGAGCTCAAGAAGGTCACCAAGAAGGATGTTCAGATCAACATCTTCGAAGTCAAGAGACCAGAGGTTGACGCCCACATCGTCGCTGACAACATCGCTCGTCAGATCGAAGGCCGTGTTTCTTACAGACGTGCCATCAAGATGGCTGTAGCCAACACGATGAGAGTAGGAGCAGAGGGTATCAAGATTCAGATCAGCGGCCGTGTAGGTGGTGCTGAAATGGCTCGTAGCGAAATGTTCAAGGAAGGTCGTACACCTCTCCATACATTCCGTGCCGATATCGACTATGCGCTTGCAGAAGCTCATACGAAGGTTGGTTGCCTCGGTATCAAGGTTTGGATATGCAACGGTGAGAAGTACGGACGCCAGGATCTTACTCCTGCAGCTCTTGCAGCAGCCAATTCACAGGCAGCAGGACAGGGCCGTGGAGGTGATCGTGGAGATCGTCGTGACCGTCGTGACCGCCGTGACCGCGGAGATCGTCGTCCTCGTAGGGACAACCAGAAGTAATTCGAAGGAAATTACTATATTTACGGCCGGTTCCCTTTCGGGGGAGCCGGTTTTTTGAAATTGATAATCACTTACGATATGAAAAGATTCTTTATTGCGATGATTCTTCCTCTTGCATTGGTAGTATCCTGCAAGTCAGTGGAGGAAAAGACAGAAGCGTTCAACAAACAGGTTGAAACAATAACCGGCAAATATCTTGATGAGTCCACACAGGCTGAAAGGGACGGAGCATCAGAAGAGGTATTGGATGCTATGTATGAGGCAGCCTGGGCAAAGCTTGAGGCGTACTGTCTCAAGACAATCAAGAGGAACAAGAACAACAGTCTCGGAGTGGAGGCTCTCAAGCAGGTATATTATGATATGGATCCATCCGAACTGGAGAAGATTCTCAACAGTTTCTCAGAAGAGAACCAGCAGACAGAGTTCGTACAGAAGCTCAAGACATCTCTCGAGTCCAAAATGAACACTGCGGTCGGGCAGAAATTCACAGACTTTGAGATTGATGGAGTGAAGTTCTCTGATTTCGTCGGAAACGGCAAATATGTCCTCGTGGATTTCTGGGCCAGTTGGTGCGGACCGTGCAAGCAGGAGATACCATTCATCAGTGCGGTATATGAGAAATACGCCGGAGAGGATTTCGATGTCTTGAGTGTCGCTGTATGGGACAAGCCGGAAGATACAGTTGCTTCAGCGGAGGAGCACGGAATTGTATGGAACCAGATTATCAATGCGCAGGAAGTTCCTACCGACATCTATGGAATAGACGGAATTCCTCACATTATGCTTATCGGCCCTGACGGAACCATCCTCAAGCGTGATTTGAGGGGTGACGGGATAGAGGCCGCCGTAAAGGAAGCGCTTGGACGTTAGAGAAAAAATATCATTACTGCCACATTCCCCCGGAGTATATAGATACTATAACTCCGAGGGAAATGTGATATATGTGGGCAAGGCGAAGGATCTCTTCAAGCGTGTTCACCAGTATTTCGTATCTCCAGAAAGGCTCAATACCAAGACGCGAATACTTGTTTCCAAGATTGCCGATCTGCAGTATTCGGTCGTGGACACGGAAGCGGATGCCCTTCTGCTGGAGAACAACCTCATCAAGCAGTACAAGCCACGCTACAACATCCTTCTCAAAGACTCCAAGACATATCCCTGGATATGCGTCACGTCCGATCCTTTCCCGAAAATATTCCTTACAAGGAGGGTTGTGCGGAACGGGTCCAGATATTTCGGACCATATAGTTCTGTAACCCACGCCAAGGTTCTTCTGGATTTCTTCAGGAGTGCTTATCCTTTGAGGTCCTGCAACTACAACATAACGTCGGATGCCGTACTCAGGGGTAAGTTCCGCCCTTGTCTGGACTTTCATCTGGGCAAGTGCAGAGGCTGCTGTGCCGGTTTGATTTCCCAGGAGGAATACAATGCGTACATAGAGGAAATAGTCCGCTTGCTGACCGGAGGAGTCAACGATATCATTAAACAGTACAAGGATTCTATGCAGGCTGCCTCGGATGCCCTCGATTTCGAGTCGGCACAGCATTTCAAGAACAGGATAGAACTTCTCCAGAAGCATTATGCAAAATCAATCATAACGGAGGCGCGGGATATCAATGCAGATGTATTCTCTCTGGTGTATGACGTCACTGAGAGTTATGGCAATTTCCTGCGGGTGAGGGGAGGTTCGATAGTGCAGTCCCTGAACCTCGGATTCAAATCCGGGATAGAGGAAGATCAGGAAACGGTGCTCAGTACCTTCATTGCAGAGATTGAGACAAAGTTCGGTGCGCTGTCCCGCGAGGTCATTGTCCCGTTCCTTCCCGATGTAAGCATAGAAGGTGTTGAATTCAAAATACCCGTACGCGGTG
This sequence comes from Candidatus Cryptobacteroides sp., assembly GCA_045643085.1. GTDB lineage: Bacteria > Bacteroidota > Bacteroidia > Bacteroidales > UBA932 > Cryptobacteroides. The sequence goes on from JAZUKB010000072.1 coordinate 2,470, forward strand.
AAAAACTGTCCCTGCTGGAACTGAGTTCAAAGAATGCACACGAATTCCGCTTCAATTCCATCAGGCAGAAAGAACATACAGACCCTGACGAATTCAAGACTGCCGTGCTCGAGGAACTCCGCAAGGCTCTCGGAATGAAAGTCCTGCCTGTCCATATGGAGTGTTTCGACAACTCCAACATACAGGGTACCAATCCGGTAGCATCCTGTGTAGTGTTCCGCAATGGGGAGCCTTCAAAAAAGGATTACAGGAAATTCAAGATAAAGACGGTTGTCGGGGCCAACGACTATGCATCGATGAAAGAGGTCGTGAACCGCCGGTATTCCAGGATGCTCCAGGAGTGTCCGGAAGATCTCCCGCAGCTTGTCGTTATAGATGGAGGAAAGGGGCAGCTCGAGTTTGCCTGGCAGGCGCTGTGCGAACTTGGCATAGAGGACAGGCTGACGGTAATAGGGCTTGCAAAGAGGTTGGAGGAAGTCATAAGGATATCCGATCCTTATCCTTTGTTCCTTGACAGAAACTCCCAGGCCCTTAAGGTATTGCAGAGAATCCGGGATGAAGCCCACAGGTTCGGTATAACCTTCCACAGGGACCTGAGGAGCAAGGCTCAGATAAAGTCTGCCTTAAGCCAGATAAAAGGCGTGGGGGAACGGACGGAGCAGAGGCTTCTGATGCATTACGGTTCCGTTGCGCGGATAGCGGCGGCGGATGAAAAGGACCTGGCGGACCTTGTAGGAGTAAAATTGGCAAAAACAATCAAAACAGCATTAAATGAAGGAAGAGACATTCAATAGATGGTTCAATGTGTTCATCCTCGCGGGGATGGCCGTTGCCCTCATAGTCACCACATTGTTCAAGCTTGAAGGCACACAGACGGGAAGGGCGCTCCTTGTCCTGTCCGCCTTTGGATCTCTTATGGGTATATTGAGTTCCGTCCTGTCCGCCAACGGGAAGATATGGACTTTCCTTTTCGGGCTGTTGGATGTGTCGATATACGGAGTGATGTGTTTTATGAACTGGAAAAACGGTGGCTCCGGACTCGGCAACGCCATTCTGCATATGATATACTTCGTTCCGATGCAGTTCATAGGTTTCTTCCAGTGGAACAAGAGAGGTACGGACACATCCAACAAGGTAAGGGCACGCAGGTTGAATTCGTCACGGAGGCTTCTGTGTGCGGTAGTCTTCGCCGCAGGATCCCTGGCGGCATATTTCATCCTGTGCCGCTTTGACAAGTCCGCTGCATCATCCTTCATCCGTATGGCTGTGGTGCTTGATGTCTTGCCTCTGGTCTGCAACATATTCGGGCAGATGCTTATGAGTATGGCATATATGGAGCAATGGATATTCTGGATAGGGGTAAATATCTTCTCCATTGCTATGTGGGCTGCTTCCATGAAAGGTGGAGACAGCTCCTTTGCAGTGATATACGTGGTCAAATACAGCTTCTATCTTGTGAATTCCATCAACGGATTGCGTATATGGCTTCGGCTGAGCAAGAGGGACCCGGGTTTGGATATCTGAAATATTTTTCGTTAATTTGTAGGACTTTCGCGAAAAAAGAAAAACGAAAATATTAACTAAAATCTAACATTATGGATCACGAGGAAATCGTAAAGAAAGTCAAGGCTATCATAGTTGACAAGCTTGGCGTAGAGCCTTCAGAGGTCACCGAAGCTGCCAATTTCACAAATGACCTTGGCGCAGATTCGCTTGACACTGTAGAGCTTCTCATGGAGTTTGAAAAGGTATTCGGCATCAAAATTCCGGATGAGGAGACCAGTTCAATCGCAACTGTTCAGGACGCTATCGACAAGGTTGTCGAGAAGCTCGCATAAAAGAAATCTTATTTCTCAAAATAATCAAGGCTGCCTCAACGGGCAGCCTTGATTTTTAATTCTTAGGGACTGAGAACGTCAGCTTTAGAGTAGGCCTGCGTTCCTTGTTCGTCGGGCCGTACAGGATGCCCCGATAATATCTGTCCTTGTCCAACTGAAGGCTTGTCGTAGTGGTCGTGCTGTTGTTGTTTGCATACATCGAAGCCATCATATAACTGTAATAGTTGGAATAGTAGTCATTGTATCCGCCATATCCACCGTAGCCATACCCGCCGTATCCGCCGTACATATTGTTGTAGTAATTCTGGTAGGCGAGATACTGATAATATTCGCTCATATCGTTGGATTGTGTATTTGACGTCGTATATGTCTCGTATGCCATAATCAGGAACCATACGTCATAATCTCCGTTCTCGAGATCTTCAGGATCAGTCTTGCTTTTTCTCAGGATGGATTGCATATGGTAAGTGATATCGGGCGCATATTTCAAGTTGGAGCGATCTATGTCACCTTGATTCTCCTCGCTGGCGCTGGAGTCGGTAAGTCCGTTGAAACTGACAGTTGTCTTCCCGAGCGTGTCAGTGTAATGTATCCTGGCGGTCGGGCTCAACATCTGCGGATACTTGTACATCTGCTCGTATCTGTCAGGCTCATAGACGTACGGCATAACGATGGATGCCTTGTTGAGGAACACTGTTTCAGGATCTCCACCGACTTCGGAAACAGCCTTCGAAACAATGCCGGCAAGATATTTTGCACTGATTACAGGCTTGAGACCTCCGCCTCCTTCCACATATATCAGGTCATCAGCCTTCCTTTCAGTACACTGCTCGTGTCCGGTCACGCTGAAGCAGACCTCAGGGTAACTTCCTCTGGAAACGTTATTGATAAGGGAATCGAGATTATGAAATCCCGTTGCTCCGAAGTAGAACAGGAACGAAGTGTCCCTCGGGCTGTCCCAATCTTTGTATTTGGTTGTAATCTTCAACTCTGCTACGTTGCCCGTAAGCATCTGATTCTGTGAATCCCATCCAAGTTGGAGTTCGAACATATTGAATCTTCCTCCCTGTCCCATAGGGGCATCGGTTTCGATATATATGCCAGGGAATTTCTTTATGTAGGAATCATAGTCCTTGAGATCCGCCTGTGTGATTTCGTCAATGAATCTTTGGCCGAATTCCTTCGTGAAATTGAATGTGAGAGAATCCTTTCCGTTGATTGTCGGTGTACCGTTAACGATGGAAACATTCTTATGGGCGATCCTGCTGTTGCAATCGAAAGCAACGTTGGGATCCATAGGCTCACTCAGTTCATATACCCTTACGCTCTGGATTGTGTTGGCATCGACCTTGTCTGCAAAGGAGACAGAATCGGCGGCAGCCTGAAAATGGAAACTCTTGAATACCGGGCTCTCTCCGAAATCAAGCGTATCGTACATAGGGACAAGGGTGAAGGCGCAGCTTCTTGTCGTCAGCTCATTGCTTTCATCCCTTATTGCGCCGATGCTGATTCTTGTCATTGACCTTGCATCGAGACTGTCAGGCTTCCTAAGAAGAATCTCTTCAATAGGGATTTCCACAGAATACAGGTCGTAGGTCTTCCCGATAGGTACCAGACCTCCTCCAATAGTATGGTCCACGGTGATACACGACAGGCAGCACATCGCCGCCGCAAATATCGCGGGGATTCTGGCTTTCATCTTAAAGATTGTCGTAAAAAGCATTGTACTCGTCAATAAAGCTTCCGTTTTCAAGACTGTCCTTGCGGAAAGGAAGCACAGGAAGATTGAGCGACTTGCAATAATCCACAATCTCTCCATCTACGTCTTCCGATCCCAGGATCACACCGTCTGAGAACCGGACTGCTGTCTTCGCAAGATTGATGCCAGTCGGGTCCTCAAGAAGGCTAACGTCTTCTCCCGTTACGCCTCCGAAAGGAATCTTATTGACGAACTTGTCCGAGAATCTGTCCTTTGGGGTGTCGTTGTATAGAGAAAGCACAATCTTGCTTGACGAGAAAATAGGATCGTCCTTGTATGCTTTTTTCAGATATACCGGGAGAAGGTGGGAAATCCATCCCTGGCAATGTATTATGTCCGGAGCCCAGCGGAGCTTCTTGACGGTCTCAAGGATGCCGCGTGCAAAGAATATGGCTCTTTCGTCATTGTCTTCGAAGAACTTGCCGTCGTTGTCGAAGAAAGTCTGCTTGCGACGGAAATAATCCTCGTTGTCAATGAAATACACCTGTATCCGGGCGGAAGATATGGAAGCGACCTTGATGATGAGCGGCCTGTCCACATCACTGATGATTATGTTCATCCCTGAAAGCCTGATGACTTCGTGGAGCTGATTCTTCCTCTCGTTTATGCAACCGTAGCGTGGCATGAAGGAACGTATTTCCTTCTTGCGCTCCTGAATGCCTTGCGGAAGGTACCGCCCGACATTGGAGATGTCGGATTCCGGGAGATACGGATATATCTCGGAATTCACGAACAGCACCCTATTTGCAATTTCGCCCATTTGCACAAAGATAAGATTTTTTTTGTAATTTCGTCGGGAAAATGGCTAGGGAAGAGAATAAAATTGTCCGGAAAAGGCTGGCTAACGCATACTTGTCCAGCGTGATAAGCATAAGTCTGGTGCTTCTGCTTGTGGGCGTGGCTTCCCTTCTGATCCTCAATGCCCGCAATGTGACGGATTATTTCAAGGAGAATATGCAGATCTCTGTGCTCCTGAAGCAGGAAGTTACGCAAAGCAAGGCTGAGAAGTATCTGCAGACACTTTCCGAAATGTCGTATGTCAATACCACGAGGCTCGTTTCCAAGGAGGAGGGAACCCGCGAGATGGCGGCCATGCTTGGAGAGGATTTCCTGAGCGTATTCGAGGCATCTCCGATACCGATATCGATAGATGTCACGCTGAAGGCGGAATATGTCTCCTCGGACAGCCTGGCGATGGTGATTGCAAAGATATCGGAATCCCCCCTGGTGGATGAAGTGGGCTGCCAGCAATCGCTGGTGGAGGCGCTGAATTCAAATCTGACAAAGATTTCATTCATTCTGGGAGTCTTCATCCTGCTGATGCTTTTCATATCGTTCGTCCTTATCAACAATACGGTAAGGCTGAACGTCTTCTCCCGCCGGTTCACAATCCACACAATGAAGTTGGTCGGGGCTACGAGGTCCTTCATTCGCAAGCCTTTCCTCGTCAGTGCCGTATATCAGGGACTTATATCTTCGGCCTTGTCCATCTTGGCTCTCGGAGGGATGCTGCTGTTTGTAAAGAAATCATTTTCACAGCTTTTTGAAATATTCAAGTCTGACATACTTCTGCTTTGCGCCGTCGTGGTTGTGGCGAGCGGAGTGTTGATATGCGTATTGAGCACGTACTTTGTAGTGAACAGGCTGGTGTCAATGAGCAAGGACGAAATATATATTTGATTATGGATAAAATGGCGATGACCCCGAAGGGGCTTAGACTGCTTATCGTGGGACTTCTTGTAATGGTTGCAGGAATAATTCTTCTCTCCGGTGGCGGAGTGAAGGACCCGCAGGTGTTTAACTATTCAATGTTCGATTTCCGCAGGCTGGTTGCAGCTCCTATAGTAATGGTTGCGGGGATAGTGGTGATGGTAGTTGCAATAATGCGCAAACCATCCGATGAGGAGAAATAATGGATTGGATTGAGGCGCTCTTACTCGGCCTGGTGCAGGGTCTGACGGAATTCCTGCCTGTCAGCAGCAGCGGACATCTTATGATTGGCCGTGGCATTCTTGGCATCGACGCTCCCGAGGATCTTGTGTTCGAGACTACCGTACACGCGGCAACTGTCCTCAGTACCGTTGTGATATTCCGTTATCAGATCCGGGATATCCTGAAGGGCCTCTTCAAGTTCAAAAATAATGACGAGACGGATTATGTGCTGAAGATTTGCGTCTCGATGATTCCTGTCTTCGTGGTGGGGATGTTCTTCAAGGACTTCGTGGAGGGGCTGTTCTCGTCCCTGACGGTGGTCGGTGCGGCTTTGCTGGTAACGGCGGTGCTGTTGTATTTTTCGGGGAGAAAGGATTCCGGGACTGTCGGAGCTCCGGCGCATCGGAACGGGATATCCTACAGGCAGGCTTTTCTCGTTGGCCTGGGCCAGGCAGTAGCGGTGATTCCGGGTCTGTCTCGTTCGGGAACCACGATTTCTACAGGCCTGCTGTGCGGGGTGAGACGTGATGTCGTGGCACAGTTCTCTTTCCTGATGGTGCTGGTACCGATACTTGGAGAGATGTTTCTGGATGTCGTGGGCGGAGATATGGCTTCCTCATCGGTGGGAGTACTTCCGTTGGCCGTAGGGTTTACGGCGGCATTCGCTTCGGGGCTTTTTGCCTGCAAGGCGATGATTGCCCTTGTGAAGAGGGCGAAACTCAAGTGGTTCGCGCTGTATTGTGCAGTTGTGGGACTGGCGGTACTGATATTCCAACTTTTCTGATATGGAACGTACGAAGGTATATTTCGCCACTGATGTGCATCTCGGTCTGAATCTTAAGGATCCGGCATCGAGGGAGGACCGTTTTGTCTCTTTTCTGAGGAGTATCAGGAAGGAGGATACCAAGGCGCTTTACCTGCTTGGAGATATATGGGATTTCTGGTATGAATACAGGGACGTGGTCCCGAAAGAAGCCGCCCGTGTGGTTTCGGAATTGATACAGCTCCTGAGTGAGGGGATTGAGGTGAATTTCTTTGAGGGCAACCACGATATGTGGACCTTCTCGTTCTTCGAAAGTCTCGGGATGAAGAAACTGCAGCAGCCCTCATACGTGAAGATAGGGGACAGAACCTTCTGCCTCGGACACGGAGATGCCCTTGGCGGTGCGGATTTCAGTTACAGGCTGATGTTCAAAGTATTCCACAGTAAGGTAGCACGATTCCTGTTCAGTCAGTTACACCCGTGGTGCGCGTTCCGATTCGGTCTCGGGTGGTCAAACAGCAACAGGCGCAAGCATACTCCGTATCATTTCAAGGGGGAGCAGGAACCTCTGTACAAATTTGCCGCCGGCGCTCCTGAGCAGCCTGATTTCTTTGTGTTCGGGCATTTCCACGACAGCGTGGATATGCAGCTGCCGTCAGGTGCCAGATTCATTGTGTTGAAAGATTGGATGGATGGAGGCCGGCCTTATGCCGAATTCGATACTGCCTCTAGCGTTTTCGAACTTCACTCTTGAGGACGTCGGTCCCGATTTCGACTTTCGTCGGGTATTCCCCGAACACGGACAGATAGAAACTATCCCATTGTCCGCTGTCCCAGATTTCTGTGAGCTCCTCGATCTGGATGTCCTTTCCGGTCGGATCGTACCTCGTTTTGAGGTCATGCGCGAATATCTTGGCAATCAATTGCCAGAAGTTGGCTGCGAACGAGCTTTCGTAATTCTTGATGATTTCATATCCGCTCATTCCGCACTCTCTGTCAACCAGCCTCAGCAGCACTGCTCCTTGGGAAATGGTCATATTGCGGATGTCCTTTTCGAAAAGATGGAGCAGCTCTCTCTCCACGCTGTTGATATATTGGTTGCGCTGTGATTTTTTTGTCACATCGGCTTCTATGGTGCTGTCCACCTGGGCCATCATCTTTCGTCCTACGAGAGCGTACGGATAGACCTTGTTGAAATTGTATACAAGCTTGTAGTACTTCTGCCATTCCCTGCCTTTCTTGCCTTTTCCCCTCCTCATTATCTTCGATGCGTCCAGTACATCGAAATAGACAGTGTCCCCGTCCATAACCTCATAAGGAAGGAAGTCACCGGCCCGGATCTGGGCGTGACATCCGATGGTTGCAAATGGCAATGCACCGAAGAGAGAGATGATGACGGCGGAGGCCAGTGACAGGATTTTTTTCATATTCCGTCTTTACGTCACAAATATAACAAAAATGATGCTCAAGATTCGGTGTCGGAAAGTTTGTTTGAGCCCGCGTCTAAAATGTTGGAAAATTTTTTTCGGCCTTGAGCATAACTTGCTGAAAAGACGAAAGTTGACATTGTGGATTTCGTGTCGAAAAAGTGATAATTTTCTTCAGAAAAACTTGCTGATTGCGGATTTTTTCGTAAATTTGCAGTCCCAAAAATTGGCTCATTACGATGTATTGGGTTGATAGTCAATGAGTTATAAAAGAAACAATATTTAAAGTAATATTACAATGTTACAACCAAAGAGAACAAAATTTAGAAGGGAACAGAAGAACCGTATGAAGGGCAACTCCCAGAGGGGAAACCAGCTTGCCTTCGGTTCGTTCGGTATCAAGACCCTTGAGAATTGTTGGCTTACAGCACAGCAGATTGAAGCTGCCCGTCAGGCTATCTCACGTTATATGAACCGTGAGGGTCAGATCTGGATCAGAGTCTTCCCTGTCAAGCCTGTGACAAAGAAACCTCTCGATACCCGTATGGGTAAAGGTAAGGGTGATCCTTATGGATTCGTTGCACCTATCACGCCTGGTCGTATCCTCTTCGAGGCCGAGGGAGTGTCCCTTGCCGTAGCGAAGGAGGCGATGCGCCTTGCTTCCAACAAGCTTCCTATTGCAACCAAGTTTGTGGTACGTAGGGATTACGTAGAATAATTTAATGGAGAAACGAAAATGAAAGCATCAGAAGCACGCGAAATGTCTGTAGCAGACCTGCGCGACCGCATCCAGATCGAGAAGAACAATCTCGACACAATGAAAATCAATCACGCCATTTCTCCATTGGAGGACACTTCCAAGATTTGTAAGACCAGAAGGGATATCGCTCTTATGATCACTATCCTTGCTGAAAAAGAAAAACAGAACTAAAATTCGATGACTTATGGAAAGAAATCTTCGTAAGGAAAGAACAGGAGTAGTGGTCAGCAGCAAGATGGA
>JAZUKB010000073.1:0-18534 GCA_045643085.1 Candidatus Cryptobacteroides sp.
CTATCTCAACGGGCAACCGATAAAGGTCAATGCACAATGTTCGCATATGCAGCATCCTGTACTTGGGCATGCAATGGACGAGGCCACTGTGCGGAAGGACTTCGAGATATTGAAGCAGTTCAACTTCAATGCTGTCAGGACTTCACACTACCCTCCGGTCAATGAATATCTTGATCTTGCTGATGAATATGGTCTTTATATAATCGACGAGACCGGCGACGAGGCTCACTCTACCGAGTGGATATCAAATATGCCGGAGTGGATTCCGATGTATCAGGAACGCGTAAGACAGATGGTTCTGCGTGACCGCAATCACGCCTGTGTGCTTTTCTGGAGCGCCGGCAACGAGTCCGGAGAAGGTCCTGACATAGCGGAAGTGGTGAAGGAAGGCAAGAAATATGATTCGACCCGCTACTGGATGTACGGCGGGAATGCGCCTAAGAATCCAGCCGAGGACATAGTAGGTCCGCGCTACCCTATCCCGATGGAGCACGAGTTGAGATACGGTCTTGACGAAACGGACAAGCGGCCTTCATTTATGGACGAGTATCTCTCTGTCGCAGGCAATGCAGGCGGCGGATTCGATGATTTCTGGAGAGAGATTGACGCACATCCGTCTCTTATGGGCGGAGCAGTCTGGGATTTCGTAAGTCCGGGGCTTCTTGAGCCAGTGCGCGCACTTGTGGACAGGAGTCCGTACGCCACGAAGGCCCATATTATGGGAAGGGCGAAACTCGTCAAGGGACGTACCGGCAAAGCCATAGATTTCAACAAGATGGATCAGTGGGTTCAGGTTTACCGTGCCGACAATGTCGAGATAAGCGGTGACAAGCTGACCCTTACCCTTGACATCTTCCCTCGTCCATACAACAAATATGGCGGATATATGATTACCAAGGGAAGCAATCAGTTCGGACTCAGGCAGAATGGTGAGGACAAGATCGAGTTCTACATCGACAACGGAGCCAGAGTCTCCCTGACAGGTGACCTTCCTGCCGAATGGGAAAACAGGTGGCACAATGTCACAGCCGTTTATGACGGCAGCGCAATGACTATCTATATTGACGGCGAATCCGTCGCAAGCAGGGAGGCTTCCGGCCGCATACGCAATTTCCCTCTGTCGCTCTGCGTCGGCAGGGATGAGGAGAAACACGGTCAGGATACACGTGAATGCATTGCTGATGCGCTTATCGACAATGTTGGAGTATTTGCTGCAGCCGTCACTCCATCTGACGGATTCACCATAGAAAATGCCGCACTCTGGCTCGATTTCGAGGAAGAGAAGCAGGAAGGTACGTTCTGGTCATACGGAATCGGTGCAAGGACCTATGGGAGCATCTGGCCAGACAGGACACCTCAGCCGGAGATGTATCAGATGAAGAAAAGCGCTCAGCCGCTCCGTTTCACCCTCCTCGATCCACGCACCGGCCTGGTGGAGGTCGTGAACAGGAATTCATTCGTGAATGCCTCAATCTACAATACTGTCTGGACAATCACCGAGGATGACCGGATTGTCGCTTCCGGGACGATTGACCTCGATATCGCTCCTGCCACCCGCAATATCATCACTATCCCTTATTCAAGGCCTGAAGCCAAACCGGGATGTATGTACAGGCTGAACATCAGCTCCTGTCTCGCAAAGGATGAAATATGGGCCTCAAAAGGTCACGAAGTCTGCTGGGAACAGTTCGAACTGAGTGAATGGAACATCCCTGCGAATCCTGAGGCAAAGCCGTCGGGCAGTGTATCGCTGTCAAAGGTGGACGGAAAGATATTTGTCGAAGGCGAAGGATTCAGATATGGTTTCGACGCCGGGACAGGCGAACTTGTGTCAATTGAAGTGGATGGGATCGATATGCTCTCTGAGCCGCTCAAGCTTAATGTCTGGAGAGCTCCTCTTGCCAATGAAATCGACGGATGGAATGCATACAGCTCACGTGTGGCAATGAGCCAGAGCCGTCCTGGCTACGGTTCCATCGGCCACGGTTCCGTACTGGCGTCGATGTATTATACCCTCGGACTCGACAAGGTCGGGCATCTGCCTGTAAGCGTCGTTTCCCGTGAGGCTGACGGATCGGCATTCGTGGATGTCAGGGAACTCGCGATTTTCGGATCACAGGGTGAAAGGCAACTCGATGCATATATTTTCGGACGGTCCAGCACCGGTTTTGAGAGTGTATATTCATATCGCATCGATGCTGACGGCACGATTACTATACATCATCTTGTCAACCCTCAGGGTGAAATGCCTGCGTGGCTGCCTAGAATAGGCGTTACAATGAGCCTTGGCAAGAGTCTCTCGAATGTTGAATGGTACGGCAGAGGACCACAGGCATCATATCCTGACCGAAAGACAGGTTATAGGATGGGTATCTGGAAATCCACAGTACAGGAAATGTATGAGCCTTATCTCATCCCTCAGGATTATGGTCTGAGGACTGACAACAAGTGGGTCCGCTTCACGGATGAATCCGGAAAGGGACTTGCATTCTCCGTAGACCAGCCGTTTGCATTCAATGCCTACCCGTTCACTACGGAAAATCTTACGAGAAGCGTCTATCAGTACCAGTTGGAGGAATCGGATGACATCACTCTCAATCTTGATTATGCGACTTCCGGAGTCGGTTGTACCGCCCGGGGTATCTTTGACGCATACAGGGCCTATCCTTCGGGATATGAGAGGACAATCGTGATTTCGCCTGTAAGATAGTTCTAGGACTCCCTGCATTTCTCCGGATGACGGAGCTGCCAGGTATTGTAGCTGTTCTGCCAGATGCAATAGAACCCGTATGCCACTGAGACGACTGGGTCGAAGAATGTGTATCCAAGCCAGATGCCGAATGAAGTGTTCTTCTGACCCAGTGCCTGTCTTGCAGTCAGGCTTCTTCCGCATCCGGAACCTATTTTCCGTCCAAGAGCAAACTGGACGAAGCAGGATATCAGGGATGCTGCGGACATTTCCAGCAGGATTAGAAGGCTGTTTCCGCTGATCACGAGGGCTCTGGTGCTGATTATTATCGCAATCATCAATGATGCCGCCCATATATAGAACGAGGCATCCACATACTTGAGAAACCACGAATGAAGCCTTGGTGCACGGTACCTTACGAGCCAGGCACAGACACAGGGCAGGACAAGCAGAGGAAATACTTTCATCATTATCCTCCAGAAGGACTGGATGAAAGTAAGCCCTTCCTTAGGATATACAAGAGGGAGGAATATCGGCACAAGCACCGCAACGGCGACATTGATCAACACGGTGTAGGAAACCACTTCCGGTATGTCACCTCCCAGTTTGTTCACGACTACCGGGGTGGAAGTCCCTGTAGGGCAGATGAAGCAGAGCATCAGCGCCATAATCGCCATACGGGCTGGGATAGCGGGGAAAATCAACAGGAGCAGGGCTAATGCGATGAACGAAAGACATTGGAAGGCAAGTATCTTGAAATGCCATCCCCGCAGCTTGAAATCCTTTGGCTCCACCTTGCAGAATGCAAGGAACAGCATACAGAAAAGCAGAATCGGCTGGATGAAGGTACAGGACCTGTAAAGGAACGGACCGGCCTGATGCAGCGAGGGTATATTATGGTATGCCAGATAGACGGAAACGCCCACCACCATCACGATGATCAGTATCCATTCTTTTATGAATCTGCCTATCTTCATTCTATGCCTGAACAGGCGACAAAAATACAAAGAATATACTAACTTTGCCCGCACGAATTCAACAATGGTATGGAAAGCATAAGGGAAATATACAAGATTGGAATGGGACCGTCCAGCAGCCATACGATAGGCCCAAACAATGCAGCAAAGATATTTCTGGAAAAACACCCTGAATCTCAGCGTTTCAGGGTTACGCTTTATGGAAGCCTGGCTGCCACGGGGAAAGGTCATATGACGGATCTGGCCATTCTCAAGGCCCTCGGCGAAGACAGGACGGAAATTGTGTGGAGACCGGAGATAGTACCTGAATTCCATACCAACGGTATGCTTTTCGAGTCCCTGGATGCCAAGGGGAATGTCCTCGACGGGTGGACCGTTTATAGTATCGGAGGCGGGTCTCTGTCGACCGGAGATGCATCCGAAACCGGCAAGGAGATATATCAGCGCAACTCACTGAACGAAATCCAGGAGCTGATTGAGAAAGAAGGCTATTCCTTCTGGGAGTACGTCGAGGCGCACGAAGGGAAGGAAATCTGGTCCTATCTTGGAGAAGTATGGAAAGTGATGCAGCAAAGCATCAAGGACGGCCTTGAGGATGATACACGACTTCCCGGATGCCTGCGTCTGCGAAGCAAGGCAAAGCAGTATTATATCAAGGCGGACGGATATAAGGACAACCTCAAGAGCCGCGCCCTGGTGAGTGCATATGCGCTTGCCGTGTCCGAAATGAATGCAAGGGGCGGAACGATGGTTACGGCACCGACCTGTGGCTCCAGCGGTGTGGTTCCGGCTGTGCTGTATCATCTGAAGGTTGCCCACAAATTCTCTGACGAAGACATTCTGAAGGCTCTCGCTACGGCCGGACTGTTCGGAAACGTCATCAAGACCAACGCATCCATATCAGGAGCGGAAGTGGGATGCCAGGGTGAGGTCGGAAGCGCCTGCGTGATGGCAGCCGTGGCCGCAACGCAGCTTTTCGGAGGCTCTCCCCAGCAGATTGAATATTCCGCCGAAATGGCGATGGAGCACAATCTGGGACTTACCTGTGACCCTATCTGCGGACTTGTCCAGATACCTTGCATAGAGAGGAATCCTATTGCCGCTCTCCGTGCCCTGGATGTAAGCCTTTATGCCCTCCTCAGCGACGGACGTCATCTGATATCCTTCGACAAGGTCATTGATACTATGAAACGTACGGGCAAGGATATACCGAGTCTATACAAAGAGACCGCCAATGGCGGTCTCGCAGTCCTTGACTATGAAAAGTCCCTCAAATAAGAGGGACTTTAATTTTTACTATTTTACCTTGGCGATTGCCTCGCGGAGCTTGTCGGCATTGACTTCTCCGGTCTCGTCAATAGGGGTCTCCTGTGGCGCAAGATACCATCTTACGGTCCAGGTGAGTGACTCGCCCGGCTTGAGTGCGGTGTAGGCACCCTGGCTCTCCAATTCGACGTACGTCTTGCCACGATTGACATAAACCTGGATTTCGGCTTCCTGAGGGGCCGGCTGCTCAGGCGTGATATCCTGGAACCTCTTCACCATCAAAAGTCCGTTGCCTGCAAAAGCGAGCCATCCTTTTCCGTCGGCATTGACCTTGCGGTTTTCGTTGGCCTGGTCGAACTTGAACCAGGCGATGCCTGACTCATCCTTGAAAGACATAAGGTCTGCAGGCCATATCTTTTCGACAGGGGCGTCGAAGAATACTATACCGTCGGCAGGAACTCGAGTGATTTCCCAAGGGGCGACGCTTCTGTCCGCACCTGATTCATTTATGATGGAATATTCGATGACGATGGCATTGTCGTCAGGGTCTGTAGTGAATTTCTTGACAATCCTGAGCGGAATCTTCTCTGAAAGACCGCTGGTCATCACAAGCGCACCGTCCTTCTCCTCTACTGTGTATGGACGGCTGTCGTGCTCCGGGACGGGCGGCCAGTTCCATTCGACCTGAGGACTGGTCCAGAAAGTGCTTCCGAATGAATTAGGGAATCTTGACTGTGAAAGGACCTCCTGATCTGCATACTTGTAGGAGAGTATCTTGGCTCCCCTGCCGGCATCGACGGTCATTGTTACCTCACCTACTTTGATCTCATAGGTGTTCTCCTGAGCAGTGGCCCAGAGCGCTGTAAAAGCGAGAAGAAAAATGGTTGTGATTCTTTTTTTCATATTGGTTATAATTCGTGAAATTGTCTGATGCAAAAATAAAAAATATATTATATATATTTGTGTTTGAATTTTAATACTTATTATGAAAGTCATCATTCGAGAAAAGGCGACCGACGCAGCTGTATGGGCTGCACGTTATATCGCCGACCGCATCAACGAAAAGGCGGCTGTTACATCCGAACCGTTCGTTATAGGTCTTTGCACGGGATCCACCCCGATTGAGACATATAAGGAACTCGGAAGACTTGTCAAGGAAGGAAAAGTTTCCTTCAAGAACGTGATATCCTTCAATATGGACGAATATGTCGCCCTTCCGGAGTCGCATCCGGAGAGCTATCACTCATTTATGCATCACAACCTGTTCGATTTCATCGACGAACCGAAGGAGAACATACACATACTGAACGGGAACGCCCCCGACCTCGCTGCTGAATGCGCGGCATACGAGGAGGCCATCCGGAATACAGGAGGATTTGACTTCTTCCTCGGCGGAATCGGCGAAGACGGTCATATTGCATTCAATGAACCGTTCTCTCCGCTTACGTCAAGGACAAGGGTCGTAACCCTGACCGAAGATACCCGCATAGTCAACTCGAGGTTCTTCGACAACGATATGAACAAGGTTCCGAAGCAGGCGCTCTCAGTGGGAGTGGCCACTGTAACTGACGCAAAGGAGGTGATGATACTTGCTTTCGGCCCGAAGAAGGCCAGGGCCGTACGCGATGCCGTAGAAGGTCCTATCAGCCATATGTGCACCGTATCAGCACTGCAGAACCACCAGGCAGGCTGGATTGTCTGTGACGAGGCCGCCGTGGGCGAGATACGACTTAACAGCTACAAGTATTTCAAGGCTGTAGAAGCCGCAGAATCAAGATAGTTCAGGGTCTTTCAAAGACAATGCGTCCGAAATACTCCGGCCTGTGGAAATCAGGGGCCGGAGTTTTTATTGGATTCCAGCTCAGGAAATGCGGATGGGCCGATTTGTTGGCGCACTTGTAGAAGTTGGCCCTGAGACTGTCGGGAAGTTCACCGCCCCCGCATATCAGATCGAGCGGAATGAGTATGGCTATCCCCCAGCTGAACTCTTTGTCCCGTTCGTCATATATCTTCCTCTCCAGGGTTCCGTCCCTCCAGATTCCGCCGACCACATCGAGGGGCAACTGGGTGCGTCCCTCCCGGCCGCTACCCTTCGCTACGAGCAGCGAGCCGTTGCTGACCAGTTCGAAATTGAAATATTCCTTTCCTGAAGGCTCTTCAACGAAGAACTCGCAGCAACTGTTCTCCCAAGGATGGGCATTGTCTTCGAGTTCGAGCGCCCTGAGATCGTATCCGCGCACTTCATAGGAGACCGCAAGGAACTTTCCGTCATATCCGAGATACGCAGCCGCCTGCGGGGCATAAGGAAAGGTTTCCGGCCAGTTTATACTATCTATGGGCACTAATGCGCCATCGTGGCGCAACAGCTCCGAAATCGCCTGAAAATCGCGTTTGTCCAGACCTTTCAGAAACGGTATGCAGACACTGCGCATATCCTAGTCCTGGAGGAGCCAGTGATACCAGGGAAGCGCCTCTTTTGCATCCCTTTCGATGATAAGGAGTTTCAAGGCAGCATAAGGCTTCAGCATATGCTCGGCTTCATCAGGATCGAAATCCTCTCCGAAGTAACCCTTGACGAAATAATGCCAGAATCTGCGGGCCGTATCCGGTTCCATATGAAATACCTCTCTTATAAAATCAGGATTGTCATACATACAGGTAAAAAGCACCATTCCCAGGTCGAAATATGGTGAACCGTATGAAAAGTCCCCGAGGTCGATGAAGTATGCTTCATCTCCGACAATGATGGCGTTGCTGAACTGGAGATCACCGTGTATCGCCGTATCACCGTCAGGCGCATCTGCGATGGCTTTCTCGAGATATCTGCGTTCCTCCGGGGTATAGACTGTGCTTTTTGACAAAATGTTCCGGTATTGGTCCTTCACATTTACGAACCCTTCGGAAGGGACCTTGGTTGAGTGAAGTTCCCGACACATCGAAGCGAACTTCCTTGCATATCGCTCCACTTCATCAGGGTTCTCCCCTACCGCACGTGAAAAGGACTTCTTGCCTACGATGCGCTGGAACTGAATTCCGTATCTCCCCTCACCGTCAGTAACGAATTCACCCGGCTTCGGACAGGGGATTCCAAGCGAATACACCTTTCTGGTGAAATCAAGCTCGGCCTCTATCTTCCCGACGGGAGTGCCCGCATTGTAGAGCTTCACCATCACGGAACTGTCCGTACGATGATTCAGGCTTTCTCCGTTTGCTCCTTCTCCCGAATGCACAAAATCATTGAGATCTATCTTCCTTGCTTCCATAACTGCCTATTTGATTCCGTTCTTGATGCTGTAGTTCACCTTCACTCCAAAATCATCTATGATACCGTCAAGGTTCATAGAAGGCTTGGGATTCACCGCACCCTTACGTCTGCCGTCGAGCATTTCCTCGCTCATACGCCTTAGGTCCTTGACCCTTTGGAGAGTTTCAGGATTGTTTCCGTGGTAATGTCCCGGGTACAGTTTGACGATGCCATATTTCTCCATATACCTTTCCACTCTCGTGCAAGTGTTCAGAAGTGTGGAGAAGTTTGTTGTCAGGAGAAGGTTGGTCGAACCGAAAGCGTCACCGCTGAATCCGTAATGAGCATCCTTGTCAACGAAAGTGGTGGAACCCGGTGTATGACCAGGGGTGAATATCACCTCGACCTCGCGGCCTCCGAGATCAAATATCTGACCGTCGGACAGATAACGCAACTTTCCCTTGTAGAAATCCTTCACGTTACCGGGAATGTTCACGATATCGGCGGCATTTATCCACATTTCCGGGAAATATTTGATGGCTGCACCCGTATGGTCGCCATGGACGTGAGTTGCAACGAATGTAACCGGCTTGGACGTGATTCCTGCGACGATCTTGTCCAAATCCTTGATGGATGTCCCGGCATCGATCAGAAGCGCCTTATCCTCGCCTTCGACGATATATATTGTCTCGTTTGCGACCAGATGCCCGTTGCCCTCCCAAGTGTGTTCGTCAATCTGACGGATTATGACGTCAGGCCCTTCATAGATGACCTTTTCGCTGTATTCCACAAGTTCCTTCAGTAGGCGGACATCGAAAATCCTCGGTGCAGGCCTGCCTTCCGCTCCGCTGAAAGAAACGGTTATATATTTCTTTCCGGCAAGCATCTTCTCCGGAATGGAGTACTGCTTATACGCCAGTTTGTTCTCTCCTATAGCCGGGAATACGTCTTCGACCACAAACGGCTGGCCGTCAATGAGCACGGCAAGACGTCTCTCTGATGAATTCTCATTTCCCCAGAAAGCAAGGGACAGCTTCAGGTCTGTGAGACCCTCGGTAGCGAGTTCATAACTGAAACTTCCGTCGGGACGGACAACTCTGAACGGACTGTTGTCCTGATGCCCCTGGAAGGAATTCGTCTCTTTCATCCTGTGGTCAGCTTCTGGCTGTTGTTCACCTGGCGTGACTTTGTCCACCGTACGTCTGTCCCTGTCAAGCAATTCCTGTTCTTCGGCCTTTATCCGTGCAAGCATACCCTCATATCCCTCACCGGTAAGAGAAAGGAAATATATGGCATAACGGCTGTCGTGCAGGCTGAAGAACGGTTCCAGCTCAAGCGTGTCATACTTCTTGTCATTGAAAAGACCGGAAGCGGTAAAGTGGAGCGGCTTCCCTGGAACCGGAGCCAGATTCTTGATCTTCGCTTCTATATCCTGCCTGCTACCGATCATAATAGGGGTCTCGGCGAGAGGTACAAGCTCGCCCGATGCAATATGAGCCCATCTGCCGTCATCGGCGATAAGTCCGTCCAGGTGTTCCTGTGAGGTCTTTGCAGCAAGGACTATTGGACCGTGGAGGATGGCAAGATACCCGGGTTCGTTTGGAAGAGCTTCTATGCTGTTGTGCATAGGAAGGGTGATTTCAATCACATCACCGTTCTTCCACTTTCTGTCTATGCAGACATAGGATGAGCGGATGGCTCCCCCTGCGTATTCCTGGCCGTTGACCTTGACGCTGAATCCGTCCGATACCCACCCCGGGCAGCGGACATTGACCTTGAACTTCCTGCTTTTCTTCAGGCTGACACTTATCCTGTCCGTCTCGGAATACGGGAATGACGTTTCCTGCGTAAATACGGCCCCGTTCTCATTCCAGTTGAGTCTGGAAGCGACGAAGAGGTTGACGAACAGTTCCTCTTTTCCATTGTGGGTGTAAATGAATTCACCGTATTTGCCGTGATTCTCCATACCGGTACCCACACAGCACCACATTGCGCTGTTCGGCTGTGAATATACACGGTAGTGGGACGGTCTCATCGATGTGAAATATACATATCCCCCGTGTTCCGGATGCTGGGTGGAAAGTATATGGTTGTACATCGCGCGTTCATAGAAATCAGCATAGCGGGCATCGCTGTCCATCGCGAACAACATTTCCGTCAGCTTGAGCATATTGTTGGTATTGCAGGATTCCGGACCTTCCCGGTGTTCCATAAAGCTGTCATAGTCATCATCGGCAGGGAAATGCTCACTCCTGCTGTTGCCTCCGATCACCACTGAACGGTGGTTTGCTACCCTGTCCCAGAAAAATTCGGCGGCTTTCTTGAAATATGCGTCATTGTCCACATCCGCTATCCTGGCATACCCGACCACCTTCGGCACCTGCGTGTTGGCGTGCTTGTTGTCAAGGTTGTCGATACCGGCAGCCATATTGTCAAGTATAAGGTGATGGGCGAAACGTTTTGCCGTCACGATATACTTCCTGTCACCCGTCATATAGAATGCATCGGCAAGCACCTCATCCATTCCTCCGAACTCCTGAGAGACCATATCGTCCATCTGGTCGTCGGTAAGGCCGGCAGTCAGATTGACAGCCCAGTCGCACAGCTTGAGGAACATATCCTTCGCCATATCGACGCCTGCATACTGCCAGGCATCGCGAAGACCGGCAAATGTCTTGTGTACGTTGTACCAAGGCACCCAAGCTCCGTGAAGCGGGCCGAAATTGCCTTTACTGACCTCTTCGAAGATCCTGTCTCCGTCAGGTACACCCCCGATGTATCCGTCTCCGTTCGCCTCCTGGCACTTTTTCATCTCGGAAAGCATATACAGGAGTCTGTCATAGCATTCTTTGTTGCCTGTCGCAGCGTAATGGATTGCAAGAGCGGAGACATAATGGCCTCCTACGTGTCCGTCCAGGCCTTCCCAATTGGGGAAATATTCCCCTTTCGGTTCAAGTCCGGCTTCCTTGAGAAACGGAGCGAGCAGGCGGTCCATATCATATTCAAGAAGCACCTGTACGTTAAGGTCACAGGCGTGCTTGAATGGCCCGTCCATCAGTTCAACATCGCTGAGGCTGAAAGTGTTGTCATAAAGTCTGTCCTGTGCGTCGGACGCGTTGCCCGTAAGAAGCAGCGCAAGGGAAAGTGTCAGAGGAAAAATGAAACGTTTCATCGTGTCGTAGTAGTGTTATTACCTGCGTTCGGCCAGGCTGATATAATAAAGAAGTGTTGCAAGCGAACCAAGGGCTGCGATTACATAAGTGTAGGCGGCCCACTTGAGCGCATCCTTCGCCATAGGGGATGTCTCCCAATTGGTCAATCCGGAGAATTCCAGCCACTCAACCGCCCTTGAACTTGCGTTCAGTTCAACCGGAAGGGTCACAAAACTGAAGAAGGTCGATACGGCGAAGAGCGCTATACCGGCCCACAGCAGTGACGGGGTGATATTGATCAGAAGAACTCCCAGAAGAAGCACCCACTGTACGGTGTTGTTTGCGAAATTCACGACAGGCACCATAGCTGTCCTGAGACGCAGCGGTGCATATCCCTTTGCGTGCTGGACGGCGTGGCCGCACTCGTGCGCCGCTACTGCAATCGCAGATACGTTCGCTCCCTCATAAGTGGCGCGACTCAGGTTGACTGTCTTTGTCTGAGGATTGAAGTGATCGGTCAGTGTACCAGGGATGCAAGTGACCTGGATATCCATTATCCCGTTGTCCCTGAGCATCTTTTCAGCGACCTGCGCCCCAGTCATATTGGTCGCTATTTTCTCGTATTTCTTGATTCTGCTGCTGAGTACCTGCTGCACGATGAAGCTGGCAAGCATTACAGCAATGAGTATAACCCAAATATTCATACTTGATTTTTATTAAAAGACGTAAACAAAAATATAATAAGCCATCACCCCGCTCACTACCAATTTCATTCCTGTCGTGAACAGGAAGCCGAGAAATGCTCCCATAGATGCCTTGAACGAATCCCAGACTCCCCTGTCTTCAGCGATGAATTCGGCGAGGAAGGCACCGAGTATGGAACCGACAATCATTCCCACAGGCGGCACCAGCAGCCCCACGATAAGGCCAAGGATGGCACCGGTGGATGCGGCTTTATGGCCTCCGGTAAGGCGTGTGAACCAGGCGGGAAGCACATAGTCCAATATGGTCACGACTACAACTACGGCAAGCCATACAAGCAGAAATGTGCCGGACATAGTCGCACCGTCACCGTTTTCGCATCCTGCAATGAATACGAAAAGGTATCCTATCCAACTGACAGGAGGACCGGGAATCCCGGGAACTATGCTGCCGATAAGACCGATTATGGCAGCGATGACTGCAAAAACGGCAAGTACTTCCATAATACAAGAATATTATAGTTCTGCGATAACGGTTTCACAGGCCCTGATCTGATCTCCGAGGGAAACTTTGATATCTGCCTCGAGCGGCAGAAAAAAGTCAATCCTAGACCCGAACTTGATTATTCCGCACTGCTCGCCTGCAATGACCTTCATACCTTCGACCGCATAGCATACTATCCTGCGGGCAAATCCGCCTGCGAGCTGTTTGAAGAATACGTCCTTCCCATCTGCGGTACGGATACAGGTGCAGGTGTGCTCGTTCTCTTCTGAAGCCTTCGGCTTGAAAGCGAGGAAATGTTTCCCGGGATGATATTTGGTGTAAGTGACTTCCCCCGTAACCGGCCAGAAGTTGGCGTGCACGTCCCAGAAATCCATATAGACAGACAACTGTATGCACTCACGCTTGAGACATTCAGGTTCGAACACTTTCTTGATGATGACCACTTTGCCGTCGGCAACGGATGAGATTTTTTTCTCGTCCCCGGCCGCATCCCTGTCAGGGACCCGATGAAAGAATACCTGCCATCCGCAAACCCAGATTATGAAGATGCTCAGGAGCCAGGCCGTCAATGGTCTGGCCGATTTCATCAGAAAAAAGATTGCAAACGCCCCAAGTACAAGGACGAGCGCGACCGTTCCGTAGGAGTTCTTATCTATACGCATTTATAGAAGGTTGAATATTGCCATATAAATTGCCGCAAGCGGGAACGCTACAATGGCGCTGTCGAAACGGTCTAGCATCCCGCCGTGTCCCGGTATGACGTTACCGGAATCCTTGAGCCCGAAATGTCTCTTCCACAATGATTCGAAAAGGTCACCGCAGACTCCCCCGGCAGATATTATCAACGATATTGCAATGCAGTGTACCAACGGCATCTGCAGCCAGCCGCAAAAATACAGCACCACGCCTGCAAGGACACAGAAAGCCATTCCGCTCCAGAAGCCCCACCAGGATTTTTTAGGTGAGATTGAAGGGGCGAGCTTCGCCGAATCAGGCTTCTGCCCGAACGCCGTGCCGAAAATATATGCTCCTATGTCGGAAATCCATATCATCACGAAGAATGACATAAGAAGCCATCCATCGAACTGACCGGTCCTGAAAAGCAGGATTGGAGAGAGGGCGACAGGAAGACCAATGTAAAGAAGGCCTGCAAACAGATACGGAACCTTGTCAAGTCCCGAATGGTCCTTTCTCAAAACGGACAACACCATTACAGCCAGCATAGGGACAGCCGAGAAGGCAAGGTATCTTGCCGGAATGCCGAATTCTCCCATACAATATACAAGGGAGAACAGGGACCAGGCACAGACAATCGAGAGTTTCTGCTCCGCCCGGCAGACAGAGCCCATAGTCATTCCATAGAATTCGGACAGCATAAAGTAAAGCGCCACTATGGCAACCACGGGGTAGAGCTGGTGGAAAACCAGCAGCGAAAGCACAATGACGGCACCGAATACCGCTCCTGATATTGTTCTAACTGTTAGGTTTTTCATCAGATTCCGGTTTTACTTTAGGTCCGAGGATATTCTCGACATCCTCAGCGAAGATTACTTCTTTCTCAAGCAGCAGTGAGGCCACCTTGAGCCATCCTTCCTTATGTTCATTCAGGATTGTAAGAGTCCTGTCGTGTATATCCTTGATGAGCCTCTTCACCTCCTCATCCATCAACTCGGCCGTCTTCTCCGAATACGGCTTTGTGAAATCATATCCCCTGGATCCTGTCGAGTCGTAGAATGAAACGTTTCCGACCTTGTCACTCATTCCATAATACTGGACCATGCCATATGCCATCTGGGTAAGTCTCTCGAGATCGTTCTGGGCTCCGGTGGATGGCTCGCCGTTGAGTATCTCCTCAGCCACACGGCCTCCAATGAGCGAGCACATCTCATCCATAAGCTGTGACTTGCTGTAAAGCTTATGCTCCTCCGGCAGATACCAGGCAGCGCCAAGTGCATTTCCACGAGGGATGAGTGTCACCTTGAACAGCGGGTTGGCGTGAGGAAGCAGCCAGCTTACAACTGCGTGTCCCGCCTCGTGATGAGCTATGGACCGCTTCTCAGCAGGTGTTATGATCGAGCTCTTCTTCTCGATTCCTCCGATGATTCTGTCAACGGCATCCAGGAAATCCTGCCTGTCTATCTCTGTCTTGTTCCTGCGTGCGGCAGTAAGGGCTGCTTCGTTGCAAACATTGGCGATGTCCGCTCCAGAGAATCCCGGAGTGTGCTTGGACATGAACTCGACATCAAAATCCTCCGCGACCTTCAGGCCTTTGAGGTGTACCTTGAATATCTCCTCTCTCTCCTTGAGCTCCGGCAGGTCGACGTGTATCTGGCGGTCAAAGCGTCCCGCCCTCATAAGTGCCTTGTCAAGTATGTCCGCACGGTTGGTGGCTGCAAGTACTATCACACCGCTGTTGGTGCCGAATCCATCCATCTCCGTAAGAAGCTGGTTGAGCGTGTTCTCCCGCTCGTCGTTGCCGGAGAATCCCGCATTCTTGCCACGGGCACGGCCGACAGCGTCAATCTCGTCGATAAACACGATACACGGGGCCTTCTCCTTCGCCTGAGCGAAAAGGTCACGCACACGGCTTGCGCCCACGCCCACAAACATTTCGACAAAATCGGAGCCGCTCATACTGAAGAACGGCACATCGGCTTCACCGGCCACGGCCTTGGCCAGGAGTGTCTTTCCTGTTCCCGGAGGGCCGACAAGAAGCGCGCCTTTAGGTATCTTACCGCCAAGTGCAGTGTATTTCTTCGGATTCTTAAGGAAATCCACGATTTCCACCACTTCCTCCTTTGCACCGTAAAGTCCCGCAACATCCTTGAATGTGACGTTCACCTTGTTCTTGTCAGTAAGCTTTCCCTGTGCCTTGCCGACATTGAACGGATTCATTCCACCGGCGCCTGGACCTCCACCGCCCATATTCTTGCTGAATCCACGGAACATAAAGATCCAGAAAAGAATGAGAAGAACCAGCGGGAACAGCCATTCCATTACGTTCGACCATACCTTTGTGGCATTTTCCATAAAGACCTTGACCTGTGCATTTTCAGGAAGCTGTTCGTTCAAGGCCTGAAACTCGTGCTCGGCGTCGAAACTGCCTGATACGAGGAAGAAGAAATGAGGCGAGCTCTTCGGCACTTCCCCACCGGGGAACATTGCCGCATACTTGCCAAGTTTTTCAGGCTTGACAGTTATCGTGCCCTTGTAGTCGTTCCTTACAAAATGGATGTCCTTGATGTCGCCATCAACGAACATCTGCTGCACCTGGGCCCACTCTATTTTCTGTGCGGCTGCTCCCTTGTTGCTCAAAAGCATCCAGCCTATTCCCAGGATAAGGAGCAGATACAGCCAGGAAAGATTTATCCGTACGACCTTTGTCTTCTGCTGCTTCTTGTCCTTTTTATCCTTATTGTTTTGTTTGTTCATATTCAAAAGTGAAATTTCATTGGTATACTATGCAAATATACAACAAAAATGACACCAATGCGAGAAGTGACAGACATAAGTATCAACTGATTGGAATGAAAATATCCGCCAGGGGCAGACGCCCGGACGGATATTCCATCTATGCAAGAAGAATTGGGATAACGTTTTCAGACAGCCTGCAGCTCCCTTATCGTGGCCGCAGGGTCATCGGAACGGAAAACTGTGCTGCCGGCAACCAGGATATCGACGCCTGATTCCTTCAATGACAGTGCATTGTCAAGGCTCACTCCGCCGTCAACTTCTATCAGTGAAGATGCTCCCCTGGAATCAATCTCGTCACTTAGCCTTTTGGCCCTGTCGAGGCTCTCATATATGAATTTCTGTCCTCCGAATCCGGCGAACACTGTCATAATCAGGAAATAATCGGCTTTGCCGACATATTTGAAAAGTTTCTCCACCGGAACGTCGGGATTGATGGCAACTCCAGCTTTCATTCCGAGGGAATGTATCGTGTCAATAAATTTCGAAGTGTTGCGGCCGGCGGCTTCCAGATGGAAACTGACCATTGAGACTCCATCCTTTGCCAGTCTTTCGAACCAGCGTTCGGGATGAACCACCATCAGGTGTGCATCCATAGGAATCCTGGCGACTTTTGACACGTGATCGATGACGGAGAAGCCGAATGAGATGTTTGGCACAAGAGTACCGTCCATCACATCGAGATGGATTATATCAGCCTGATTGTTCAACAACTCGATGTCCCTTCCGAGATTGAGAAAATCAGCTGCCAATATTGACGGAGCTATTTTCATATTGAAGGATTCAGACTCGACTCAAGGTCGGTCACATATTTCTTGAACACCCTGTCGGTTGACATGAGGTCGGAGACCGTACTGCAGGCGTGAAGCACCGTAGCGTGGTCCTTGCCGCCTATCTCTGCGCCGATCGACGAGAGCGAACAGTTGCTTATGAGGTTGCGGCACAGATACATCGCTATCTGTCTGGCCTGTACTATCTGCCTGCGACGGGACTTTGAAACAAGCTCGTCCCTGCTGATGTTGAAATATTCGCAGACGGACCTTTGTATCCTGTCGATGCTCAGATCGTTCTTCTCCTCCCCGACAATCTTCTCCGTAATCTGAGCGGCAAGTTCGACGGAATCCTCCTTGTGGGACACGGTCGCGTGGGCGATGAGGGTTATCAATGCGCCTTCAAGCTCGCGGAAATTGGTCTTGACGTGTGCCGCAAGGTACTCGAGCACCTCATCGGAAAGTGATACACCTTCCCTGAAACAGCGGGCCTTGAGCATATCAAGCCTCGTATGATAGTCAGGATGGCTCAGTTCAACGGAAAGACCCCATTTGAAGCGGGACAGCAATCTCTCTTCAAAATTCTGGAGGTCGACAGGAGCCCTGTCGGACGTGAACACAAGCTGCTTGCCTGTCTGATGAAGCTCATTGAATATATTGAAGAAGGCGTTCTGTGATCCCTGACCGAGAAGGTCCTGGATGTCATCCATTATCAGGACATCTATCTTCTTGTAGAAGGACATGAAATCCGTGAGCTTGTTCTGCCCGTTCACGGCATCCATATACTGTGTCTTGAATTCGTTTCCGGTGACATACAGTACGATCAGGTCAGGATATTTCTCCTTGACGGCAATGCCGATCGCCTGGGCGATATGGGTCTTTCCGAGCCCCGGACCACCGAATATGAACAGAGGATTGAACGGCGTCTTCCCTGGAGAGAACGATATGTTGACCCCGGCAGTGACAGCCATCTTATTGCAGTCGCCTTCAATGATGTTCTGGAAACAATAGACAGGATTCAGCCTCGGATTTATCTGGATCTTCTTCAGACCCGGATACACGAACGGTCCCGGATTCTCGGCAGGGTGAGAGATATTTATCTGAACGGGCCTGTTGACAGGCACGGTGACTTCCGTGGCAGGAAGCACCATCTCAGGCTGTCCTTTAACAGGACGGAGCACATACACCAACCTTGCATCTGCACCGATCTCCCTCTTGAGCGTCTTTTTTATGACATCAAGGAAGGCGGACTCGAGATATTCCCGGAAAAAATCGGACGGAACTTCAACCGTCAGCGTGGACTCCACAAAAGACACGGGCTTGATCGGCTTGAACCAAGTCGCGAACTGCTGTTCGTCGATTATCTGCTCGATTATGTGCAGACAATTGTTCCAAACAGAGATATGTTTCTGTGTATAATCCATAGGTTAAACTGACGTCACAAAATTCGGGGAAAAATATTTCATAAAAAAACTTTTTCACTATTGTTTTTTTACTTTTTCTGTCATAAATTAAGGATTGGGAACGAAAAAACTTATTTTTATAAATTATTGACACACAGAAAATTGCACGGTTTAAATTTTTGTAACTTGCTATTTTTTAATGAGATTGTATTTATAATAATTATAAATTAGCGAATTGCAGATAAAAACCCAACAGACCTTCACGAAAACAAGGAAAAATTGAATTCGATTTTTATTTGAATTGTGAAGTCTCTCCGTTTTCTATTTTTACAAGAAAAGCGGACGGATATTTTTTC
>JAZUKB010000074.1:0-4045 GCA_045643085.1 Candidatus Cryptobacteroides sp.
TGTATTCACCGTCCTTGAGACATACGCCTTGTTCGTCCCTATCGCCGCCGCCATATCGGCCAGGGAGAACTTCTCGTCCAGATACGGCCTGTGCGCCTCCATATACTCCAGGATTTTCACATACATAGCCTCCATGCTGAGTCCGCTTTCCCCGGTACAACCCGGTGAAGCCGTCACGGAATCGGACAGAGCCCGTTCCACCTTCGACGTCCTTCGTCTGAAAAGGACCACTTTCCCCGTACAATAAAGATAATAACGGACAGACATCAGGCCCAGCAGGAGCAGCGCAACGCACTCGCCTACCCATAGAGCCCACTTCTCCGGCATATGACCGGAAGCGAGCAGCAATGCCACAAGCAGGGAGAGAATCTGGGAATGGACCAGTTTCTCAGCATCGGCGACGGAATGCATCCCGCCCGTCCTCCTTATCAGAAGATTCAAAGCAGAAAACCGGTCAGTGGCCCAAAGGACAATGTTGACGGCTATCAGCAGGATTGACACGAACGACAGCACGACAGACCTGGGCACTGCTCCAAGGATGCTCACGAACGGCGATACTGATATCAATGCAAGCGTCTGACCGGCAAAGATACAGACAAGCGGTTTCCTCACGGGCTCGAACGACGAGGGATGCGTCAGCAGGAACGAATCTCCAAGTGCCAGACAGGCACCAAAATCCATAACAGGCAGGCTGCGCCCGCTGATAAAGTAATCAAGAACCATGACAGACAGTGCAGCAAGGCACGCCATGATCCTGACTTTCCCATCTGCTATGAAAGTGCCTCTATTGTTTATGAAATCAATAATGAAAAGAGCGGAGCACAGAGCAGCATACAGACAAAGATTGAAAGCCTCCATAATTCGGGCACATGAAATAAATTTGACATAGGGTACCCAAATTTTATAAAAAAACCCTCTCCGACACAGCCGGACAGGGGGTATGGAGAAGAAATATATGATTTGCTATGAAATCTTGCGCTGACGTCCGAGCCTGATGGACTCGAAACCTCTTCCGTATACTCCGGTCACGGTGGAAACCGAGAGGAACGCATCCGGATCTATCGACTTTATGTAGCGGAGCATTATGTTCAGATCGGCCTTTCTGGTAAGCACCATCAGCACGTGGGTCGGATTCTTGGAATACCATCCCTGCCCGTCAAGGACAGTGACTCCTCTGTGGAGGTCGGCGGTGATGGCATCTGCAATCTCTGCATATTTGCTGGAAAGGATGAAGAGCTGGACAGACTGCTTGGAACCTGTCAGCCACAGGTCCAGGACCGTGCTGCAGATAGTAATGAGCAGAAGGCCGTACACTATTGTGACAATCTTGTCCGGAAGAGACATCAACTCGCCGGATGCTGTATACGAAGGGACCATGATCGAGGAGGAAATGATCACGACATCCATGATCAGTATCATCCTGCCTGGGGATACTCCCCTGTATTTGTTGACTATCAGAGCGATGATATCGGTACCTCCGGTGCTTCCGCCGGCTGACATCGCCATTCCGATGCCGATTCCGACCATTATGCCGCCCATTATGACACTCATCAGCTTTCCGTTGTCCACGGCAAGTGTCTGGCATATGTCCGCGGGAATAATGGTCTGGAAAACATTGAGTCCGACGGAGGCCAGTATGATGGCTACAACAGTCTTGGATCCGAAGCCCTTGCCTAGAGTGAAAAGAGACGCTATAAGAAGGATTGAATTAACTGCGAAATAAGTGTAACCTATCTTCAGCGCTCCATGGGTCGCATACTGGATGATGGATGCCGCACCTGTCACGCCTCCGCCGATAAGGTTGTTCGGGACAAGGAAAACAGTCCATCCGGTGACATACAGCAATATTCCCAGGATAAGCATCAAATACTCCTTGATGCCGGATATAACCTGTTTCTTATTCACTGTCATTACTTTCGTTTTTTCTTTTCTTGAATCCATCCTTTATCTCCTCGAAGCCTTCCCCATACACGTTGCTGGCGGAAGATACCGAGATGAACGCCCGCGGATCGATCTCCTTTATCACGGAGGTAAGTGAAGGCAGCTGCTTCTTGTTGATGACAATCAGGAGGACATCGCGGTCCTTCTTCGTATACCATCCCTGAGCCTTGAGCAGAGTTACTCCGCGGTCCATGTTCTTGATGATATGGTCAGCTATATCCTCGTGCTTGTTCGAGAACACAAGCAGCTGATATGAGGATTTGTTTCCTCCCACCACAAAATCGATGACAAGGGAGAAGGACACGATTTCCACAATACCGTACACCATGTCACCGAAAGACTTGTCCGGCAGGAAAAGCAGAAGGGTGACAATCGCAAGATCTGAGAAAAGGAAAACCTTGCTCAAGGATACGGGCCAGTACTTGTGCACCATCAGCGCAATGATGTCGGTTCCACCTGTGCTCCCGCCGAACCGCAGCACGGTCCCGAGGCCGAACGCTTCCAGAAGGCCGGCGATTATGGGAATCAGCAGAGTCTCTTTGACATAGAAGAACTCACCCGGCATACAGTGCAGGACAGGGCAGCTGTCAATGACGCTCATTGCCAGAGATGACATCACAATGCAGTAGATGGTCTTGAAACCGAATCCGATGCCCATTGCAATTACGGCAATGATAATCAGAAGGGCATTTACAGCGAAATATGAGTACTGGGCAGGAATCATTCCCGCTGTGGCATACTGGATCACGGTGCAGAGACCCATCATACCGCCGGCGGACATCCCGTTAGGAATCATGAACGCCTCCCACGCGAATGCAAAGATGAAGCAAGCCGCAGTGAGTACGACATAATCCCTTAGAGCGCTGAATACTTTCCTTCTGCCCATTCCGAATTATTTAACGACGATGTTCACGATCTTTCCAGGGACCACGATGACCTTGATGATGGACTGGCCCGCCACATACTTGTCAGTCTGCTCCATTCCACGGACTTCGGCTTCGACGTCCTCCTTGGACATCGACTTAGGGAGGTCCACGGTAAAGCGGGTCTTTCCGTTGAAGGACACTGCATATGTGCAGTTGTTCTCAACCGTATAGGCCTCGACATATTCCGGGAACGATGCATATGTGACGCTGTCCTCATGTCCGAGGGCATGCCAGAGCTCCTCTGAAATATGAGGGGCGAACGGAGAGAGCATGATGACCATCGGTTCGAGTATCTCGCGCTTGTGGCACTCAAGGGCGGAAAGCTCATTGAGAGCGATCATGAAGGCACTGATGGTAGTGTTGTATGAGAACGCCTCGATGTCGGCGCGCTCCTTGCCGATGAGCTTGTGAAGTGCCTTGAGCTCGGCAGGAGAGGCCTTTTCGTCGGTCACGACGAAGCCGTCCTTGTCATAGAACATCTTCCAGAATCTCTTGAGGAAACGGTTCACGCCGTCGATACCCTTGGTATCCCAAGGTTTGGACTGCTCGATAGGGCCGAGGAACATTTCATAAAGTCTCAGGGTATCAGCGCCGTAGGTATCACAGATAAGGTCAGGGTTCACAACGTTGAACATTGACTTGCTCATCTTCTCGATGGCCCATCCGCAGATGTACTCGCCGTTCTCGAGGATGAACTCCGCATCGGCATACTCAGGTCTCCAGGCCTTGAAGGCCTCGGTGTCGAGCTTGTCGTTATAAACGATGTTCACGTCCACATGGATTTCTGTGGTCTCATACTGGTCCTTGAGCCCGAGGGAGACGAAGGTATTGGTCCCGACGATTCTGTAGACGAAGTTGGAACGGCCCTGGATCATTCCCTGGTTGATGAGCTTCTTGAACGGCTCGTCCTCGCAGATGTATCCCAGGTCGAAGAGGAACTTGTTCCAGAACCTTGAATAGATAAGGTGTCCGGTAGCGTGCTCGGTACCGCCGATATAGAGGTCGACGTCCTTCCAGTAGGCATTGACATCCTTGTCCACAAGGGCGGATCCGTTGTGAGGGTCCATATATCTCAGATAATATGCGCTGGATCCGGCGAAGCCCGGCATCGTGCTCTTCTCGAGAGGATATCCGTTGTATGTCCAGTTCTTGGCGCGTGCGAGAGGCGGTTCGCCGTT
>JAZUKB010000075.1:0-4109 GCA_045643085.1 Candidatus Cryptobacteroides sp.
AGCAGACCGCGTATCTCCTCCACCATACCCTCCTTCAGCCTGGCATCAAGACGCGAGTCGATTCTGGCGTTCCGGGTTTCCCTGTCCACCAGGGTCCCGATGAAATAGATTTCAGCAGAGTGGGGATTGGACTGCCGGTGACTTTTCCCCTGATTCTCAGGAAACGGCAGTCCAACCCCACTCTGCTGAAATCTATTTCATCGGGACCCTGGTGGACAGGGAAACCCGGAACGCCAGAATCGACTCGCGTCTTGATGCCAGGCTGAAGGAGGGTATGGTGGAGGAGATACGCGGTCTGCTTGACTCCGGGGTTCCGGAGGAGACGCTGATATCATACGGACTTGAATACAAGTTCATCACCCTGTATCTGAAGGGAGAACTCGGCTATGATGAGATGAGGCAGAAACTCGCAACGGCCATCCATCAGTGCGCGAAGCGTCAGATGACCTGGTTTCGCGGGATGGAGCGCAGCGGTGTCCGGATTCACTGGACGGAAGTGTAGCGGCGGAAACGGGATTCCGGCTACTTGTTCACGCTGGCGTTGATGAAAGGAATGGAGCCTCCGGTGTATTCAGGCAACTTGCCGTCCCATTTCTCGATGGCGTCCTGACGGACGAGTAATTCGTTGAGGGATGCTGCGACGGTACGGTTGTAATAAGCCTCTCCGTCTGCCTGGATCTTGAGGGCTTTGGCTGTACCTTCGGCCTTCGCTATCTCTATTTTGGCGTTCGCTTCCGCCTGCTTGATGAGGTTCTCCGCCTTCAGACTTTCCTGAATGGCCTGGTTCTTGGCCTCAATGGCGTTGGAAAGGGACTCCGGAGGGGTTATCTGTGAAGTGAACTCAGTCACGATGAATCCTTCCGTTCCGAGGGATTTGTCGAGCATTGCCCTTACTTCCGATTCGAATTTCGCACGGGAGGCCATCAACTCGTCGGAGCTGTAGTTGTTGGCTATGATTCGATATGCGTCATATATGCAGGTGCGCATATATCCCGCCTCTATATCTTTGAGGGATCTTCTGTATTTCGTAAAAATATCCGTAGCGCTGTCCCTGTTGATCTGATAGGCGAGTACAGGGTCCATCGAGAATATTGCCGCATCCTTCGTCGTAACGTTGAATGGAGCATAGTCCACTCTCTGGATAAATACGGGGTAGGTGAACACCGCGGTCGTGATAGGGTTGTAGAACACGAAACCGGTAACAGGATTGGCCTTGAGCGTGCCCTGCTCGGTAAGAGAGAACTTCTTGAACTTGATGCCCACCTCAGAATTGTCGACGGTGGTGCATTTTACCAGACAAGTAGGAACGAGGATTATCACGATGAGTGCAACGATAATCCTGATTGAAAGTTTTTTGTAGTCCATGGTTTTGAGGAAAAGATTTGTGGAGCATAGGGGATTCGGACCCCTGACCTCTTGCATGCCATGCAAGCGCTCTACCAGCTGAGCTAATGCCCCCTCGGACTTACAAATATAATATTATTCCCCGGAAATACTATCGGCCTTGTCGGTATAAATGATTCCGACTAGATGGTCTATCTCGTGCTGGAATATGACTGCGGTGAATCCTTCGATGTGTTCCACAGTGTCACGAAGGCTTTCGGTCGAGGTGTATTTTATGTCAATGTCACGGTACCTGCTGACTTCGCCCCTCTTGCCGGGAACGGAAAGGCAGCCTTCCGGACCTGATACCTTGTCTCCCCTCGTCCCAACGATGGAGATGTTCGGATAGACTTCGAACGGTTCCCCTTCCTTGTCCATCCTCTGCACTGCTACTATGCGCCGTGATATGCCCACCTGGGGGCCTGCTATGCCGACTCCATCCTGCTCAGGGGAGGTGACGGTCGAAATCATCTTCCCGGCGAGACGGGAATATTCCTTTGATAGGATGTCATCCGTTGAAAGCCAGGATGCGGATCCTCTCAGTACGGCCGTGTCTTCCGGGTTGTCTATGGTGAGAACTCTCATCACGGCATCTCTCGCGTTGATCAGGTCTTTTTCCGTCTCAGTCCAATCTGTCGCCGGTTTGGTGCAACCAGCCGTGCACAGAGCAGCGGCAGCCACGACCAGAATATGTCCAAAAGCTTTCATCTCTTATTTGTTGAAGGATTTGCGTATGAGTTCCACGGAGTCCAGAAGTTCCCAAGGGAAGAACTGGAGTCCGTTCTTGACGAACGGTTCGCGTCCCATATGTCCGTATGCCGCAGTCGGCTCGAAGATAGGATTCTTTAGGCCGAATTTGCGTGTGATGGCTGCCGGACGGAGATCAAACAGTTCTGATATCCTTGCTGCAATGTAAGAGTCTGACAATTCTCCGGAGGTGCCGTACGTGTTGACGAATATGCTCACAGGTCTGGCGACGCCGATTGCGTAGGAAATCTGAACGAGCATCTCATCGGCAATGTCGGCGGCAACCATATTCTTGGCGATGTAGCGTGCGGCGTATGCTGCACTGCGGTCCACCTTCGATGCATCCTTGCCGGAGAAGGCTCCGCCTCCGTGGGCACCGCGACCTCCGTAGGTGTCAACAATAATCTTTCTCCCGGTGAGTCCGGTGTCTCCCGCGGGTCCTCCGATGACGAACTTGCCGGTCGGGTTTACGTGGAGGATGAAATCCCCCTTGAAAAGGGCTGCGGTCTCCTGCGGCAGGCCGGCAACCAATTCCGGAATCACGATTTCACGTACGTCCCTTTCTATCCTGGCGTGCATGACGGTATCTGTCGCGAACTCGTCGTGCTGTGTCGAAAGCACTATGGTATGGACCCTGAGCGGCTTTCTGGTCAGGGAATCATATTCGATGGTGAACTGGGCCTTTGCATCGGGCCTGAGATAAGGAATCTTTTCGGCGTGGTTGTGCCGTATGTCGGCGAGAACCTTGAGCAGGCGGTGTGAAAGGGCAAGCGCAAGAGGCATATACTCCTCTGTCTCCCTGCAGGCATATCCGAACATCATTCCCTGGTCTCCGGCGCCTTGTTCGTCAGGATTCTCCCTGACGACACCGCGGTGGATGTCGGCGCTCTGCTCGTGTATGGTCGAAATGATTCCGCAGGATGAAGCGTCGAAACCATATTCAGCCTTTGTATATCCGATACGGGTTATGACCTTCCGGACAACCTGCGGAATATCGACGTAGGCGTGCTCGGAAGTGACTTCGCCTCCGACGATGACAAGTCCTGACGTGCAGAAGGTTTCACAAGCTACTTTGGACTCGGGGTCCTGACGCAGGAATTCGTCAAGGATGGCATCAGAGATCTGATCGGCTACTTTGTCCGGATGTCCTTCAGAGACGCTCTCTGAAGTGAAGAGATAGGTATTTTTCATTTTTAGCATTTTTTAGAGGTGGTTGCAAGCATTCAAATCTGTCCACCTGTATATTCCGGGCGCAAAGTTATAAATATATTTTGTAATCTCTAAAACGCGGAGTATCTTTGCGGCCGGTTTAGTAGTAGTGGAAACATTTTCCTGTTAATAATTTGTTGATAACTTAATGCAAAGTTACCACCCATTAGAGGTAACTTTGCGAGTTGTTTAACGTGAGAAAAACAATCTTATTTTTAGTTACATATCACTATTATGAACAAACTATTTAAGTTCCTGTTGTCAACACTGACAGCAATGGCTTTTGTTGTGTCTGCCTACGCGCAGATCACGACATCTTCTATGAATGGTAGGATTGCCGACTCCAGAGGAGAATCAGTTCCCGGAGCGACCGTCATCGCCGTCCACACCCCTTCAGGTTCACAGTATTATGCAGTGGCCAATGAGGAGGGTCAGTTCTTTATCAACGGTATGCGCCCGGGCGGCCCTTACCAGATCAGGGTGGATTGTCTCGGATATCAGTCTGTGACCTACACCGACGTCACTCTTATCCTTGCAGAGCCTTATTCACTCAATGTGGCCCTCAGGGACGACAGCGAGATGCTCGAGCAGGCAATCGTGATTTCGGAGGCCGCATCCAAATTCTCAACAGAGAAGACAGGTGCCGCTACGAACATCAACAACGCCCAGATTACATCCCTTCCTACTGTAAGCAGGAGCATCACTGATGTGACAAGGCTTTCACCTTACGGAGGAAACGGAATGAGTTTCGCAGGAGCTGACGGACGTAC
>JAZUKB010000076.1:0-13809 GCA_045643085.1 Candidatus Cryptobacteroides sp.
TTTTTGGTCAGCCTCATATCAGCGGAAGGGACGAGATTCGAACTCGTGGTACAGTATGACCCGTACGTCGGTTTAGCAAACCGGTGGTTTCAGCCACTCACCCACCCTTCCAATCTCACTCATTCGGTGTACCAAATGGGACGACAAAGATACAACAATTTTTTGTTTTGCAATACCTTTGGTGCGTAGGAATGCTACCTGCATTCAAGAATGTCACCGTGGTCCCTGGCGACAGCCTCTTTCCATTTTTCTGTATAGCCCGGCTGGGTAAGCCCGTCCGGAGTGCCTTCATTATATACGGAATGCTTGAATGAGCCGTCTTCATTCTGTGCTTTCACGTTGCCGTCAATGAATTTCACGAGCAGGGTCTCTTCCAGTTTGGTCCAGTCTTCGAATTGCTTCTGAGCCGTCTGTAGGCTATATTCGGTAAGAAGTTTGATGGCCTTGCTCCTTTTGCCGCGACTGAGGAGTTCCGCGGCCTTTGCATCGTTTGCAGGTACCAGTTCAAACATCTGACTGTTCTCAAAACTGTCAGCCTTACCGCGTACCACCGGCTCCATTTGGTCATACATCCTGTAGCAGGCGTTCGTGACCCTGTTGCACATCCAGAATTGAGAGGTCG
Source organism: Candidatus Cryptobacteroides sp. (assembly GCA_045643085.1). Taxonomy (GTDB): domain Bacteria; phylum Bacteroidota; class Bacteroidia; order Bacteroidales; family UBA932; genus Cryptobacteroides. Next base: position 623 of record JAZUKB010000076.1, read on the forward strand.
CACTATAGTGCAGCAGATCCCCGTTACCTACCCTCACACACTCGGGAACTTCGGTGATGTTGGCATATATAGGGGTGAGGTATGACGTCGCAGCATCGTCGCAGCCGAACCATATCAGTGCTCCCACCTCGTCAGGCAGGAAACCACGTGCCTGGGCGACGAACCAGAAACCGGTCTGCTGGGTAGCTATCGCGCGTTCATTCACATAGGTCTTGCCCTCGTATTTAAACTCCATCGGCCTCCAGCGGTAAGGACAGGCATTGCCGCCTGCTCCGATATCCGTACGCATATCCATAGGTGTTCCTTCGAAATGGTCTCTCATCACGTCGGCCACGTTCTTGACCGTTATCTTCCTGGATGGTTTCACCCAGAGAGGCATTTCCCCCTGCAGGTCATATCCCATAGCGTAATCAAGCCATTCTCCTGCAGGCTTTGTGACTTCAGCGCCGTTCTCTTCATAAGTGAAACTGCCGTCGCAAAGAATGTTGAATGCCGACCAGGCCCTTGCATCGCATCCCCTTACCGTGCCGAAATCGATCGGGCAGTATGCTTCACGGAAGCTGAAATCCTCGTCTTTCCCGTCGAACCATCCTTTTTCGCGGGCGAAACTTATGACATCAGGGGCATAGAGGGTTTCAGGGTCGTCCAACGGGAAGCGCGTGATGCGCGCCTGATTTGCGTGGGCGCAGATATATCCGTCAGGAATCCTTCTTGCCACCCAGACGATACCTTTGTTGTCCGGGCCCTTTCCGACCAGATCCATAATCCAGGCCTCCTGCGTGTCTGCTATGGAGAATGTCTCCCCTTCGGAAGGGTATCCATATCTGTTTGCCAGTGATACGATTGTCTCTATGGCTTCACGTGCCGTCTTTGCCCTTTGGAGAGTAATATAAATAAGGCTGCCATAGTCCATTATCCCGGCCGGGTCCATCTGCTCCACCCTTCCTCCCCAGGTGGTCTCTCCTATTATCAGCTGGTGCTCGTTCATATTCCCAACCGTCTGATAAGTGTGGGCAACCTGTTCGATGTCCCCGAGAGGTTTGAACGAATCCCATTCGGTGATAGGCAGCCTCGCTCCGGCTTTCCAGTCGGCGGCCGGATGGAAATACAGTTCACCGAAAAGCCAGTGTGAATCCGCGGCGTAAGAAACCATACAGGATCCGTCCGAGCTGGCTCCCTTGGTAATAATAATGTTCGTGCAGGCGTCGGAATCAATTTGGGCCAAAAGGCAGAGTCCCAGAAGAGCGTATGCGAATTTTCTCATTTTAATTATTAAATTTGTAGGCTATGATTTACAAATCTATGAAATTTTATTCTGTATTGCTAATGCTTTTCTTCTCTGCAGGGGCTTTCGCCCAACAGCAGCAGATGAGCCCGGAGGAAAGAGAAAAGAAATTGTACGAATCCATCCAGGAGCGTGTGAACAGGTATGCGGAAGACCTTGATCTTGAAGATTGGCAGGTATTCTATGTCGATTCCATATTGACACACGACTGCAATGCGATGCAGAAGGAATTTGACAATCTGAGCAGTGGTGGAGCCAGGAATATCGACCTGTATGCGGATATCCAGGATAAGTGGAACGAAAACATATACAATGCGTTCCGCAAGGTGTTCAACGATGACCAGTGGGAAAAGTATCTCAAGCAGGGCGGATCAAGGGACAAGAAAGCAAGAGACAAGCGTGCTGCCAAGAAACAGAGGTAGAATATGAAAAAGGAAGATATAGAAAAAGTTCTCGCCGAGATAGGCGAACTCAAGTGCAAGACACAGAAGGATGTTGAGGATGCCAGGGTGAGATTCCTCGGCAAGAAGGGAGAGATTACGGCCCTTTTTGACGAATTCCGCACCTTCGACAAAGATATGAAGGCCCAGTTCGGCCGCACTCTCAATGAACTCAAGCAGACAGCGCAGGCCAGGATAGACGAACTGAAGGCGACGATAGGCGAAGCTGATACTAACGACGGGCCGAAGCAAGATCTCTCAATGCCCGGTGATTCATTCGAACTCGGTTCCCGTCACCCGGTCAGCATTGTACGTCAGGAGATAGTCGATATTTTCAGGAAGTTCGGCTATGATGTTGCAGAGGGACCGGAAGTGGAGGATGACTATCACGTGTTCGAAGCCCTCAACTTCCCGCCGAATCATCCGGCGAGGGATATGCAGGACACATTCTTCGTTTCTGCAGGTCATCCTAATCCTCTTCTGCTCCGTACACATACGTCCAGCGTCCAGGTCCGTGCGATGGAGAGCATGCACGTTCCTATCAGGGTCATATGCCCGGGCCGTGTGTTCAGGAATGAGGCCATCAGCGCCCGTGCCCATTGTATTTTCCACCAGGTGGAGGGTTTGTACATCGATGAGAACGTGACCTTCGCAGACCTCAAGCAGGCCATCCTGCTGTTTGCCCGCGAGATGTTCGGTCCGGAAACTCAGATACGTATGCGTCCTTCATACTTCCCGTTCACGGAGCCTTCCGCAGAGGTCGATGTTAGTTGCAACATCTGCCACGGAAAGGGTTGTAATATCTGCAAGGGTACCGGTTGGCTTGAAATCCTCGGTTGCGGTATGGTTGACCCGAACGTGCTGGAAGCAAGCGGCATCGATTCGAAGAAATACAGCGGTTTCGCGTTCGGAATGGGTCTTGAGCGTATCGCGATGCTCAAATGGAGGGGCAACGACCTCCGCCACTATTTCGAGAACGATATGCGTTTCCTCAAAGAGTTTGACACCGCGGTGGAAGTCTAGAACTGACAAATAAATAAGTAACAAGCCGTCCTGAAAAGGGCGGCTTGTTGCATTTGAGCGGAAAACGGGGCTCGGACCCGCGACCTCAACCTTGGCAAGGTTGCGCTCTACCAACTGAGCTATTTCCGCGTTGGGACTGCAAATATAGAGAGAAAATTCGTATCTCCAAAATTTTGTGGTTTTATTTTCTTGCTGACAATTTGTCAGTGGAATATATGTTGCACGTGGTCCGGGAAACGGAACTTATTATGGAAAACAAGTATGAATTTCTGAACAAATATGCCGTGGATCTCAACGACCGTGCGGCAAAAGGGAAACTTGACCCCGTCATAGGTCGGGACGAGGAGATACGTAGGGTTCTGCAGATTCTTAGCCGAAGGACGAAGAACAACCCTATCCTCGTTGGCGAACCGGGTGTCGGCAAGACAGCGATATCCGAGGGAATCGCTACAAAGATAGTCAACGGACAGGTGCCTGAGAACTTGAAAAGCCGCAAGGTGTTCTCTCTGGATATGGGTGCACTGATAGCCGGAGCAAAATACCAGGGAGAGTTCGAAGAGAGGCTGAAGGGTGTCGTGAAGGAAGTCGTCGAGTCTGACGGTGAGATAATACTTTTCATAGACGAGATACATACTCTTGTCGGAGCGGGCCGCAGCAACGGAGCCATGGACGCTTCCAATATACTAAAGCCTGCGCTCGCGCGAGGGGAACTCAGAACTATCGGTTCCACAACTCTCGACGAGTATCAGAAGTACTTCGAGCAGGACAAGGCGCTTGAAAGACGTTTCCAGAAAGTGATGGTGGATGAACCGTCTCCGGCTGAATCAATAGCCATCCTGAGGGGACTCAAAGAGAAATACGAAAACCATCACCGTGTCAGCATCGAAGACGATGCCCTGATTGCGGCCGTAAATCTCAGCCACAGATATATCAACAATCGGTTCCTTCCGGACAAGGCCATCGACCTGGTGGATGAGGCCGCGTCAAAGCTCCGGCTTGAGATGAATTCAGTCCCGGAGCCTATCGATGACCTGAATTCCAGGATACGCCAACTGGAGATAGAGAAGGAAGCAATCAAGAGGGAGGGGACTTCCCTCAAGAGTGAGAAGATTGACAAGGAACTTTCAGAAGCGAAGTCACAGAAGGAAGGCCTGGAAAAGAAATGGAATGAGGAGAAAGGAATAGTGACCGAACTCAATGACAAACGTCAGGAAATAGAGGACCTCAAGCGTGAGGCCGGCATAGCTGAAAGGTCGGGGGACTACGGCAAGGTGGCGGAGCTCAGATATGGAAAGATAGCTTCCGCACAGGCAAGGATAGATGAACTGACTGCCAGACAGGCTGCTATAAAGGACCCAATCATCACCGAATCCGTGACTCCGGAAGACATAGCGGAAGTTGTGGCCAGATGGACAGGAATCCCGGTGAACAGGATGCTGGAGAGCGAGAAGGAGAAGCTCCTGCGTATGGAAGAATCCCTTCACAAACGGGTCGTAGGGCAGGATAGGGCCATTCAGGCGGTATCGGATGCCGTAAGGCGTTCCCGTGCGGGCTTGAGCAACGAGCATAGACCTATAGGTTCCTTCCTTTTCCTGGGCACAACCGGAGTGGGCAAGACGGAGCTTGCCAAGGCCCTGGCCGAGTTCCTTTTCAATGACGAGACGATGATGACCCGTATTGATATGAGCGAATATCAGGAAAGCCACACCGTCAGCAGGCTCATAGGAGCGCCTCCGGGATATGTCGGTTACGACGAAGGGGGGCAACTTACTGAAGCGGTAAGACGCAAGCCTTATTCCGTAGTTCTTCTCGATGAGATAGAAAAGGCGCACACAGATGTGTTCAATATCCTGCTGCAGGTCCTTGATGACGGAAGGCTGACGGACAACAAGGGAAGGACGGTCGATTTCAAGAATACAATCCTCATAATGACCTCAAACCTCAAGGAAGAGGAACTGCGAATGAGAATGCGTCCCGAGTTCCTCAACAGGATAGACGAAACGATAATGTTCGACTCCCTTTCAAAGGAGAACATCCGTGAGATAGTCCGGATTCAGATGGAGGAACTGCGAAAGAAGTTGTCCGAGGATAATGTCAGCCTTGGCTTCACGAAGGCTTTCGAAGACGATATGGTCGAAAACGGATACGACCCCGAATATGGAGCCCGTCCTGTCAAAAGGCTGATTCAGAGGGAACTGGTCAATCAGCTGGCCAGAGAAATTCTCGAAGGAAGGATTCACAAGGAATCGGCGATCACTGTCGATTCCGTCGACGGGGCCACGGTGCTGAAAAACTAAAAAAGGTGCGGAATTTTCCGCACCTTTTTTATATCGTGTCGATAGGAGTCAATGACTTATTCAGCCGTTGCAGGTATTTCTGCGGCAGGAATCTCAGTTGAAGGAGCATCCTGCTGGATAGGAGCCGTAGGGAATGCCGGCTGCTCGGTTGATGCTGAATTTTCGATCTTGTTGGTCACGTCGATGCCTGTTCCGTTTGTTCCGGTGGTGAATGATGCTACTACAGAAACAACGAGGATGAATGCCACGAGACCCCAGGTAATCTTCTCAAGGATGTCAGCTGTCTGGCGTACACCGAAAGTCTGGTTTCCGGCTACGAAGTTGCTGGCCATACCTTCTCCCTTGCCATTCTGAAGCAATACCACTGCGACGAGCAGGATGGCAGCAATGATGACGAGGACGGTCAAAATTGTAAATACTGCGTTCATATTCTACTGATTATTATTATCCAAATTTTCTATAAGGGCTGCAAAGTAAACACTTTTTTCCGGATATCGCAAAATTAGTTTCGAATAAATCTCTTTTGCCTTGTCGTAATATTCCTGTTCAGCGTATATCTGGGCAAGCGTCTCGGTGCAGAAATCCCCCAAATCATCGTCCTCCAGCTCGATGGCCTTTACGTCCCGGTCATCCCTGGATGCGAATCCTGGGAAAATGCTGTCGTCCCCCTTGCGGACCTCATTGTACTGCGACTGTGAGAAATAGTCTCCTCCAACGACCACAATCCTCTTCTCGGCGGACTCTTTCATCATATCCCCGACAGTGGTGTCGGAATAGTCGATATCCCGTCCCTTCCGCATCAAGTCATAGATGATCTTACGGGAACAGACATACAGGGCTGACTCGGCATATTGGGATCCGCTGCAGGCTCCCATAGCCGTCATCCTTTCACAGAGTTCCTTTCTGGCGCCCCCATACCACGGATACAGGTCCACGACGCCCAGAAGTTCCTCGATGTTGAGCTGTTTTATCTTGATGTTGTCTACCATTGTGCTACACAGGCGTTGAAGATATCTTCCACGAGTTTATCGACAATCTCCTGACAAAGGGCGGACTCGACAGCGTCCAGTGAATTGGAGGAGTCATAGTCGGCATACGCGGAGAAAGACTTGGAGTCAAAATCCTCCTCAGGATATTTCTTGTCCTGGAAAGAAATCTTCACGGTGACGGTGAGCCTGTTCTGCGCGGCGACCTCGTTTGCGGTCACGGCAGTGGCGGCCACCTCGTATCCGGTGATTTCTCCGGAGACTTCCATATCTCCGTCCATTTCAACCTGCTCGAGCCGGGTCATTTTCCTGAACTGCTCCTTGAGCGCCTCCGTGAGGTCATTGCTGAGTGAAGGATTGACTCTTTGTGCCTTGTATTCGATAAAATTGATCGTAATGGTCTGGACGTCCGGCTGTATGGACGTGCCGGAGAAAGAATATATCCCGCACGCACCAACGCATAGGGCCGCAACGATTATAATCAGGAATCTTTTCATTTTGTCTTTCTTTCAGCCAGTTTCCGGTATATGGTCCTTTCGGAGATTCCAAGTTCCTCGGCGGCAGGTTTGACCTTCCCTCCGTGCTTGGCTAGAGCTTTCTCAATAAGGTCGTCATTGGCTTTCTTGATTGAGAAATCTTCGGCACTCGGAGCGACAGGATTTTCAGGCTCCGACTCGGCCTTGGTGGTCTCCACTATCTTCGGGGTGACAGGAGCGGCCTGGAAGCCGCCTTCCACTTGCCTGCGCAAGTCGTCAACCTCCTGCTTGAGATCCAGCAGAGCCTTGATTATCATCTGCTTGTCTGATTCACTCATACCTGATCCGGACAAGGTGGATGTCGCAGGAATCATCGTATCCTTCTCGTTTGGGATATATTTGGCGAGAGCTTCTGCGTTGAGCTCTACCTTCTCACTCAGAGGGGTTACAGGTTTTGATTCGAGGGAGGCCACCGTCTCCGCGACGTTCTTGAGCTGGCGGATATTCCCCGGCCAGCGGTAGGATGTCAGCATCGATATGGCATCCACGTTCAGAGCGACCTTGCAGAGGTTGTACTTCTCGGAGAAGTCGGCAGTGAATTTCCGCCATAGCAGATAGATATCCTCCTTGCGCTCCCTCAGGGCAGGCATTTTTATCTGAATCGTGTTCAATCTGTAATACAGGTCTTCCCTGAATTTGCCCTGGGCGACCGCGTACGGCAGATTGACGTTCGTGGCGGCGATTACCCTGACATCGGTCTTCTCGACCTTCGAAGATCCCACTTTCATATACTCCCCGGTCTCAAGTACCCTCAGCAGCATAGCCTGGGTCGAAGCGGGAAGTTCTCCCACCTCATCCAGAAAAATCGTCCCTCCGTTGGCTTCCTCAAAATATCCCTTTCGGTTGTCCGTGGCGCCCGTGAACGATCCTTTCTCGTGGCCGAAAAGCTCGGAATTTATGGTCCCTTCAGGAAGTCCACCGCAGTTTATCGGCAGATATTTGCCTGTTTTTCTGGGACTGTTCTGGTGTATGATTCGTGGAATGATGTCCTTTCCGACACCACTTTCCCCGGTAATGAGTACCGTGAGATCCCTGGGTGCGATGGCCAGGGCAATCTCAAGCGCGCGGTTGAGAGATGCATCATTTCCGATGATGTCATATTTGTTCTTCAGCTTTTGGAGTTCCTGAGTATCCATATTCGCACAAAGTTAACGATTTTTCTTTATCTTTGTTTGTCGGTCCCTTTTTTGAAGGGATGAAGAAAATAATTAATAAATAACAATATGAAAAAGGTTTTATATTATTTGTCAATCGCCGTGCTGGCGGTTTCCGTTTCCGGATGTTCGAATTTCGAAAAGATGAAAAATACTGACGGGATCACAGTAGACTGCGTTCCTGAGGTGCTTGCCGAGGTGGCCGGAAAGGTGCCGGTTACCATTGCAGTTACATATCCTGAGTATTATTTCAACCCCAAGGCCACGTTGGTCGTGACCCCGGTACTTGTTTACGAAGGAGGCGAGGCAGCGGCTCAGCCTTTCAAATATCAGGGATCCAAGGTGAAGGACAACAACAAGGTCATATACCCGTTCGGAAGCAAGGTTACAGAGAGTTTCTCATTTGATTTCGTGGAGGGGATGGAGAAGTCCGTGCTGGAGTTGCGCGGAGTTGCCTCCTACAAGAGCAAGACAATCGTGATTCCTGCCATCAAGGTTGCGGATGGTGTGAACACCACCTGCAGTCTTGCTGAGACGGACGGAGCGTTCGGATACAAGGCCGACACTTATGAGGACGTCATCAAGATGACCACCGAAGGGCAGATTCTCTACGATGTGAATTCTGCCAACGTAAAGAGCAAGGAGCTCAAGTCAAAGTCCATCAAAAACCTCCAGTCAGCCCTTGATGAAATGAAGTCCAACGACAGGGTTACAATCACCGGGACACAGATCGTGGCATATGCATCACCTGAGGGAGGTGCATCATACAATGCAAAACTTTCCGACAAGCGTGCCGGTTCCGCAGAGCAGGCTTGGGAGAAGATTGCAAAGGGAATGGACATTACCGAGACCGAAATCAGGAGCATCGGACAGGACTGGGAAGGATTCCGTGAAGCGGTCGCAGCATCCAACATAGAGGACAAAGATCTTATCCTTCGTGTGCTTTCTATGTACAGTGACCCTGCAGTGCGCGAAAGCGAGATCCGCAACATGTCACAGATTTTCACGGAACTCAAGGCGAAAGTGTTCCCTGAACTTCGTCGTGCACGTTTCATTACCACAGGTGAATACCAGAACTATTCCGACGAGGAGCTCCGCAAACTGGCTGAAGAGCATCTGAACAATCTTGACGAGGTCAGCATCCTTCACGTTGCTGCCATCACGGAAGATGCAGGTCGCAAGGAAATCCTTTACAGGTATGTGGCTGACAGGTTCAATTCCCAGACAGCACTTTACGATCTCGCCGCCCTTGCCCTGAGTAATGGCAAGACGGACGTTGCGAAGTCATACCTCGGCAGGGTTGATGCCAACGATGCCGATGCACAGAATCTCAAGGGTGTGATTGCGATGAGGGACGGAAAGTATGATGAGGCTCTCAACCTTTTCAAGAAGTCCGGTACCGAAGCGGCAAAAGCGAACATCGCTACAATAGATATCCTTCAAGGCAACTATGCCGAGGCTGTCAAGGGAGCGAAGGGTCTCAACGCCGCAGTGGCCAACCTTCTCGTCGGCGATATCGATGCTGCCCAGGAAGCACTTACCTGCAAGTGTGCAAAGGCTGATTATCTCCGTGCCGTAATAGCTGCGCGCAAGGGAGACGCCCAGGGAGTGAAAACGAATCTCGATTCCGCTATCAAGAAGGATCCGGCCCTCAAGGCACGTGCAGACAAGGATGTGGAGTTTGCAAACTTCCGCTAATTGGCTGTTGATAACTTTGTTGATAACCAAATTTTTACTATATTTGCAGCCCCGATTTTTCGGGGCTTTTTTAAACAACAGATTTACAAACACTTATGCCAACAATTCAACAATTGGTTCGCAAAGGACGCGAGGTTATTGAAATCAAGTCAAAATCTCGTGCGTTGGATTCTTGTCCTCAGAAGCGTGGCGTATGCTTGCGTGTGTACACAACCACACCTAAGAAACCTAACTCAGCTATGCGTAAGGTTGCTCGTGTACGTCTCACAAACACAAAAGAGGTCAATGCCTACATCCCGGGTGAGGGTCACAATCTCCAGGAGCACTCAATCGTGCTTGTCCGCGGAGGTCGTGTAAAGGACCTGCCTGGTGTACGTTACCACATCCTTAGAGGAGCTTTGGATACCGCTGGCGTAGAGGGAAGGACCCAGTCCCGCTCTCTCTATGGAGCCAAGAGGCCAAAGTAAGTCTGAAGGAGTATTAACTTTAATTTTTTCAAAACAATGAGAAAAGCTAAGCCTAGAAAAAGGATTCTACTTCCTGATCCTAAGTTTCACGACACAAGTGTAACACAGTTCGTGAACAACATTATGTTGCAGGGGAAGAAGAGTATCGCGTATTCTATTTTTTACGATGCCATTGATTTGGTAGGCGAGAAGATGAAAGATTCTGATCAGGCTCCTCTAGATATTTGGAGGAAGGCTCTCGAGAACGTGACCCCTCAGATTGAGGTTAAGTCACGCCGTATCGGTGGAGCCAACTTCCAGGTGCCTACTGAGTTGCGTCCGGAGAGGAAGGTTTCACTTTCTATGAAGAATATGATAAACTTCGCCCGCAAGCGTTCCGGCCGCTCAATGGCAGAGAAACTTTGTGCTGAGATCATCGCTGCTTACAACAATGAAGGTGGTGCCTTCAAGCGTAAGGAGGATATGCACAGGATGGCAGAGGCAAACAAGGCCTTCGCACATTTCCGTTTTTAGTCAATATTTTGGTTAGTTAGATGACTAAAAGAGACCTCAGATTCACACGAAACATCGGCATCATGGCTCACATCGATGCCGGTAAGACCACCACATCTGAGCGAATACTTTACTACACCGGAAAGACCCACAAGATCGGTGAGGTACACGAGGGTGCAGCCACAATGGACTGGATGGTCCAGGAGCAGGAGAGAGGTATCACCATCACTTCTGCCGCCACCACAGCATTCTGGCATTATGCAGGAGAGACATATCAGATCAACCTGATAGATACTCCGGGCCACGTGGATTTCACTGTCGAAGTGGAGCGTTCTCTCCGTGTTCTGGACGGTACTATCGCTACTTTCTGTGCTGTCGGAAGGGTACAGCCTCAGTCCGAGACCGTATGGAGACAGGCAGACAAGTACAGAGTTCCGAAGATTGCCTATGTCAACAAGATGGACCGCGTCGGCGCTGACTTCCTCGCTTGTGTCGAGGAGATCAAAACCAAACTCGGGGCCACAGCAGTTCCAGTCTGCCTTCCAATCGGGGCGGAGGAGAAGTTCGAGGGAATAGTTGACCTCATTTCCCGTAAGGCCATTTATTACAATGGCGGTGAGGAACTGGTCAATTACGAATACGGAGAGATTCCTGCCGATATGCAGGATGCCGTTGCATTCTGGAGGGACAAACTCGTCGAGTCCGCAGCCGAGTGCGATGACAAGCTTATGGATAAATATTTCGAGGATCCGAATTCTCTCAGTGAGGAGGAAATCATCGCTGCAATACGAAAGGGTACCATCTCAATGCAGATTGTACCTGCCTGCTGCGGCTCCTCATTCAAGAACAAGGGTGTACAGTTCCTCCTTGACGCAGTGATGCGCTATCTCCCGTCACCTCTTGACATCGGCACGACAAAAGCTACAAACCTTGCCGCCAATCAGGATATCGAGCTTGAGCCTAAGGCTGAAGCTCCGTTCTGCGGTCTTGTGTTCAAGATTGCGACTGATCCTTTTGTCGGAAGACTTGCATACATCAGAGCATACTCAGGACATCTTGACGCCGGTTCGTATGTGATGAACACGCGTTCAGGCAAGAAGGAGAGAGTTGCCCGTCTGTACCAGATGCATTCGAACCATCAGAATCCGATTGATTTTGTTGAAGCGGGTGACATCTGTGCTGCAGTGGGCTTCAAGGATCTCCGCACAGGTGATACCATCTGCGCCGAGGACCGCAAGTTCTCCCTCGAGTCAATGGAATTCCCTGATCCTGTCATCGGTATAGCTGTCGAGCCGAAGACTCAGGCTGACCTTGACAAGCTCGGGATAGCGCTTTCAAAACTTTCCGAGGAAGATCCAACCTTCACGGTCAAGTCAGACGCCGAGACAGGCCAGACAGTCATCAGCGGTATGGGTGAGCTTCACCTTGATATCATCGTTGACCGTCTCCGCCGTGAATTCGGTGTGGAAATCAACCAGGGCGCTCCGCAGGTCAACTACAAGGAAGCTATCACGGGAGCTGTAGAGCATCGCGAAGTATTCAAGAAACAGACTGGTGGACGTGGTAAATTCGCTGATATCATCGTACGGATCGAACCTGCCGACGAAGGAGCCGTTGGTCTCCAGTTCGACAATCAGGTCAAGGGAGGAAACGTACCTAAGGAATTCGTTCCTTGCGTACAGAAGGGATTCGAGTCCGCTATGGCAAATGGCGTGCTTGCAGGATATGAAGTCCAGTCCCTCAAGGTCACCCTTCTTGATGGTTCATACCATCCGGTGGATTCAGATCAGCTTTCGTTCGAGCTTGCTGCGCGTATGGCTTTCCGCCACGCCTGCCCTAAGTGCAAGCCGGTGCTTCTCGAGCCTATTATGAGTCTCGAGGTAGTGACACCGGAGGATTATATGGGTGAGATAGTAGGTGACTTGAACCGTCGTCGCGGACAGATCGTTGCGATGGATTCGACAGCCAACGGAGCCCGTATCGTCAAGGCATTCGTTCCGCTTTCAGAGCAGTTCGGATACGTGACAGTGCTCAGGACCTTGTCATCAGGACGTGCCACGAGCACGATGACTTTCGACCACTATTCAGAAGTCCCTGCCACTATGGCGAAGGACATTATCGAGAAGAGCGGTTACAGTTTCAAGTCCGATGGCGAATAAGTGATTATTAACAATTATTTGATATGAGTCAAAAAATTAGAATTAAACTCAAGTCTTTCGATCATATGCTCGTTGACAAGTCAGCGGCCAAGATCGTGGATACTGTGAAGGCTACGGGTGCGAAGGTCAACGGACCTATTCCTCTTCCTACCAACAAGAAGATCTTCACAGTGAACCGCTCAACCTTCGTCAACAAGAAGGCTCGCGAGCAGTTCGAGCTCGATTCATACCGCAGGCTCCTCGACATCGATGATTCAAATGCAAAGACAGTTGACGCATTGATGAAGCTCGAGTTGCCTTCAGGTGTTGAAGTAGAGATCAAAGTCTGATAGGAATTTCCTATATTTGCAGTGCCGGTGACCGGAGCGGCCGTCGGCACTGTTGAAAGACTGGTCCCTTAGCTCAGTTGGTTAGAGCACCTGACTCATAATCAGGGAGTCGTAGGATCATGCCCTACAGGGACCACAAAGGGATTTGCTCCAATGGATTTTATCCAGAAGGTGCAAATCCCTTTTTCATTGATTTTGCTACGTTTGGCCGTCATTTCGTAGCAAAACAAGGCAACCTAAACCAGGGATAGAGACACCGGCAGCCGACGAATGTGCAAAAATGGCTTATTTTGCACATTCACTGCCAAAAATCTCGAGTCA
>JAZUKB010000077.1:0-2797 GCA_045643085.1 Candidatus Cryptobacteroides sp.
TATTTCCTCCTTCCAGGCCTGCCCGAAAGCTGTGGTACCGCGGCGGTTGGGAAGAATCACGATATATCCCTGCTGTGCCATCAGCCGGTAGCACCACCTGTAGCTCCAGTCCTGTGAATTTGTACTCTGCGGTCCGCCCAGAACAATCTCGATTGCGGGATAAACCTTCGACTCGTCAAAATGAGGCGGATAGAGCACCCAGCACTGCATCTGCTGATGGTCGACAGTTTCGACAAGCACACTCTCCTGCCTTATCTCATCAAGTTGTCCGAGGATATGTCCGTTCTCGTTGGTTATGGGGCTATATGCGGCGTTTCCAGCCGCATCGACACTGACCGAAACGAGTTCCACCGGGAAGTTCATACAACTGTAGGAAGTGAGGAGTTTGAATCCGCCGTCCTCCGCCAGATATGCGAAAGGAGATGAGAAATCGAACCACCAATCCTCCTTCGTCAGACGTTTCACTGCCGGCTCGCCCTCCGCATTCACGGAGTACAGGGCCTGCACACCGTCCGTCAGGGCATTGAAGACAATATCCTTTCCATCGGGTGTCCAGAAGATTCCGGCGGCATCCCTGTCAAGGCTGGCGGCAAGTTCTCGGACACCGCCTACCTTCAGGCCGAAACTCTGGCCTTCACCCGCCTCTGAAAGGGTCACGTCAGCAACCATAAGTCTCTGCTGATCGGCCTCATATCCGTCACGGGCCATTGAAATCCAGGCAAGATGCTTCCCGTCGGGACTCCAGACAGGGTCGGTGTCATAGCCTCCGCCCATCGGAATCACAGTCTCGCAACCGGTGGTTATGTCATAGATGTAAATCTCCGTATCCGTTGAGAATGCATACTCCTTGCCGACTTTCTTGCGGCAGCTGTATGCGACATATCTTCCCTGAGGATTGATATCCAGCTGTTCAATACCGCCGAAAGGCTCTGTGGGCAGTTCGTAGGGATCGGAACCAAGGATATCAAAACTGCTGTCAAGGGTTATCTCACTGCCGTTCAGTGCGGCCACATACGTTCTCGGCGTCTCCGTAACCCAATGGTCCCAATGGCGGTACATCAGATCCTCGGTGGCGTATGCCTGCGCCTTGTCCAGTGCCGGATCGGTGTCAGCAGGCTCCACGACGGCCTTGTTCTTTATTGAACTGACATAAATCAGGACCGACTCGTCAGCGGAGACCTTGAATTCACTCACACCGGTGGCCACATTGCTAAGGCGAACCCTTTTTCCAAGCTTGTTTCCATTGACCGGAGCCTCCCATATCTGCCCGTCCTGAATGAACCGGATGCTCTTTCCGTCACTGCTCCACCGCGCATTCGAAACGCTCTTGGAATATCTTGTCAACTGCTCAGGATTGCCGCCGTCGACATCACAGAGGAATAGGTTTCTGCAGGAACGGTTTTCGGCAATTGAGGTGTAGCTTACTCCGTAAAGGATGCGTTTCCCGTCGGGAGAGAGCTGCGGGTCGCTCAGACGGCCGAATGAAAGGAGAGTCTCGGGAGTCATAGTTCCGTTCCCGATGCGGACATCGGATCTGCCGACGTAACCGGTAGATTCATTTTTACAACTTGTCATTGTGAGAATGCAGATAACTGCCAGGAAAAATAGAGGTTTTTTCATAATGGTCACAAATATACCTATATTTGCCCAAAATGTCTGAAGTAACGTCGAAAAAGATGAAACTGATTAACAATCACGGCAAAGAGACTTACAGTGAACATCTGGCCCATACCGTGCTTATCATTGTCTATCTGGCCATCTTCGCCGGCCTGTGCTGGCTGTTCAAGAATGTTCTCACATACGTCCTGCTGGCCGTGGTGGTCACCCTGCTCGGATCCCCGGTATGCGACCTGCTGTGCAAGATAAGGATAAAAGGACACCGTTTCCCCAGATGGCTCGGCTCGCTGTTGTCGATTCTTTTCATATTCGGCATACTGGCAGGCCTTTTGACAACGCTCGTCCCTCTGGTCAACGATATGATAAGCGACATATCCTCGGCAAACCTGAACAATCTGACGAAAAATTTCTCCGCTCCGTTCGTCGAACTGAATGCGTGGATAGTCGACAACGTACCCAACGTTGACAAAAACCTGAAGATTGAAATGCTGTGCCTTCAGGAACTTCAGGGGATGTTCACCACAGGCACTGTCACGTCAATGGTCGGCTCCGTCACATCATTCATAGCAGACCTTGGAATCGCCATCTTCTCCACCATCTTCATCTCCTTCTTTTTCATCAAGCAGCCCGGTATGATATCCTCAATCGTATCCGCCTTGATTCCAGACAAATATTCCGAAAAGGCGAAAGCTTCGCTTGAGGAATCCGGAAAACTCGTTTCGAGATATTTCGTGGGCCTTGCCATAGAAGTTCTCGGTGTATCCCTGCTGAATTTCATAGGATTGCTTCTGATTGCAAGAATGGGCCTGAAATATTCCCTTGGCATTGCCTTTATGACAGGATTGCTCAACATCATACCTTATATCGGGCCTCTTCTCGGAGGCATCCTGGGAGTATCTTTCTCTCTTATAATCAGATACCTGTGCGCATCCCCGCTGGGACTCACCGTCGGGTTCCTGCCGTTCATCCTGATTCTGGCCTGCATCTTCATATTCACGCAACTGGTTGACAACTCAATCTATCAGCCACTCATCTACTCCAACAGCGTCAAGGTTCATCCGCTTGAAATTTTCATCGTATTCCTCTTTGCAGGACACATAGGCGGTATGTTCGGAATGCTCGTGGCAATACCTTCATACACGGTGATACGCGTGATTGCCAAGCAGTTCCTCGGGAACGT
>JAZUKB010000078.1:0-4870 GCA_045643085.1 Candidatus Cryptobacteroides sp.
CTTCAGATATGCACTTGTAATCGCTCTGGAGATTCTGCTCTATCTTATGGGCGGCGGGCTGGCCGTTATTGTATTCTCCGTGGCTGCACTGTGCCGCGAAAAGGATTGGAGGCTTGCCATTGCCTGCGTTGCGGCCGCGGCGGCATCCGCATTCATTTCGGCTTACCTGACTGACCTGCCGTTCCAGCGTCTTATGTTCGGCACACATTATTACCGTTATCACAATGTCACGCCTCTCTGGCCCTGGACTTCCGCTCTTCTGCTGTCGGCACTCCTCCTTGCCGATGCATTCGGCCGGTATGCCGATTCTAACCGCCGCTGGCCGGCTGTTGTCACTCTGCTGGCGGTTTTTGCCCTGTCCGCCACCGGGGTCGCGATGCTTCAGGATTCAAAAAAGGAGGAGATGATGAAATATGCTTTCTTCACCAGAATGCAGTTGTGGAACAGAATAATCCACTGTGCCGCTGAAAAGAGTCCGGACACACCTGTGACAGTCTCCTGCCTGAATCTGGCACTTGCAATGACGGACCAGATGGGGGAGCATATGTTCGAGTTCTTCCAGAACGGGACGGAGGGCCTTCTCCCTTCTCATCAGAGGGACCATTTCAGCCCCTTGCCGGCCTCGGACATCTGCTGGCATCTCGGTTTCGTGAATACCTCCCAGCGCTTCATATTCGATGCCCAGGAGGTCATCCCGGATTTCCAGAAGAGTGCGGTGTGCTACAGAAGAATGGTGGAGGCGAGCATTGTGACAGGAGCGTACGATGTGGCACGAAAGTATCTTGAACCCTTGAAGCGGACTTTTTTCTACCACAAATGGGCATTGGAGAACGAGATCCTCCTTGACAATCCCAAGCTGATTGAAAGCCATCCGGTGTACGGGCGTCAAAGGGAACTTGTGCTCAAGGATAAGGATTTCTTCTTCAGCGATTATGAGATGGATTCGATGCTGGGCCTCCATTTCGTGGAAAACCGTTCCAATAAGGTGGCTATGCAGTATCTGCTGGCCTGGACTCTTCTGAGCAGGAACCTTCCCAGATTTTTCGAATGTATCCAACTTTATGACGGGAAAATGTCAAAATCGTATCAGGAAGGGGTGATTCTCTATTGGGCCGAGACCCACGACAGCCCTGAAGGGATGCCTTCCTACATTACTAAGGATGTTTATGACAGGTTCGTCAGCTTCATCGGCGACTATCGCTCCGGAAACAGGCAGCAGCTGAAGAAGAAATACGGTGACACATACTGGTTTTATTATTATGGGAATAATTGATATGAGACGGCATATATTGATTTTTACTCTGGCTCTGGCGGTTGTATCCTGCTCGGGGAGTGACCGGTTCGGGGACGGATACGGTGTCAGGCCGATTTATCCTGATTATGTCGGAGTTACGATTCCATCCTCCATCGCTCCGCTCAATTTCGTCTATACCGTTGAGGGAGCCGAAGATGCAGTCACCACATTCACCTGCGGAACAACAAGTGTGACAATCAGGGGCAGGGAAGTGGAATGGAAACGGAAGGAGTGGCAGAAACTGCTTTCACAGGCGAAGGGAGGAGGTGAGATAAAGGTTTACAGTTCCCCGATGGATTCGGCCTGGACCATTTATGTGAGTCCCGACCCCATAGACTACGGAATTGCCTACAGGCTGATATGTCCGGGATATGAAACTGCGGGCTTCATAGGTATATATGAGCGTAACCTCAGCACTTTCGATGAGATTCCGCTGATGGAGAACACCCAGCTGAACGATTGTTTCAACTGTCACTCCTTCCGTCAGACCGAACCCACGGACCTCAGTCTGCACGTACGGGGCAATCACGCGGCAACAATTCTCCGCAGGGGTGGGGAGATGACCGCCTACAACACCAAGACTCCATCGACTCTCGGCACCTGCGTCTATCCCTATTGGCATCCTTCGGGAGACTATATCGCCTATTCAACGAACACCACCCGCCAGTGTTTCCACGTCCGCCCCGGACAACTTCTTGAAGTCTATGACATTGCATCCGACCTTCAGGTTTACGATATCCGTAACAACTGTCTGATTTCCAGCCCGAATATCAGGACCAAGGAGAATTGGGAGACTTATCCGGCTTTTTCTCCCGACGGGAGGACGCTCTATTTCTGCTCCTGCCCGGAAAGGGAGATTCCCGCCGAAATGGAGAAAATAAAGTATAATCTCTACAAAGTGAGTTTCGATGCCGCCACGGGCACGTTCGGAGAGGAGAACGAACTTGTGATTGATGCCGTTTCCAAGGGAAAGAGCATCGCTTTCCCCCGTCCTTCATACGACGGCAGGTATATTATGTATTCTCTCTTTGACTATGCCACTTTCCCGATCTGGCACAAGGAGGCTGACTTATGGCTCTACGACACGGCAACCGGGGAGACTTTCCCCGCGGAAGGGGCAAACAGCGACGATGCCGAGAGTTATCACAGCTGGAGCAGCAATTCCAGATGGTTTGTCTTTGGCAGTCGCAGGGACGACGGCCGGTTCACCAGAGCATATATCTGCCATATGGATGAGAACGGTGTCTGCGGCAAGGCGTTTATGCTTCCTCAGGAGCATCCGCTTCGCTATTACTCAGCGCACGACCGTTCGTTCAACGTCCCTGAATTTATCTCTGGACCGATTGATTTTGATACCCGTAAAGCGCTGAAGACCATTACTTCCGATGAGCGTGAGAACTTCCGCTACCGATGGTCAGGTTCCGATTCTTAATCCAGGATGGTGACGGCATATTCGAAAACAAGCGCGTCTACAAGTGTGACGCCGCTCTACCACTCATAGTAGTAACAGATGGCACCTATTACGGCATTGCCGCGTTCCATATAGATATTGTCAGACATCTCGCTGCCGGAGTCGATGGCGTTCTGTTCACCATTCCGGACGGTGATTTTCACCGGATGGTTGAAGCAGAGCGGATTGTCGGGGAACTGCCTGTATGCGCTGAGTTGCACGGTGCCCTGTTCCCTCTTGAGCCAGGTCTGGCCGCATCTGTGGCCAAGAAACTGTCCGGAGTCGAAATAATAGGTGCCGAGGAAAAAGTCCTCAAGGCCGCTGCTCAGATATTCCACATCCTCCGTCAGTGTGTTGAACGCCCTGATGCAGGCCTCCATCGAACATTCCGTCTCTGAATTGAGGAAAAGGTTCACGCCCACGACCATTGATTTCCTGTCCGTCTCCATAAGCGTGTATTGGTCTCCGGAAAGCACCTTCCGGTTTTCAGTGCGTATACCTTTGAACAAGGTGCCCTTCGGAAGTTTCTCTCCGTTCCATACGATGTCAGGCCTGGTATTGGCGCGGACAGTCGTCCATATCTGGTCCCTGACGCCAGGTTCCGGCTGGACCAGTTCGACCGTGCAGGACTTGTAGTACGGAATCTTGAAATCGAGGCTTATGCTGTTATGGGCTCCGAATTTCGAGAAAAGAGGCGTCTCAAGGAATACTTTCTCATACTCCTTCTCATCGACATAGTCCATATTGAGACAGGCCAGTTCATAAATCTTGCCGCTGACACAAAGAATCCCGTCGCAATATACGTTCATAAGACACTGGCCGGGATGATGCCAGTTGTCAAAATCTCCGCACAGGTAGATATTTTCAATTCGACCCTCGCCTTCAGTGCTGAAGATGACAGCCTTGCCGTCTTCACCGAAAGGGGCCATGCATTTGTTGACATTGGTGAATGTCCTTCCGCAGTCGGTGTTTCCGCTGCAGGACCACAGGGCAACTGTCGCTACCAGTAATACAAGTCTTTTCATATTGAACTCGGTCATCCAATCCTTCTATTGTTTCGATTGTCCCGTCCGAGGGAACGCTGTCGTGATGGAACAGATACCATTTGTCCTTCCACTTGATGATGGAGTGGAGTGTCGTCCAGCCTACAACCGGGGTAAGTCTCACCCCTTGTATGTGAATGGACCCCTTCAGATGTTGAATTTGCCATAATTATGCGGTTATCTTTACAAAGATATGAATTTAAGTTCAATATTCCCATTACACGGTCGGCAACTCCCTCATTCCCAACCTTCGAGTTTGTCCTTGATGTCGGGAAAGATATCTTTGGATAGTTCCCGACCATTGAGGACGGCCACCTGCCCATATCTGTTGTATTCACCCGTATGGACGAGTGTAACTAACGTACCCATAAACTTATTGGGCTGAATTTTAGGAACTTGCGCTGTATTTGCAGATTGGCCCCGGATGCAAATTTGAACTTATGCTCAGGCATTCCTGCTTGAACATAGAGGATGACATTGGCCGTGCCGATTTCATCACAGATGGCATTCACCCTGCGACAGCGTTCCTGCAATGGAATATCCTCTATCTCAGAAACGAGAAGACGAGCATAATAGCCACAATCGGAAAGTTCTGAAACCACACGGCGGGCGATTTCACGGGTGTAAGAGTATTCACGGAAGAGACCGTCGGGACTGCGTTTGCCGGGTGTGTCGGAACCGTGTCCATTGTCAAGAAGAATTATCATAGTGCTGCATAAAAAATCAGGCAGTCGCCGATTCCGTTTACAAAGTAAGGGATATTTTCCGATTTGACCTCTTCCCGATGAATATAACGCACATATCTTTCGATATTTTGCGAGATATTACGATTTATTCGTATATTTGCTTCTGCTTAGCTAGTGTAATGTAATATTGATAATTAGAAATATTTTTCTTATCTTTATGGTATAAATAAAACGTTGGATTCAAAACATTTATACTATGCCAAGAGAAAGAAAATATCGGGTTAAACTCTCGGATGAACAAGTAAAACGACTCAAAAAGGTTATGCGCGACAAGGCCACAACACTTACGGTACGCAACCGCTGCCAGATACTTCTGGATATGGACGAAGCCCATGGA
>JAZUKB010000079.1:0-10096 GCA_045643085.1 Candidatus Cryptobacteroides sp.
AGTTCCATACCGTTGACAAGGATGTCGCGGTAATCTCTGTGGAGGTTGAAGATGTATGCCAGATAGGGGAATTCGTCGTCGCGGAGGAACTGAGGACTTCCGTAGATTTCCGGGGCGAGAATGAGGTTCCGGCAGAAGGCCTGCAGAATCAGGTCGTCATCCCAGGCGTCGAGGCAGGAGGAGAAGCATACTCCGTGGTCCTCGCTCAGCCGGGTCAGTCCTGGAGTGTTCTCTCTGGCCAGATTTCCGGCCCTGTGGTGGGGTGCGGTCACGTTGTTGCACATCTGCACGTCGACGTATGTCTCCCGTCCTCCCAGAAGATATGTTGTCGAGTGGGCGGTGCCTTCTCCAAGGTCAAGCCTGTGGTTGAGGACGACGAAGTCCGGCACCATTTCCCGGATGGTGTCCATCATCGAGTTGAATTCACCGTATTTTTCCGGACGCAGCACTCCGCAGCAGGCGTCAAGCTTGAGCAACCTGAAATTGAAGTTCTTCACCATATCGATGAACATCCCGGAGCGCCTGGCGGCATCTTCAGCAGTATCGCCGAATCCGTCAGGGCCGGCCCACATCCCGAGGCCGGTGCCCATCGAACGTGACAGTTCCGCAACTGCCCCGAACCCATCGGGGAAATTCCTTGCGGTCCTGCCGCTTTTGTAGTATCCGTAGTGGTTGTGGCCGTCGATGTTGCCGGCATCCAGCGCATAGATGTCCAGCTGCATACCGTAGGTGTCCTTCAACCATTTGAAGAAATTGAGGTTGGCAAGGGTCTGATCTTCGGTGGAGCCCTCCCAGGTATGGTCTATCCAGGTGAAATATTCCGATTTGGTCGGTGTCTGCTGAGTTGCCCCTCCTTTGGAGAATGGAGCGGTCTGCGCCTGCAGGGCGGATGCCGCAAGCAGTGTGCCGAGTGTCAGAATGAAAAATGTATGCCGCATAGCTTCAGAAGTTTCCGGCTATTGCCCGGTATTCTTCCTCGGTGACGGGGATGACGCAGCCGTGGCGCCCGTCTGAGGGAGGCGCAATCTGCACCTGAGTCCATTTGTCAGAAGCGAAGCTTTCCGCCTGGCGGCAGCAGTATCTGTCGCTGTGCTGCATATATCTTTCTGTGAAGAGAAACCATCCTGTTCCGTCATTCTTCCTGAGTGCCACGGGAGCCTCTTCCCAGGCGTCTGTGATGGGTGGACCGGGGTTGCAGTATGGGCCGGTGAGCGATTCGGAAGATGCCACTCTGATTGTCTTGCCTGTCGGAGAGGTTTCGGGCCAGCGCTCATCCTTTATCAGTGCATAGTAGCGGTCCCCTTCCTTGTTGAGAATCACGTCGATGGTGGCCATTGTCTCATCATCCCCGTCAAAGGAGAAGAGCCTCTGCGGGGCACTGAAATT
The DNA here is from genome assembly GCA_045643085.1 of Candidatus Cryptobacteroides sp. Taxonomy (GTDB): domain Bacteria; phylum Bacteroidota; class Bacteroidia; order Bacteroidales; family UBA932; genus Cryptobacteroides. Next base: position 1,387 of record JAZUKB010000079.1, read on the forward strand.
CTCCCAGTCCGTGGTCAGGATGTAGAAGGTGCGCATCGATTCCCAGAGAGGGTTGCCTTTTCCCACGGTCGGGTCGTAAGCGTGCCAGGTGACGATATATCTCCCTTTATCCCTGTCATAGAAGATTTTGGGCGCGCCAAGATAGACCGGCTCATTCTCATAACCGAATGCTGAAACGTCGAACAAACTGCGGCTCAGGTCTTTCCGGCTCCAGTTGACGAGGTCTTCACTGGACCATAGCACGGGTTCGCGCAGATCTCCGGAGGTAGTCACTCCCATCATATAGAAACGGTCGGCGCCTCTGGCGATATTGGGGTGTCCGAGATAATCCTCCAGAACGATTTCTCCTCCGTTCACGGCCTGCCACTGCTTCCCGTCGCGAGAAAGGGAATAGTACAGTCTCCCGTAATGTTCGTTGGTCATATGGGCGAAAAGGTATCCGGTAAATTCCGGCTCCGCAGGTGTTTTTGTCCCGCAGGAAGCGCATATTGCCATCAAGGCTGCGCAAATCAAGGCATAGTTCTTTCTCATATCTGTAAAGATAGTGTTTTTTTGATATTCACCGGGGAACTTCCACCGACAGAACTTCTCCCGGGCGGAACGTGTATTCTGAAGGAATTCCTTTCCGGATGTCAACAGGTTCTATCCCGAGAGTGACAGTCCGGTCGCTGTAGTTGGTAAAGAGGTAGAGGCTTCTGCCCTCCCCCGGAATCTGCCAGGCTCCGCACAATACGGACGGTAATGAAACCTCCTTGGTGCCGCCCAGTACAGTCCAAGTACATTTCTGCACAGGGTTGTCTCCAATCAGACGGGGAGCCTTTATCATCTCCCCGCGGTAGAAGTACTCGCGGTATTCGTAGCGCTTTGCCACCGCCTCCTTGAGGTATGGCATCACCTCCGCTTCATTTATCACGTCACTGTTCATCCATCCCAGTTGCTCCCCGAATGTCAGGCTCTGAGCAATAATCATACGGTTGGCCAAAGGTGTGTTGGCGGCATCGTACCTTCTGCCGAAAATCTGGATGGCTCCGCAGTAAACTGCCGCAAATGCCGGAACCTGCCTGTCGTGAAAGAACTGCCAGGTCATGAAACCATCGAGTTGGTCGACGCAACCGTCGTCATTGCTTTCGGTTGTAATCACCGCATCAGGCCTTATATCTGTTCTGATTCCGGAGAGCATCTCACGATAAGCCGGCATCCACCAGTCTCCGCCTCCGGTAGGATGGCCGTGGCTGCTATCATAGCAAAGACGCGGCTGCGCGGCTGCTATCTGGTCGATATATACCCCATCGGCGCCGCAGTCGTTGATGATACCAAGGACAATGTCCTTCACTTTGTTCTGCCAAAGTTCGGTCGTCGGGCACATAACGCCGAAAGTCACCCGGCTTCCGTCCTTTTCAAAGGTGCCGTATGATTCAGTGTTGGGCTCGCCGTTCCTGTCCTTGGTCACGGCCGGCATCGCCACACTGGTAAACAGGGAGTCACTGATTCCATTGTCACGCGTATCCCACAGGCGTCCGTTGATATACGGCATCACACGGATATTCTTGGCCTGCAACTCCTTGATACGCTGCTTGAAGCCGTTGGTCGCAGGAAAATAATGAGGATAGTCGTTGTCGAAGGGGTTCTGATGCCAGCAATAGCCGTCGGAACCGGAGAGTGTACGGCTGTATCCCTTGGTGGTGGCATCTTCTCTGGCTATGAAGTTGCTGTATGTCCAGTGCAGCCCGACAGGAATCCCTACAGCCTGCTGAAACTCTTCCACCTGCCTGTCATACGCGCTTCCGCTCAGCCATATACACATCTCCTTCATCCATTGTGGAGTGTCGGTGCGGCCGTTTCCATCCATCTTGTCCCGCGGGTACCAGGATGCCTCCGCCCTCACCCATTCACGGTACATTTGTGAAGCTTCGAACCAGTCTCCCTTGAAAGGGGCGATGACCATCTCACAGGGAGCGAACTCCCGGTCATTCTGCGCCGGGTAGGAATAGTCATACCGGATATAATCACCCGGCTGTGACTCAAGTTTGATATTTTTGAAAGTTGCGTTCTTTTCGTGGGAGGCATAGTAAAAGCCGTACCCATCTTTGTTCCAGAATGCAAGCCACGACATGGATGCCCCGAATCCCTGAGGATAATACAAATTCCAACTCCCGGCTATTTCAGCAGGATAGACTACTCCGGAAGCTTCTGGAACGAAATAACTGCTTTCTTCAGGGAGGGGTCCGGCTGACACGGGAAGAAGCGCTGCCTGTTCAAGTATGTAACAATCAGGAATGAGACCCGTTTCCCAATTCATCCTTATTGCAGACGCCTCATACCATTTCAGGCTTTTGTCTGACGGAGACTTGATTCTTAAGTTTATGGTCAGCGCCTCAGCGTCCGGTATACTCTCCGGTCCAGTGAATGAAAGCAAATAGCCGTCCTTCTCTTTGCTCATCGTCACGGATGCCCAGTCATCCGTCGATTTCAGGTGGAATATCTCCCCGTTTTCCTGATTGGTTCTGATATCTACCCTGAACAGGGTGGAGTCAGCCAGCTCCCAATCTCCCAATTGAGCAAGGAGGGCGCGATGCCCGTCGCGGACATCGACCTGCACGGTCATACCGTCCGCATTTATGACAGCCGTTTCGATGGATTTCGAACATGCACACAACAGCAGTGAGCACAATAATACGATTCGTAATAAATGTTTCACGGCAGAATTCTTGTATCATATTCATTTCGTTGTCAGGCCAAAGGGCATAAAGCTCATCTTCATCAGTCTCCAGTGCGCCTTCTCCCACCATCCGCAGAGAATCCAAAGCACGGAAAAGCCGATTGACAGACAGCCGGCATTGTCCTTTGCCGTTACATCATTGCCGAAAGGTGCAAGTGCAAGAACGCCAATTTTCATAAGCTGCACTCCGAAGGGTATGCCGATAATCGTGATGCACATCAGCAGTCCCGCCACGAAATACATCAGAGCGACAAGGAAGCAGCCCAAGATAAACCATAGAATATTTCCCAGAGTACTCATAATCTTCTTTCTTAACAGACACAAAGATACTTTAATTTCATCAACTTGCCTTCTTGAGTCAGATTACAATCTCGTGGATTCCTGCTGAGCCGAGTGCGATTTCCCTTGTCTCTCCTGAATCCTTGAAATATACCGAAATTCTGTCGGGCTCCGTTGTCTGTACCGTAACGGTCCATCCCCCGGGACTCTTCTTTATGTCAAGCACATCCGAAGTGTTGGACTGAGCACTGACCGCAAGCCCGTCCGACATGCGGATGGTCTTGAGTTCAAACGGAGCGACCTCGAGCTCGAACGTCTTGTCGCCGAGCACCAGCCTGAATCGTTTCGGCTGATGGTTGTACCAGTCGGCATCTATCACATAAGCAGTCCTGAAGGCGCCGTCCTGCCAAATGGCGAAATCCACGCCTTCGGCTGCGTCTATCCAGCCTGACTCCGGCTCGGATGCGACGGCAAGGTCGCTCTGCGCCTTCATTTCAGCCAGGTAGTCTTCGCGTATTGACTCTGAGGATGGGTATTCTTTCTGAGCGTAGAAGATTGTCTTTCCGGCACCGAACGGAATGACATTCTTGCCTGTGAGGTTCCTGTAATCGTCTCCGAGCATCTCCCGCAGAGGTGAATCGTCTTCAGGGAATACCGGCTCCATATCGGGCTGGAGGCAGGAATTTGCGTGGGCCGCTGTCATTATGAGCGTGCCTCCGTTGAACACGAAGTCCCTCAGGCGCTCGAAGTCAGCCCTGGAGTAGGTGTTCCAACCCAAGAACACGGCAAGCCTGTATTTGCCCAGCACATCCCTGGGGGCTTCAACAGGAACGAAGTCCACGGCACCATAGGGAGAATATGAGAATTCGTTTCTTCCACCCTGGGCGGCACCGGGAGATATCTCCCAAGGATAGTACACGCTGAAGAGCTGATAGCTGGAAATCATATCATTGCATTCCCATTTCTCCCCGTCCTGATTCCATATTGAGGACATTCCGAAGAAATTCCAGGGATCGTTGCGGCCCTGCAGGATGGCAATCCCGGTATGGAGGTCGCCCCTGCGGTCGTGAGTCTGAACATAGTCCATCATCATATTCTGCGATTCAAGGTGCCTGATGCCCGCCTCGGAGAAACGGTCCTGGTCACGTTCTGTCTGATAGAGGGCATCCTCTGTATTGAGGTGCGAGGAGCCGTGCATATATGCAACGGCGTGCGACATAAAGAGACGCAGAGGGCTCCTCGGAAGATCATTGTAGTCATACGACCACTGCATTGCGTGCAGCGAGCCGAAAACCGGTTTTGAATATGCCCTTGAAGCGCCCCTGAGACTGCACATAAGGATGTCGTCGGGAGCGTACATCATTTCGGAGCCGAGCCAGTCGTAACCGGCCTGATAGAAATACCGGAACATCACTGACGGGCCCGTGTGGCGGATGCTCTCCCCTTTGGAATAGCGCAGATTGTCCACGAAATACTGAGCGCCGTCGGCCATATCCCTGACTCTCCGTCTGTCGTAATGGATATAGGTGCCATGGTCCGTATAGATAGGCGGATGCTTTGCAAAAATGCCTCCGTAAGGGCGGTGGCGTGCCGCCAAGTCGCAGAAGAGGCCGTAATAGTCGAAATGCGTCCAATAGTAGTATCCTCCGTCGTTCTCGTGTGCCTGTTTGCCCGCAAACACAGGAGATGCCAGTTCGCTGACGGGAGGGTTGATGTCAAGGCCGGCGAGAGTGCGTCCTTCGACCATCCAGACATAAGGCATCTTCAAGTCGTTCAACACGTCGATGGTGGCATTGAGAGCCGCCCTGTCTACCCTGCGGTTGCCACTCCACTGAAATGAAGGACGGAACTGCAGCAGCGTGCCTGCACGGCTGGCCGTATACCATTTGACATATCTTGAGAGCTCCGATCCATCCTCCAGGGAGACGTAGATGTTATCCCCCACCGACATTTCCACCCTGCGGTTGGTGCGGTTCAATATCTGTCTGACGGCCACCTCTTCCGTACGCGTTCCATCGGAGATGCGCAGTTTCACGTCGGGAGAGGTCCGTATGGCCTTGCACTTGATGACGTGCAGTCCCTTGTCGGCGAATGACACGATCTGCTCACGAGGAGACAATGTTTCGGCCGCATCCAGCGTCAGAGTCACGTTCTCCCTGTTCGTCTCCACCAGGATGCCGAACTCGTCGCCTTCGCGGACAAATTTCGGGACGGATATGACTTCAAAAGGACGGGCAGTCTCCCATATGAGGTCGACGCTGCGTATCTCATACGGCCAGGCGACTCTATGGGGTTCGGAATTCAGTGTAAGCTTGACGCTGCCGCCATCAAGGGCCTCTTCTGGAAGCGGGATAGAGAAATCCGCGACGGGCGAACATTTATCAAACACCTTGCCGCTGAATACATTCTTGCCGTTCAGGGAGATTGTCCATAAAGGGAAGAATCTGTCACATAGATTCATACCCACCCAATAATTGGTATAGTCAGTCTTCTCGGTCTTGTCGCGGAACTGCTCATGCCAGACCGTTTTCTTCCCGACCTTGAAAGACGGGGCCTCAAGCCAGCATTCGCCCGAGAAGTGGGAGCCTCCGGCCGAAATGAGAACACAGGCGAGACTGTCGGGGATGCGGAGTTTGCGTTCGACGGTCCTGCGTTTGAGACTGCCTTCCGGTATGGGGATGAAAATGCTGGAATCGGGCTCGTCATATATATCCAGCACAGCACGGCCCTCCTGTCGGAAATAGAGGTCGAGAGTGACCCCGAACGAACCTCCGTCATTGACTTGCAGCCCCTCGGACCTGACAATCGGAATACTCAACGTGCATTCACCCGAGGGAAGGTTTCCGGCTGGAATCCGGTTCCATACGCGGCAGTCATAGAAATCGTCTTCACCCTTGAAGTACAGGGATTTCTCATCCTTCCATCGAACATCGGAATCAAGGTTATCCATTATCCCGTATTCCTGACGCCGGAACATCTCCTCTCCCCTCTCCTCGAATGGAGCCGGACTGAGGACGCGGCCGCGGACGAGAAGAAGCGCCCGAGCAGGGCAGTCCCACGTGACCGGGGCAATGTCCGCCGAAAAACTTTCGCCGGGCCGGAGCACGGGATAATCCGATGTGCAATCGAACAGAACCTCGCGCCTCTCCTTATACTGGGCAGAACAGAGAATATTGAAAAAAACGATGAAGACAAAGATGGAAATCAGCCTGCGCATTAGTGTGAAGTGTTTGGATTATGCCACTATATTACAAAAAACAATGGACTCCTGCAAGCCAAAGCCGCAGCAATCCGTTGTGCATTTGGAGGTGCAACGTTGGTGCAAACAGAAACAATCGCCAGCTAACTGACAGTTCGTTAATTGACGATTTTTAAGAGAAATGTTTGCCAAAGGTTAGCCACAAAATAATCTTGATTTGTGAAATGTTCCAGAGAAATTATATGACATTCTAGTGATTTCCAGAAAATGTGTATATTTGAAGAAGATGAGAATTGCATATAGGCGAGATAACCTCAAGCTCCGCAGCCGTCAGATTTTTAGCCGTAAATCTTTTTGGTTTACGGCTTTAATATTTCGAGTTTATCTTCAATCTTGGAAGGGTTGCAGAGATGATACTATATACTCTTTCAAGTATATTATATAAATTTTTATAAACTTTATACTGTTTATGGTATAATTTAATAAATTTTACTACCTTTGCACTCGTTAGAGTATAACGTATGACTATTTCCGAACATGTAAAACAACTTCGCAGGCAGGAAAGCCTGACGCAGCAGGACCTCGCAGACAGGGCGGGAGTCGGGATTCATTTTGTACGGGACCTGGAACAGGGCAAGTCCACTCTTCGTATGGATAAGGTCAACGATGTTCTCTCTCTTTTTGGCGAGAGACTGGGTGCGGTAAAAGACGACAACTTATGAGACAGGCAAAAGTATTGAAAAACGGGGTGTTCTGCGGAATCATCCGCGAAGATGAAGAGGGTTTCCATTTCAGGTATGATACATCCTATCTGAACCTTCCCAATGCTCTTCCTGTCACTCCTACAATGCCCCTTTGCGACGAAGAGTACGAAAAGGAAATGATGTTCCCGGTATTTGACGGACTGATTCCCGAAGGATGGCTGCTGGATATTGCCAGCGAATCGTGGAAAATTGACAAAAGAGACAGGATGCTGCTTCTGATGAAATGTTGCAAGGACTGCATCGGGGACCTGAGTGTTTTACCATTGGAAAATGAAAGCTATGTGTAGATGTCTGTATTGTTATAAGGAACTGAATCCCGGGCAGGTTGATTTCCACCCCGGATGTGCGAAGAAGTTCTTCGGAACGGAAGAGGCTCCCTTGCTCCCCTATTCAAGAAGCAATATGCACGAACTGGCACAAAAGGTTATCAGATCAAGCACATCGGTTACCGGTGTGCAGGCAAAGATGTCTCTTGACATAGACAAGGGAGGAAAAAACGAACCGGCCAGATTCACGGTGGTCGGTTTGTGGGGACGTTACATCTTCAAGCCGGAAAGTTCCGTCTATCACTGTCTGCCTCAGTTGGAGGATCTGACAATGAAGATGGCTGAGGCCGCAGGGATTAAAGTAGTCCCGCATTCCCTTGTCCGGCTGTCAGACGGAGAGTTGGGATACCTTACCAAAAGAATCGACAGAGGAAACAGCGGAGAGAAATACTCAATGCTGGATATGTGCCAACTGACAAACAGGCTTACCGAGCATAAGTATTTTGGAACTTACGTCCAGCTTGCCGACACTGTAAGGAAGCACTCCTGTGTACCCGGACTTGACGTTCAGAGATATTGGGAAGTCGTCCTATTTTCTTGGATTACCGGCAATTCCGATATGCACTGCAAGAATTTCTCGCTGATTTCCTACGATGGCCTTCAGTACAGGCTCGCCCCTGCCTACGACCTGCTTTCAGTAAAACTTTCATATCCTGAAGACCTGGAAGAAATGGCGCTTACTTTTGAAGTCGGCGGAAGCAAAACCGGTTTCGGAAGGGAGACTTTCCTGAAGGCATTCCAGCAGACCGGGATGAATGAGACAGCATCAAAGAAGCTTGTATCCAGAATGTGTTCGTACCAAAATGCGTGGAATAAGCTTATTTCAGAATCATTCATTCCGGAGAAAACAAAGGAAGCATTCGTGCAGCTGGTTAATGAACGGCTGGCACTGCTAATTTAGATATCGGGAACATCTAGCAGCCAGAACGAAGCTGCCATCTGAGCCAAGGAAACATGAGTCCGGCTGAAGTCAGATTCGAGAGATTCTGACCTCCTCTATTTAGGGGGCAATGGTTCATCCGTCTGGACGGATGAATTGCAGACTTATGTTGTTAACGCCCTGACCGTATCAATCTTTAATTGCTAAAAAGCTCAACGGGAAGTAATCCAACAGTCGGCAAATACTGCAAGACCCGTATCAGATGTGAATGGTAAGCAGCTCGGAGATATCCGTAAGATAATTTCCGCTCTTGTGCTCACTCTTCACCTTCCATGGTTCCCTACTCTCCCCTTCCACGGCGAGACGCACTGTTTTCAGGCCGTATTTCTGATTCAGACGGTCAAGCTGAAAAGAGAGCCGCAGTCTTTCTTCACGTTTGTCTATGGGATCGAAAAGTACATTCTGAATACATCCTGAAGTAATATCACCAATCATTACTCCGGATTTCTTGTATCTGATTCCCGGCTTGTAGATTTCATCTAC
>JAZUKB010000080.1:0-2716 GCA_045643085.1 Candidatus Cryptobacteroides sp.
GGTAAGGTGAGCGATACGGTAGGAAAATAAAGCAACTTGACTCTCTGGTGAGCCGGTGTCCTTATTAGACTTTCCGTACTTCGCGAAAATCTCTTGCTTTTTCTCAGGCATTAAATATTCAGCCATCGTGCAAAAAATTTAGTTTGTTATCAATAATTCCGGCCACCGTTGGCCGAAATGGGCTGCAAATTTATGAAAATTTCTGAAAATCAACAACAAATGCTGGATTTTGGAGAATTTTTACTCTATTCGGCAACATTTTCCGCAGGAGTCTCAGCCGGAGTTTCCTCCACAGCGGATTCCTCAGCCTCAACAACTTCTACAACTTCCTCGACAGGCTCTTCCTCCACTGCCCTGTGCCTAGGAAGTCCGGCCCACCCGAGATTGTCAGTCAGATAGAGTATTCCTCCGACGACGACAAGTACCAGTATGATGCGCAGACATCTCTTCCACCAAGGCGTGACCTGCTTGAAAGGGTCCTTCGTCTTTACCTTAGGATATTTTGCCGTATTTGTGAGGGTGGCTCCGAAAAGGATGTTCACCAGAACCATAGAATTGATCGCCCATCCGTTGGCATTGAGGACCGGACCCAGATTGCGCTTGCGGAGTTTCTTCCAGGCGATGAAGCAGGCCGGGCCGGAAATGACCAGCATAAGTACGACAAGCAGCAGCAGGGTTTTCCAGGCCGGAGTGTTGGCCACTCCCTGGATGAGGTCCTTGAGGACTGCGCCTATATATCCGAATGCCATACCGATGGCGGCGAAGATACCGGCGAACTTTGCGATATCGAACGCCGGTTTCTTGTTTGCGGCGGCAGCCGTGGCAAGATCCGCGTTGTCAGCCTTGGAGACAAGATTGGCAACAGCAGCGGAATCCTTCTCCGCAGCGGACTTGTCAATCTTCTCGTTTATGAAATTGGCAAGTTTGCGATACGGGCTCCAGAATGCCTGCCGTATACTGATAGGATTGTCAACCACCTTGGTCACCTGAGCATCCCAGGCATATCCGTCACGGTCATAGAACACCGCATTCTTGCCGGGACGTATATCCCTTATGCCACCTGCTGTGAGCACAGCCACGATATTCATCGTTTCGGACTTTATCTTCGACGTACAGACACAGTAGATCAGGAACATTCCGCTTAGCTTGGCCATATCGGCGTGGGCTCCCATATCCTCTACCTTGATACAAAGCCGGCAGCAACGCTGGTCGATATACAGTTCACCTGCTTCGAAAGAAGCCCTTCCGGAACGCCCGCGGTCATAGAAGTCGATGAATGTGATATAATTGCGCAGGAGTTTTGCGAAATCCCGGTAGTAATGCATCAGTTTGTTGACATCGTCGATTGACTCCGACTCAGCCCTGAGCGCCTCGTCCGCCGCGATGAGAGAAAGCAGATCCGCCTTCTTGTCCGCCTTGAGTATTCCGTCCACTGCATCCGCCCCAAGTTTCTCGACAGCAGCGCCCTTCTTGGCTGCATTCCAGGCCTGATATGCATCGAACTTGGAAAGAATAGTCTTCCACTGGTCTTCGTCAATGCCCTTCTCCCCCTTGAAGTCAACGTCGAGCACAAGAGACTTCAAAGCCCCGAACTGCGCCTCCCAGGCAGGATTTATCTCGGCAAATGGCAGGAATTTTTCCTTGCGCGGGCGTGCGAGAGGGCAAAGCGATATCTCTTCCCTGTTAAGGTCAAGGTTCTGGTCCCTGATAGCGCCTATCTTCTCTGCGGATACGTCCACCGCACCGGCAACACTTTCATCGAAGCCGATGAGCTTGCACCGCATAAAATAGTCCGCGACCTTGTCTTTCAGGATATTGCAGGCTTCAAATGCGGCTACGGTATTGTCTCCATAAGGGAACACCTCGTTCTTGCGGCTCCGTGCGTCTCCTATCCAAGCGGCGTAATCCGCACATTCGGCGTAGAATTTCTCAACCAGCTCCGCATTCACCCCGTCCAGGCCTCCACGGTCCTTCACGGCGCCGATTGTATCGATGCAGGCCGCGATGACGGACTTGAGAGATTCATCGTCCGTGGAAATACCGGTCACCACGCCGTCACCATTCAAGGCTGTACCCTCAAAAATCGCGACACTGTCGGAAGTGTCATCTATGGATATCTCATTCTTCTCAAGCTTCAGGTTCTTCAGAATCTGAAGTGCCGAATCATACAATTTGCGTCCCGACTCGGAATCCGTGTCGATACTGTCCAGAGGAAGGGAACTCTCCCCTTTCAGGATACTGTCCCTGTCCTTGATATTCGCGCACAACCACTGCGCGGCTCCGATGACCTCCCCTACCTTGATCTTGCCGTCTCCGTCTGCATCCAGCAGCGTGAGGGTCTTCTGATCTATATCCAATCCGTTTACCGGACAGCTGAGAACCGTCCAGAGTTTCTGGTCCAGCTCTCCCAGGTGGGCTATATCCTCTCCCGTAGAGATGTCAACCCTTACTTCTCCCCCAAGGGAACAATACTTCCATTTGTACTTTTCGCTGCTCATATCTTGATTGTTTGAATTATCCGTATCGACAATGGTTCGATTATTATGCAGTTAGGATTTTCAAATATAGGAAAAGAATTTTGCACAATTGGAGATTTTATATAAATTTGCAGTCCCTTTCGGGAAGGAGAGGTGGTAGAGTGGTCGATTACGGCAGTCTTGAAAACTGTTGAACTGAAAGGTTCCGGGGGTTCGAATCCCTCCCTCTCCGCAAGAAA
>JAZUKB010000081.1:0-30720 GCA_045643085.1 Candidatus Cryptobacteroides sp.
GGCCTGTATATTTGCATCCGTAATCTTTATTTTTGAAAACTATGAAAATTGGAGACAAAATGCCGTCATTTCAGGTCCAGGACCAGAAAGGCGATATTGTAAAGACAGAAGATCTTTTGGGTAAGGGGCACAAGATTGTCCTGTACACTTATCCCAAGGACAATACGCCCGGTTGTACAGCGGAGGCTTGCAGTTTCCGCGATGCATATGATGAACTGCGCGCGGCCGGTTATACCGTTATCGGGGTAAGCAAGGATTCTGCGAAGAGCCACGTCGGCTTCAGGGAGAAACATTCGTTGCCGTTCACCCTTCTCTCAGACACAGAAGCATCCCTCCTCAAGGCTCTTGGCGCCTGGGGTGAGAAGAAGTTCTGCGGCAAGACTTGTGCCGGTCCCCTCCGCAAAACCTTCGTTTTCAGTGAAGACGGTATCCTCGAACGCATCATCGACAAGGTCGATACCAAAAAGGCCGCCGAGCAGATTCTCAAGTCCAACAGCGAACAATAATCTTACCTGCTATGGAAAAGAAAGAGAATGAAGTTTCAGGGCAGCAGGAGAAGACCTGGATTTGCTCTGTGTGCGGATATGAACACGTCGGCACCGAACCTCCGAAGAAATGTCCCGTCTGCGGCGTGGAAGCGATATACTTTGATGCCGTAGAGTAAGCTATTGACGTTTACGGAAAACAATATCGGCCATCTTTCGGATGGCCGATACATCTTCAATTGAAGCTCTCCGTATCATACGAATAAGCTATGACTTGCTAGAAATTGTCGTTGTGCACCTCGAAATAGCTCTGCGGATGAGCACAGGTAGGACAAACCTCAGGAGCAGACTCGCCCACTACGATATGTCCGCAGTTGCGGCACTCCCATACCTTCACACTTGACTTCTTGAACACCTCGGCGGTCTCGATGTTCTTCAGGAGTGCGCGGTAGCGCTCTTCGTGTCTTTTCTCGATTGCAGCAACGAGACGGAACTTGGCGGCAAGCGCATTGAAACCCTCAGCCTCAGCAGTCTTCGCAAAATCCTCGTACATACCTGTCCACTCGAAATTCTCACCATCAGCGGCAGCAGCAAGGTTCTCGGCGGTGTCTCCGATTCCGTTCAATTCCTTGAACCAGAGCTTGGCGTGCTCCTTCTCATTGTCAGCAGTCTTGAGGAAGAGCTCGGCAATCTGCTCGAAGCCTTCCTTCTTGGCCTTGGATGCGAAATAAGTGTACTTGTTGCGTGCCTGTGACTCGCCTGCGAATGCAGCTTCCAGATTCTTCTCAGTTTGTGTACCTGAATACTTTGTCTTTGCCATATTATCTTTATTGTTTCTGATTAGTTCCTTAATTGTAGTACGGTGCTTACAAAAATAGTCAAAAGTTTCGACTTTCCATATAGAATATTTCTAAATTGGTCGTTCCGCAAACTTTTCGTCCCACCTGACAAATCAGTACATCATCACGCAGCGGAACTGCATCGGCTCCGGAATCACGCTCCCATCAAGTTCATAAAAAAAGTCACTGAGAGTGTAATAGAATCGCATCCAGCCTATTCCGAACTCATAATCAACTTCCTCCGTGTAGAAAACCCACTGATCGTCACCAATACATTCCTCCTTGAGCCGAATGTACGGCAACTCAATCTGCGAAGCATCCATACCATAGAAGTCAAAGACACGATAGACCGAGATAAGCCCATTGTCGAACACACTCTCCGGTATCTCCGGAACGTCAACATCCGCGAAGAAATAGTTGTTGTTCTCCGCGCAGGAATACTGCCAGCACTCCTGAGGAACATCCACAAGCACTGTATGTATGGCGCCGATGCCATCCTTTCCGTCCTTGCCATCCTTGCCATCCCTTCCGTCTCTGCCATCCATACCCGGAGCTCCCACACAGGATGCCATAGCACACAGGGTGACAACCATTGCGATTGAAAATAATATCTTTCTCATAGCTCTCACTGTTTTGATTATCTTCTAGTTGCACTACCATTTGATGAAGCGCTGCGGCCTGATGAAGCGCTGCGGCCCGATGATCCGCCGGTACGCTTGACAGTGGATTTCTCACCTGACGGAGAAACCGTACTTATCTTAGTATTACTTGTGCCGGACTTGTTTACGCGGGTCTGGACAGTTGTCTGACCGGCACTCCTGGTATTGTGCACAGCGCTGCTCCTTGATGTTGCGGCCGCACCTGAACTCTGGTTCCCGGTCGTAGAACGTGATGCAGCAGAGCTTGACGGCTGGCTTCCGGCTGCAGGACGGGTCGCCGTCGTCGCGGCCCTGGACGAACCTGAAGCGGATTGAGCCCTCTGAGAAGTTTCAGCAGGTCTGGTGGTGCCTGAAGCGGACTGAGTCCTGGACGCAGACGCTGAACGTGAGCTTGTCGTCGAAGACTGTGCTCTTGACGAGGTTGCAGGAACGGAGTTGACTACGGAAGTCGACTCCTGCAGTTCCCTGATGTCACGTGCATTGGCCGCACGGTTAGTGGCAGAAGCGGATCTGTTGATAGGCATATTGGCCGTACGCTCCGTGAATGAGCGCTCAGGGTGCTGCTGACCATAATCGTTGCGCTGGTTCGGACGCGAAACGCGGTCATAATCAGGATAATGGCAGACAGGGGCATATTCCACCTTGTGGCAATAACGGTGATTGCTCATAAATGTAACTACATAAGCCTGATAATGGCTGACGAAAATAGGTGCCGGATGCTTGTAGTGCGGCGGGAAATGATTCCAATGCCAAGGAGAGAGCCAAGGCCTGTAAGCCGGTACGATCAGATGAGCAAAAATCAGAGGCGTAACGTGATAGACAGGCTGTATGATGTATGCAGGTCCGTAGATATACGGAGCGCCTATGATCTGTACCCTTGCGGTACTTATCCCCGGAACCTCGGCAATCAGAGTGGCGACGTCCTGATAGACGTTATGGTCGAGGACGGCCTGGATGAGGAACACGTGATTGTACCCCTCGACGGTCTCAAGCACGCGGAGATAATCCACATACCCGTCCCCATTGAGGTCCAGATTGGAAATCATATACGAAGAGTTGTTCAGCAAGTCCTCGAACTCCTCGACAGTGGATGACTGCGCAAAGATTGCAGCCACGGCCTGGAGATCCAGGCAGAGTGAAATATCCCTGTCGGCCGCGATCACGCGCGTAGTGGAGGTCATAGTACGGGCACGTGGAACCGTCACCGTCGTAGTGTAGGTGTGATAATCAGCCACGTCCGGAGACACAGTGACAATACGGGTCAGCCCGCAACCGGCAACAACGAATGGCAGAAGCGCCAGCATACATATACGTTTCATATCAGTATGATTTGTATTTACAAATCACAAAAAGCCTGCCGAAACTATTGATACAGGCGCACACGTACTTCAATGCCGCTGCCTTCGAGCAGATCCGTGAGCCTGGTCAGGTCTGTTTCACCGTAATGGTACGGGAACAGCACCTTAGGTGAAACTATCCCCGCAGCCTCGGCACACTGTTCAGGAGTCATAGTGAAAGGCAGATTGCAAGGCAGGAACGCCACGTCGATATCCTTGATGTCAGAAAGCTCCGGAATGACCTCCACGTCTCCTGCGACATAGATTCTGAACCCGTCAATGGTCAGGACATAACCGTTGTCCCTACCCTGCGGATGGAACTGAAGCTTGTCCTCCGAATTGTTGTATGCAGGCACGGCCTCGATGGTCCAGCCTTCTGCGGTCGTAAGGCTCCCGCCGTTCGCAAGCGCCTCCCCGCGGCCGAACGCTGCAATCGTGGAAGGATTGGCGATCAGACGGGTAGCTTCCGTACTGAGCTGCTCTATAGCCAGAGAATCATAATGGTCGTAATGGTCGTGCGTAACGATGATATAGTCCGCCTTCGGCAGCGTCGTATAGTCGGTCTGAGGCTGCGCGCCATTGGTCACAGGGTCCAGATATATCCATTTCTCCCCCGCCCTCACGGCGATTGACGCGTGTTTGATGCTGAAGAAGTCGATATCCATCCCGCCGGCCGTCACGAAAGTGTCGGCCTCTCCGCGGAACAGTTCCTTGAGACTGTCGGCGGATGCGCGTCCGGCGTCCGCAGGTTCTGCAGCCACGGACGGCTTGTTCCTAAGACAGAAAATTCCCACAACGATAAGGATCACCACAACGGCGATCACTGCAATTGGAAGCACGTGTTTCATATCAAAAAAAGCATTGTTTTCACAAATTTAGTATTTTTGCACAATATGATAAATATCAAATCGGCCGCGATTGCATCAATTTTGATGCTCTCGTCAGTGACGGCTACGGATATGGCGGCAAAGACTGAATACAGGATAGAGACAATAAAGACACAGAGCGGAGAGATGGATGTCCTGACATTCGGTACGGGGAGCCGTCCCCTGGTGATAATACCCGGAATGAGCATCGTCTCCGTACTGCTGAGTTCAGAGACAATCGTCCGGAACTATGAGCCATACATCGAAGGCTACACAGTATATCTTTTCGACAGGATCAAACAGATGCCGGAAGGCTACAGCGTCAGGGATATGGCCGGGGACACAGCGGAAGCGATGGACTCCCTCGGAATCAGAAATGCCTGCGCCGTCGGGTACTCGCAGGGCGGAATGATCCTTCAATACATAGCCATACTCCGTCCGGAGCTGATTGGCAGGGCCGTACTCGGATCCACCCTCTCGAGACCGGGTGAGACGGCAATGCGGGTAATGGAACGCTGGGAATCCCTGGCGGAAAAAGGCGACGCCGCAGGACTTGCAGCCGATATGTTCAGCTCCATATATTCGGAAGAATTCTACAACGCCAACGCCACAGCACTCGGTGCCGTGGAAAAGCTGATAACCGACGATGACCTGCACCGCTTCGCCATCGGTGTCAGAGCCTGCATCGGGTTCGACGCTTACGAAAGCCTGGACAGCATCAAATGTCCCGTACTGGTGATCGGTTCGGAGAGAGACGACATCATCGGAGCGGACAAACCAAAAGAGATTGCAGACCGGCTCGGTTGCAATCTCTATATGTACAAGGGCTACAGTCACGCCGTATATGACGAGGCTCCGGACTACAAGTCCCGGCTGTTCGCCTTCTTCAACGACGGAAAGTCCTCCCTTACCTGTTCAGATAATAAGTGACGTAAGTGACGACCCTCACCTTCTTGATATAAGGAGTGTGCGTGTCCCTGTCCTCTATCGAGAACGTACCCTGAGAGGCGTTCTTGATCTTGCCGAGACGGCTGCCCGAATCCTGAGCGAACTTCCTGGCGGCCTCGCGGGCGTTTGCGGTGGCCTCCTCTATCATAGCGGGCTTGATGTCGTTCAACGCCTCGAACTTGTACTGAGTCTGGTACTGCCAGTCGTTGGTGGTCAGGGCGACACCTCCCTTCATAAGGTCAGAAAGCCTTGTCTGCA
The DNA here is from genome assembly GCA_045643085.1 of Candidatus Cryptobacteroides sp. Classification (GTDB taxonomy): domain Bacteria; phylum Bacteroidota; class Bacteroidia; order Bacteroidales; family UBA932; genus Cryptobacteroides. Next base: position 5,393 of record JAZUKB010000081.1, read on the forward strand.
GTTCGAGGACCTTGTCCACGTCAGAAGTACAGACGGTTATGACACAAGTGCAGAGAAACCTGTACACACGGTCGTTGTTGCCATACTCGCTGGCATATTTGTCGGAAATCTCAGGCGCCTTGACGGTGATGTCCGCATCAGAGATGCCTCCATTGTGCAGAAACGCCATAATGGCAGCGTTGTCGGACTCTATCTCAGCCAGGGCGGAATTCAGGTCATTGCCGACCACCTTGTAAGTGAGCGGCCAGATGACCTTGTCGGCGCGCACTTCCTTCTCGCAAAGGCCCTTCACATCGACGGTCCTGTCATAGGATTTCAACTTGGAAACTGAAACGGGCAGCATCAGTCCGGCGAGGACGATGGCCACTGCTATAATAATAACCTTTTTCATAAGCGCGAAATTAATAAATATATTATATTTGTTCACTGGAATTCCGGCACAATTTTTATACCGGAAACGATGTTAAAACACAAAAAAGATGAAAAAGACAAATTGGATAATAACTGTAGCAGCGGTGATTCTCATAGCCGCAGCAGCCATCTTCTGCGCAAGGCAGAACAGGACGATAAAGGACAACGAGGAAGTCATCAGCAACCTCGAAAGCCAGCTCACAAGCAGTCAGGACAGCGAAAGCGAACTCAAGAACCTGACAATGCAGCAGAATGAGGAACTCAGCGACATAATGAGCGAACTCGCCGCGATAGCAGGACGCACCACCGACCTCAAGGAAGACCTTGAGAACGGCACTGCTGCCCTTTCACAGGCCAACAGCATCAAGCAGAGCATCTCCGACATCAGAGCGAAGATTGCCAGCCTGGAGAGAGCCAACTCCTCCAACATCCGCCAGAGCAAGGAGTTCCAGAAAGTCATCGACAACTTCAAGGTAGTGGTAGAGAAGCAGGAGGCCGAGATCAACAGCCTCAAGGCTGAGATTGAGACAAAGGACAAGACCATCAAGACCCAGCAGAGCACCATAGACACCCAGGTCCAGACCATAAGCAAGCAGAAGGAAGAGCTCGAGGCACTCGTAAAGAAGCAGGCCAGGTCCCTCTTCGACGCGGGCGCGGACCTCGAGGAGATCGGTGACGCTTCTCCGAAGGTAAGCTGGAGCAACAACCGCAAGAAGGTTGCGGCGATGCAGCAGACCATCTATCAGGAAGCACTCAAATATTACCAGATGGCATTCGAGGCAGGTTACACCCCGGCAGCCGAGGCCATCGATTCAGTCAAAGTCAAGATCACAGTAGCCGAATAATGCCGGTTCCCGTCGCTCTGGTCATCTGTGCCGCCGTTGCGGCAGTCATATCCGGAATCATTGTGTGGGTCATCAAGGACAGCCGCATAAAGGTTCTGGAAGGCAGACTGTCCAATGACGAACAGAGGCTCAGGGACAGGGAGAAGGCATATCAGGACGCACTGACGGAGCTCAAGCGGGTACACGAGGAAGACCTCAGGCGCCAGCTTGAGTCTGTCCGTACCACGATGACCGCCGAGACGGAGAGAATTCTCAAGGAAAGGGAGGAAGCCCTGAACAAGGGCAACCGGAGCAGTATGGACGAGATACTCAAGCCGCTCAAGGAAAGTATCGAGAATATGCAGAAGGCAATGGCGGACAACGCCAAGGACCACCTCAAGAGCAACACCGAGCTCAAGGAGCAGTTCGCCCACGCAGTGAAGGACATTGAAGAGAAGACGACCAACATCGGCGCCAAGGCGGAGGAGCTGTCATCCGCGCTCAAGAGCAGGCCGAAGGTACAGGGAGGATGGGGCGAGCACCTGCTCGAAGACATCCTGTCGAGGGAAGGCCTGGAGAAGGGCAAGCACTACGACCGCGAAGTGGCCAACGAGGACAGGAGCAGACCGGACTTCGTATTCCATTTCCGGGACGGAATGGAGCAGAAGGACCTGGTTGTGGACTCCAAGGTATCGCTCACGGCCTACACCAATTATATAAATGCGACGGAAGGCTCCGAAGACAAGGACAAGGCCCTCGATGAGCACATCGCAAGTGTGAAGCGTCACATTGATGAGCTCACAGGCAAGGAATACGCCCGCAAGATAGACAAGGGACGCAGGTTCGCCGACTACGTCATAATGTTCCTCCCGATAGACGCCGCTTTCAGGGTCGTCCTGGCCAAGGAGCCGACACTGTTCGACGAAGCGTACCGCAAGGGAGTCATCATAGCCACTGAGCAGACCATAATGCCGTTCCTCAAGGTCATAGACATCACCTGGAGGAAATACCAGCAGGACACCGATATCGAGGAGATCCTCCGCGCCGCGGAGAATATGATCGAGCGCGTGGGCAAGTTCTACGACTCGTACAGGGACCTCGGAAAGAAGCTTCGCGCCGTGTGCAAGGAATACAACGACGGGGTCACGAAGCTTGAGGACAACGGACTAAGCATAACGACATCAGCCCGGCAGGTGATGAAAATAGGCGCCAAAAGGGCAAAGGGAAAGCCACTTGACATACCTCAGGAGCAGGTGCTGCTGAATGAAGACGGGGAGGAGGAGAATGAGCGATAAATCACGCAGGGCCGTAAGATACATACTTCTGGTGCCGGTATTCCTTTTCGTGATACCGTTCATCTGCAATCCTCAGAACCTCAATCCGCTGCTGCTCGCCGCGGCATACGCGTTGCTGGTATTCCCCGCAGCCATCCTTTCAGCCATAGACATCAGCCGCAGCGACAAGGTTCAAAGTGCAGCTGAGCCGGTTCAGACACCCGGGCCGGCAATCCCTGAGACCGACGGGAAAGTGAAGTTCCACGACGTACACGGGAAGCTCAAGCTGTCGGTCGATGCCCCGGCTGTGATGTTCATCTCCGCGGAGGACAACTATGTCAACGTGAACTATCTGGATGCCGGCAGGATATCCTGCTGCCAGATCCGCAACACAATGAACGCAATAGAGCCGGCGGCCGTATCCGCCGGGCTCATACGCTGCCACCGTTCCCACTACATCAACCCCAAATACGTCACCGTGCTGCAGAAGGACGGGAACGGAGGGATTGAAGCCGAATTCGTAAGGCCGGACGTGGAGCCGGTTCCGGTCAGCAGGAAATATTACGAGCAAGTTTCACATATCTTGGACAGGAAATGATCTGGAGCATCATATTGGAGGCCCTCAGGGACGCGACATCAATCAGCGTGTTCGTAGTCCTGCTGATGACGGCGATAGAAATCATAAACCAGAAGACGAAAGGCAAGCTACTCACGTTCGCGCACGAGAGCCACGCCGGCACCGTCCTCATCAGTTCCGTGCTGGGAGTCATCCCCGGATGCCTCGGAGGACTGGCTACGACATCGATGTACAACCGCAGGCTCATCAGCTTCGGCGCCCTGATGGCGATGATGGTGGCCACCTGCGGGGACGAGGCATTCATAATGCTCGCCACGATGCCGAAGACCGCAATCATCATATTCTGCGGCCTGTTTATACTCAGCCTGATAGTGGGATTCGGAATCGACCTCATCGGCGGCAAGAAGAAGCAGGAGAACATCCCCGAGCAGAGCGACATCACACAGGAGGAGGCAAAGGAGAGATGGTATCACGTTATCATCCACCACTTCCCTGAGATATTCCTCTGGACATTCGGAGTGATGGCCGTCACAGCAATAGCGCAGAACTACCTGGACATCAACAGCTGGATAAGTCAGAACACCCCGCTGATGATATTGCTGGCCGTGCTGATAGGCTGCATCCCCGAGTCGGGTCCGCACATCATCTTCATAACGCTGTATGTATCGGGAGTGATTCCCCTTCCGGTACTGCTGGCAAGCTGCATAAGCCAGGACGGGCACGCCGCCCTTCCGCTCATCGCCGTTGACAAGAAGAGCTTCCTCAAAGTGAAGCTCATCAAATGCGCCCTAGCGTTTGCCGTCGGCTTTATCGCCCTTCTTTTCTAGATTGTCCCAGTCAGGACGTGGAACCTTGTGCATAAGATTGAGTATCTGGGCGCTCCGCTTGCGCATATACGATGAAGGATGCGCCGGATCCCGGTTGAGCGGTCCCGGAAGGCAGGCTGCCAGAAGCGATGCCTGATAGGCCGTCAGCTTCGATGCAGGCACACCGAAATAATATTGTGCAGCGGCCTCGGCGCCATATATTCCCTTCCCCATCTCGGCCACGTTGAGATACACTTCCATTATCCTGCGCTTACCCCATATCTTCTCAATCAGGACAGTGAACCAGGCCTCGAATCCCTTGCGGACAATAGTCCTGTCAGGGGTCAGGAACACGTTCTTCGCGGTCTGCTGGGAGATGGTGCTCGCCCCGCGGGCACGCTTGCCTTTCCGACGTTCCTCCAGGGCATTCTTTATCTCCACCCTGTCGAACCCCTTATGGTCCAGGAACCTGGTATCTTCGGAAGACATCACCGCAAGCACGAGATTCTCGGAGATATCCTCCAGACGCACCCATTTCCGGTGGCAGCTGTAACTGTCGTCACTGCGGTACTCGCGGGCCCTGATATCCATAAGGGGCGTCCTAAGGACAGGCGCCCATTTGAGCAGAAGCACCCACAGGACCGATACGACGATCAGTCCCAGAGGCACATACAGCAGCAATATTCGCAAAAACTTCTTCAAATACGGTCAAAGATAGCATTTGGCTTTGAAAGAATCAAAGAATCGCATTATCTTTGTATGATTACCTTATGAAAATGATTAAACCGGTCATTCTGGCGGCGCTGGCCCTTGCAGTATCCATCGGCACCGCGTCCGCAGACGAGAAATACCGTCCGAACATATCGGCGGGATGGTCCTACAGCAACGTGACCAACACTGACGGACTCGCGTCCCAGTTCATAGACAGGAACGGGCACAGCTCCTATTTCATACAAGTGGGCTTCGACACCCATCCCGGAGGCGAATTCGACGCCTTCCAGGAGATACTAAACTACCCTACGTTCGGACTGGGAGCCGCATTCGACAACCACAGCTCGATGCAGTTCAAGAACAATTCCCGGCTCGGCGACTTCGTGGACCTGTACGCATTTATGGAAGGTGCGTTCTACAAGCACAAATACTTCTCGATAGGATATTTCGCAAACTTCGGCGTGGGCTTCACCGGAGTGATGTACGACAGGTACACCAACCCCCTGGAGATCAACATAGGCGCCCCGATAAGCGTATATATGGCATTCGGACCGCAGGTAAAGCTACGTCCCGCCGACCACGTGGAGCTCATCCTCAACGCCAACTGGTATCACCATTCCACCGGCAACACCTGGATGCCGAACTGGGGTCTGAACGATATGGCGCTCGGCGCGGAACTCCGTTACGACATCGACAAGCCATACACTGAACAGGTACGCAAGCTCACCCGGGAGCACGTGTTCGAGAAGAAGATGCATTACGACATCTACGCCACCTACGGCGTACAGGCAAGCAAGACCGAGTTCAAAGCCTACAACCTGGCCGTCGAGAACCCTGACGAAAAGCAGGTCAGCTTCACCAGCAGACCACGTGTCAGTCTGGGTTTCGATGCCATGTACCGCTATTGCCTGCTGTGTTCGACCGGTATCGCCATCGACTGCGTCTATGCTCCGTACTGCGATATGCTCAGGGCCTGTGACGTCAAGCTTCACGGAGAGAAAGCCGTCGAGGAAGGTCCGGGATACAGCCCGTTCGTATGCTCGCTCGGGTTCGCGCACGAGTTCCATTACGGGAACGTGTCAGCCTACTGCGGCGCCAGCTACTATCTCCTGCGCAAGGCCGGAATAGAGGACGACCACGGCAAATTCTTCCAGCGCGCCGGTATGAGATTCCACTTCCCGAAGTGGAAGAACACCTTCCTGGGATGGTGCATCAGAGCCACCCAATTCTGCAACGCAGACTACTTCGAATTCCAGTTCGGCATCAGGATATAAAAAACATCAATAATATTTGGAGAATTCGTATGAATATCCTACCTTTGCGTTCCCAAAAGATGGGTTGGAAGACTCGTTAGCTCAGTAGGTAGAGCATCACACTTTTAATGTGGGGGTCTCGGGTTCGAGCCCCGAACGAGTCACGAAAATTGAAATTCTGGTTCCTTAGCTCAGCTGGTAGAGCACCTGACTCTTAATCAGGGTGTCAAGGGTTCGAGCCCCTTAGGAACCACAAAGGGAGCAACTTACTGAAACACAGTTTGTTGCTCCCTTTTTTATTGATTCCCGACAGCGGCCGGATCAGAATTTCACAGTCAGCACCGTGATATCGTCATTCTGGTCATTTTCGCCGGTGAATTCCTTGACAGAAGAGAACAGATTGCCGATGACATCCTCGGAGCTGTCCTTCTCCCCTATGCCCTGGACGAACTCGAACAGCCGGTCTTCACCGTATTGGTCCTTGTCCACGGTTTCGGCCTCAGTGACACCGTCCGTGTACAGCAGCAGGCGGGTACCCGCACTGAGCTGGAGCGTTTCCTTCTCGAAAGTGAAATCATCCACCAGGCCTATGGCCACGTTGGATTTGGCGTGCAGATAGCTAACGTTCCCGTCGGCGTCCTTCACAATGATAGGATTGTGTCCCGCGTTGCAGAATTCCATCTCGTGGGTATCCAGATTGATCTTCGCAACAAACATCGTCACGAACATCATCAGCGTATTGCCCTTGCAGAACGAATTGTTGATCTTCCCCATCACGTCATCGACGCCCAGGCCGAGACCGGATATGAAATTGAACGCATAGCGGGTGATTGCCATATACAAGGCGGCCGGAACCCCCTTTCCTGACACGTCACCGATAGCGACATACAGACAGTTGTCCTTGACCAGATAGTCGAACAGGTCACCGCCCACCTCCTTGGCAGGTGTCAGCTTGGCATAGATGTCGAACTTGTCGGACTTCTGGAACGTACCCGGAAGCATCTGGCGTTGGATATTGCTGGCGATGTTCAACTCACTCTCGTACCTTTCGTTCGATGTAGTGGACGCCTTCAGCTGGACGATATAGTCATTGAACGACATCATCATATATTCCAGCGAATCGTGAAGCTTCCTAAGCTCATCGTGCGTCTTGACTTCCGGCAGATGCGCATTGAAATTGCCCTTTCCGATAGTAAGCGCAGAATAGACGAACTCCGTTATAGGCTTGGTCGAACGGCTGACAATCCTCCTGATGACAAAGAAAAGCAGCAGAAGCTCCAACAGTATCAGGACAATCAGCCTGGCGTTTGTCTTGTGAATGGAATCGTACACGTCAGAATACGGACAGACAATCGCCATCGACCACCCGTTCGACAGCGGACCGTATGCAACGTAATTCTTCCCGTTTTGGTCATCCACCGTCACATATCCCGTCTCGCCCGAAATCATCTTCTTACCCAGCTCGGATATCCCGTCGTTTCCGACCGAAGCGGCATATTCGAAGATGGTCGCAAGCTCCAGCACCGACGAATCAGGATGGCTGATGAAGGATCCGGAGCGACCGAGAAGCATCGAATAGGAGTGCTCATATCCCGCAAGGGAAGAAAGCTTATCCGTAATGTCCTGCAACGAGACATCGGACTGGAGCACCGCATAAGGCTTCCCGTTCTCGTCCCACAGAGGCACCGAATAAGTAGTAAGATATTGGCTCAGACCGTGTTCCGCATTGTCCTCATCATAATACGGATCGATCCACGTATTCTCATTCCTGGACACAGTCAGTGCGTACCAGTCCTCCTTGAAATAGTCATAATCCTCAGACCCGCACTGATACGAAATGATATTGCCGTCCGGATCGAAGGATGCATACGGAGCGTACCATCTGCCCTTGGACGGATAGAAGTCCGGCTCGAAGGCGATTGCAACGCCCATTATATGAGGATTGAATTCAAGGGTCCGCTCACTGATGTGGAACATATAGTCCGCATCCTCCACGTTCTCCTTCACCACCCAGATCATACCTTCCGTGGCACTCTCGACATCGGACAGAATCTTCTCGACATCCCTTATCTGTGTCTCCAGGATATGCTCCGCATCCTTGGACACGGATTCCCTGAGCTCCTTGACAGTGAAGATTGACGCTCCCATAAAGCCGCAGACAAAGAGGACCGACGTGGCGAGTATGACATACAGACTCAGCCTTACTGAAAATGATTGATTGAGTTTCATTGCGCTTCCTCCTTTTTCAGTCCCGGCAGCCTGAGCGTCACCGCCTTCTCGATTACTTCCATATCAAAATGGTCGGATGCGAGGATTTCCCCGTCATTGCTAACATTCATCAGGTCCTTGCAACTGAGCTCCAGCTTCTTCGCCTGACGGTAAACCATCCTCTTCATACAGAACTTGCTGTCCAGATGCGTGCCCTTGATGAACTTCGGAAGGATTATCAGGAAAGTCAGCATACTGATACCGCGAATCAGGCAGATATCCATCAGTCCGTCATCATTCTTTGCCCTAGGGGCGCACCTGAAGGTACCGCCGCAATACTGTCCGTTCGCAACGGTGCAGAGCAGCGTCAGTCCCTTCGTAATCCTCTCCCCGTCCACGACCACTCTGAAATTGTTGAACCTGCTGGTGAATATCGACTTGATGACACCCCGCTGATATCCGTTCTTGACCCCAGCCTCGAGATACAGGTTGGTCTCGTACGCCGCATTGGAGTCGAAGCCGATGTTGATGACATTGAAAGAATAGTCGTCATTGCACTTGATGGCGTCTATTCTGACCTTCTCACCGTTCTTTACTATGTCGCGCAAAGACCTGTGGTCCCTTCCCGGGTAATATTTCGTGAAATCGTTGGTCGTACCGTATGCCAGGACGGCCATACTCTTGTTCTGATATCCTATCAGACCGGCGCCGACCTCATTGACGGTCCCGCTGCCGCCGCAGGCGACAAAACAGACTTCCTCCTTCTGATGGAATTCGCAATAGGACCGCACGAAACGGGTCCCGTCCCCGACACCGATTGTGATGTACTGCATCGCTCCGGGACAGCACTCGTCTATCTGCCTGAGAATATCCTCCCTGAAACCGGTCTTGTCGTAGCGTCCGTTGATGACAAAGATATAATTCATATAAAGGTCAGTTCAGTTTCTTGCCGGTAATCTTCTCTATCGCCGCAAAGCTGCCCAGATCGCTCCACTGCCAGGAGGCGCCGATGACGTGCACATTGCAGGATTTCTCCATCACTGCATAGTCGATGGAAATCTTATCGCACTGCGGGAACAGACGCCCCACCGTGGCCGTTTCACGTTCGGTATATACATCCTCCGCTATGCCGTCCATAAGGATGGCTATCTGCGGGGCGTGCTCGCGGAGCTCACGGACTATGGTATCGGCGTTCCAGACAAAGATGCCCGCGTTCCAGAAATACCCGCCCTCGGCCAGGTACGAGGCGGCCACCTCGGCCGAAGGCTTCTCCTTGAACGCACGCACCCTGCTCACCTCATCACAACCCTTGTAATCCTCCACCTGGATGTACCCGTATTCGGTGTCAGGATGGTCCGGAGCGATACCCACGCACACAACGGCATTGCTGTGCGCCGTGAAGTCCAGGGCCTTGCCCATCGTCACCGCGAAAGCCTTCGCGTCCGGCACATAGGCGTCCGACGGAGTCACCACGATATTGGCGTCCGGATACCTGGCGCGGATCTTCCAGCAGGCATAGCCGATGCAAGGCGCCGTATTCCGGGCCACAGGCTCCGCAAGTATCTGTTCGTCCGGGATATCGGGCAGCTGCTCGTGCACAAAATGGACATATTTCTCGGAAGTTACCACCCAGAAACGGGCCTGTGGGTCCACATCCAGGAACCTGTCGTAGGTCAACTGGATGAGACTCTTCCCCACCCCGAGGAAATCGATGAACTGCTTCGGATAATCAGGAGTGCTGATCGGGAAAAGCCTGCTGCCGACGCCGCCGGCCATTATGACGATATGTGTAGTGCTCATTGCTTGTTCTGAGGGTCAATATGTGAATCCTTGAGTCCCAGGAAATACAGGACTCCGTCCAATCCTATCGAAGAAATGCTCTGGCGCGCATTGGCCTTCACCTTCGGCTTCGCGTGATAGGCTATGCCGAGGCCTGCGAGGGAAAGCATCGGAAGATCGTTCGCTCCGTCACCGACTGCAACCGACTGGGCCAGACTGATGTTCTCCACCTGGCAGAGGAGCTTGAGCAGCTCGGCCTTGCGCCTGCCGTCAACGACATCCCCGACGTAGCGGCCCGTGAGCTTGCCGTCAACTATCTCCAGCTCATTGGCATAGACATAGTCGAATCCGAACTTCTGCTGCAGGTATTTGCCGAAATACGTGAATCCTCCGGAAAGTATGGCCGTCTTGTAGCCGACCATCTTGAGAATCTTCATCATCCTCTCGAGGCCCTCGTTGTACGGGAGATTGCGGGCGATGTCCTCCATCACGGACTCGTCGAGTCCCTTAAGCAGGGCCACACGTCGCGTGAAGCTCTCCGTAAAGTCTATCTCCCCCCTCATTGCGCTCTCGGTGATTGCACGTACCTCTGCGCCCACGCCGGCCCTCTCGGCAAGTTCGTCAATGCACTCGGTGTGCACCAGCGTGGAGTCCATATCGAAGCAGATGAGGCGGCGGGACCTGCGGTAGATGTCGTCCTTCTGGAACGAGATGTCCAGTCCGCTCTCCGGAACGCTCATAAGCTCCTGCTGCAGGCGCGAACGTCCTTCTTCGTCAAGGGTGCCGCGGATCGATATCTCGATGCAGGACTTCGCACTGTTGTTGTCCTCGTGCAGAGGCGGACGGCCCGTGAGTCTGCGGATGGCATCGATATTGAGCCCGTGCTCGAACACGATTCTGGTGACCTCGGCGATGGCGCGTGCATCCACCCTGCGTCCCAGCAGGGTGATGATATACCTGTTCTTGCCCTGACGGGACACCCAGGCATTGTAGTTGTCCACATCGATGGGCGTGAACCGGATCTGAACCCCGAGCTCCGAGGCCTTGAACAGAAGCTCCTTCATAATGGCCCCTGACCTGTCCTTCTCAGTCCTGAAAAGGATGCCCATAGTCAGCGACTTATGGATGTTCGCCTGACCTATGTCCAGGATAAATGCATCGTAACGTGCAAGGATATCGGCGAGCGCCGTCGTAAGACCCGGCTTGTCCTCACCGAAGATGTTCAGCTGGATTATCTCTATATCCTGATCTTCCATATCAAACGATATTCTCAAAGAAAGCCGGATACTCCTCCGCCAGACGCACCGGGCGCCCGTCCCTGAGGAAGCAGTGCGTGCTCACTGCGGTGAACACGACGTCATCCCCGACCTTCATCGTGTATTCAAACTTGATTTTCAGCGCGGATGCGGAACTGACGCGCACATCGATGTCTATGGTCTGCGCGAACCGCGTGGGCTTCAGATACCTGCACTGCAGGTCCACCACAGGCGAGACGATGCCGTCCGCCTCCAGGCCCACCAGACTCAGCCCCGCCTTGTCCATAAAGTCGATGCGAGCCTCCTCCATATACCGTATATAGTTGGAGTGATGGGTGATACCCATACCGTCGCATTCATAGTAATTGACCTTCCGTCTGAACATAACCTAGCAAAGATAAACAAAAATTCAGTACTTTTGCAGTATGGACAAAAACAGGATACGGGAGATTCCCGTGCTGCTCCTGACGGGTTATCTGGGCAGCGGTAAGACCACCTTGGTCAACAAGATACTTTCAAACGGCAAAGGAATCAAGTTCGCCGTCATCGTCAATGACATCGGCGAAGTCAACATAGACGCATCGCTCATCGAGAAGGGAGGGATGGTAGGACAGAAGGATGACAGCCTCGTGGCCCTGCAGAACGGGTGCATCTGCTGCACTCTCAAGATGGACCTCGTCGAGCAGCTCAGCGAGATCGCCGGTATGGGCAGGTTCGACTACATAGTCATCGAAGCCAGCGGCATCTGCGAGCCGGAGCCGATAGCCCGCACCATCTGCTCAATCCCCTACCTTGGACCTCAGTACGTCGATAACGGACTCCCCCGCCTGGACTGCATCGTGACTGTGGTGGACGCCCTCAGGCTGAGGGACGAGTTCGCCTGCGCCAAGGACCTCGTGCGCGGGAACATCGAAGAGGATGACCTGGAGAGCCTGGTGATACAGCAGATTGAGTTCTGCAACAAGATACTCGTCAACAAGGCCTCCTCCGTCAGCCCCGGAGAACTCACCAGGATACACGAGATCATCTCCACCATACAGCCTCACGCAGAGATAACCGACTGCGACTACGGCGATACCGACCTTGACAGCCTGTTGCACACGGGACTTTTCGACTACGACTCGGTATCAGGTTCGGCCGCTTGGATCACGGCCGTGGAGGACGAGGACGAACACGGCGGATCAGAGGGCGGAGAGACCGAAGAATACGGCATCGGCACCTACGTTTACTACAGCACGGATCCGCTGGATATCAATAAGTTCGACAACTTCGTGGCAAAGCGCTGGCCGGCCGGGGTCATCCGCGCCAAGGGCATCTGCTTCTTCAGCGACGAGCCGGACAAGTGCTACCTGTTCGAACAGGCAGGCAAACAGATAAGCCTCACCAACATCGGCAGGTGGAACGAAAACAGGGCCGAGAAGATTGTCTTCATCGGACAGCGGCTCGACCGCGACAGCATCAAGGCGGAGCTGGATTTCTGCCTCTCAAAAGACTAAAACAACGCAATTATGTTCAAGACAGCAGCAATACTCACAACAATCCTCACCATATTCACCTACACGCTCAAGGTGGGCAAGGAAAGTTTCCCGGTGACATACGACGTCACCAAGGAAGCCGACGGTGAGACGATGATCCAGATGCTCAAGGAGCAGAAATCCACCTTCAAGATGGACTCACAGCACAGGACCACCCTGTACAAGCTCCAATCGGCGAAGGACAAGGTTGACGTCACGATAGAGCTCAAGGACGGAGTGTACTACATCAACGGAACCTTCAAGGGAAAGGCAGTCAACAAGACCGTCAAGAGCGAAGGAAATCCCTGGTACCAGCCGATAGGATACGTGCTTGGCAGCGTGATGGACGGCAAGAAGTCCATCAAATACGAGTGCTTCAATCCGCTCGACCTGGAGTTCCACCCGATGGTGGCGAAGAACGACGGAGAGGAGGTCTATGACGGCACCAGATCCGTCAAAGTCAAGATAAACGCCGCCGGCGGACTCGCCAGCCTCTGGCACTGCTTCTACTTCTACGACCCGCAGACCCTCCTCCAGACCGGCTACCGCGCTGTCGAAGGCGGCCCCGGCACCCCAACCACCACCTGGACCGTCGCGAAATAGGCAAGGCGCCGGCGCCTGCAAATCATACAGCAAGGTTGGCGGCGTTATCCATATATTTCGGATCGATACGCCTGTCACCCTGCCGGAACTTTATGTCCAGCACCAATGTCTGCAATTGTCCGTCAGCCGGCACACCCGCTCCCTGTCCCCAGGCAGACGGAGTCTGCGCGAAGCAGGAAATGAGTGCAAAGCCTATGGCCAGCGATTTTTTATTATGTTTTTTCCTTTCATACGCCAAAATCGTATGACATCAGTCTATTTCCATAGGATGCCCGCCGGACTTGTCCGTCGTGTCCACCGTCAGCAGAAACGTTATGTTATCTCCGGAGAGCGTCATCTTGCCCTTTTCCTGGAAACCGACGTTATATAACCTGTTCTTGATAATAACCTGTTTGTTGGAAGTACTGTAACTGTACGGTACTGTCTCGGATCCGTCAGCATATTCGATGCAAAGTATAGACTGTTCCAGGAATATCAGACGGTCACCAATCGAAAAAGGTTCGGCTTCAGTCACATATTCGTGGTTCTTGAGTATCGAATAAACTACCCAATTCCCAACAGGAGTATCCTGCCGGACACTTTCCTTATGGCAGGACACCGCCATAAACGAAATGCTGGCAAGAAAAACAACCGTCAATAAAAAAACTTTTCAAAAGAATCAAACAATCCGGTAAAATCATCCGTGGTCTTTCTCCATCGTTTCGTACCCGCCGACCACAAAGAAATACTAAAGAAATCACATCTTCCAAGCGCTTTGTGAAAGTGTGAATTTATTTTGTGAATTTGTGAACGAGCAGGCCGGCTATCCGTTCCAGGTAACGTGCATCAGTGTCGTCGAAAGTGCCCAACTGCCGGCTGTCGATGTCCAGAACACCGGTCACTGTCCCATCCTGAGAATAGATAGGGACGACGATTTCGCTGCGGGATTCGCTGGAACAGGCGATGTGGCCGGGAAACTTATCGACGTCGAGGACGACGACAGTCCTGTCCTGGGCCCAGGCGGTGCCGCAGACTCCCCTGCCCTTCTTTATGCGGGTGCAGGCTACGGGGCCCTGGAACGGGCCAAGTACCAGTTCCTGACCCTGTACGCGGTAGAATCCGGTCCACCAGAATCCGAACTCGCGGTGGATCAGGGACGAGAGGTTGGCCATCGCCGCAATCGCGTCGGTCTCCCCTTCCGTCAGGGACCTGGCCCTGACGAGTAGGGATTCGTATTTGGCTTGTTTGGTATCCATTGCTGATGTTGTGACGGGTAGTCCGCCCTGCGGCTTACAGTTCTGTCCAGGACTGGTGGAACCAGTCGAAGTCTGCGTAGCCACCGTTGCCGGAGGTTGTAGAAGCAGCAGGATCAAAGTCGGTCGTGTCTGCAGCAGCAGTGCCGGCCATAACCGTAGGAATGTGGTAGCAGTAGAGGGCTGTGCGGTAGCCTGTGAAGAAATCGAGGGTGTAGCGCATCTGGAGGGTGTAGTCCGGAGTAGTCCAGTCCTGTCCGTCATAGGAGTATGACATCTTCGCGGTGTCCGAGTTGAAGTCGTAGGATATACGGAGCATCAGTTTGTCGGACTCGAGCGGGGTGCGGAATATCTCCCCTTCGAAATCCCTTCCGACGAGGCTGCAGCCATCCTCACCGCACTCGACTTCGATGGCGCAAAAATGACTCTGGAATGCGCAGATGCCGGCGTGGTCGCCTGGCCGGAGGCCTGAGACGTCAAGCAACACGGAGCTTTCGCAGGCAGGACCTACGGTGCGCTGGGTGAGCACGTTGCGGGCATCGAAGAGGCCTGTGGCCGGAGAAGCCGCTATACGGAGATGTCCCGGGTTCTCGGTGAGGGACCATTTGCCGTCGAGAGGCTTGTGGTTCCACTGCCATACCAGCGCAAGACGGTCCGAGTCGAATTCGTCGCTGTCCCAGACGTAATCAGCTCCGTACGGAGGGAGGTTGACCTCGAATTCCTTTACAGGCACTCCGTTGTCGCCGAGTATCGGCCAGCCGTCAACCCAGGTGAGAGGCTGGAGGGTAGGTATCCTGCCGACAGCCCCGTGGTCCTGGAACATCACAGCGTACCAGTCCCCGGCAGGGGTGTCTATGATGCCGCCCTGGGCCACACCGTCACCGCGTCCGTCGAACGCTCCCTTGAGGATGTCCATAGGCTCGTAAGGTCCGTAGATGCTGTCGCTTCGCCAGCAGGTCTCGGTCCTGACGCCGCCGAACGGCCAGTTGATGGTGAGGATGTAGTAGTAATCCCCTATGTGGTAGAAATGCGCGCCTTCGTCGCCGAGCATATAGCCCTGAGGGGTGCTGAAAATCAGTCTGTCCTCACTGCGGACGCCGGAGAAATCAGGCTCCAGCTCGGTGAGGTAGATGTTCCTGTTGCCCCAGGCGACATACACGCGTCCGTCCTCGAAGAGGAGTCCGGAATCGTGGAAAGGCCTGTCTATGACGTACCTGTCCCAGTTGCTCGAAGTGATGTCGGAGGTATGGTAGATATAGGTCCTGGCCTGGTCGTTGGCGATGAACAGGGCGTAGAACTCCCCGTCGTGGTACTTGAGGGAAGCAGCCCACTGGCCCTTGCCGTAGGCCTGACGGCCGTTGCGGAGGTTGTACACGTCATCGTCCTCAAGGCAGTCATACACGTAGCTGACTATGCTCCAGTGCACCAGGTCCCTGGAATGCATTATCGGTGCGCCCGGGCAGAAATACATTGTGGTACTGACCATATAGTAGTCATCCCCCACCCTGATGATGTCCGGGTCTGGTATGTCGGTATAGGTCAAAGGATTGACGCACAGGGTGGTCTTCGGTGCGACTGTGCAGGCGGCCATAAGTAGTGCCGCGAGAGCGATGGCGGTTATCTTTTTCATATTTTCCTACAAATTAACAATCTGTCCCGGGACGGTGTCGAACTCGCGGATGTCGTCACCGATCCTTACCTTGAGGTGTCCGCCGTTCAGCGACTTGATGGCGGCTCCCGTGAGCTGTCCTGCCGACCAGTCCATATCGACGATGTAGCCTCCGCGTGCCCTGAATCCCCTCACGCTACCTTCCGGCCAGGCGTCAGGCAAGGCAGGAAGCAAATATACGAATTCGCCCTGACTCTGGAGGAGCATCTCGGCGATGCCCGCAGCGGCACCGAAGTTGCCGTCAATCTGGAATGGCGGATGTGCATCGAACAGGTTAGGATATGTCCTGCCCATCTTGAACGGCCTTCCTCCGACCGGTGGTCCCCAAGGGTTGGCCGTAGGGTCGATGAGTGTGAACATATTGCCGAGTATCTTGAATGCGTGGTTTCCGTCCCTCATACGGGCCCAGAAATTGGTCTTCCAGCCGAGGCTCCATCCGGTGGCCATATCGCCCCTCTGCTGAAGGGTGACGCGGGCGGCCTCGAAGAGTTCCGGAGTGCGCTCCGGGTCTATCTGGTTGGAAGGATAGAGGCCGTAAAGATGTGAAATATGCCTGTGCTCGTCCTTCGGGTCGTCCATATCCTCAATCCATTCCTGCAGCTGGCCGTACTGTCCGACCTGCATAGGAGGAAGCTTGGATATTGCTTCGTTGAGTGTCCAGCGGTACTGTTCGTCCACTCCAAGCACCTCGGAAGCCTGCCTTACGGCGTCGAGGATGTCGAAGACTATCTGGTTGTCCATCGTGCAACCTGCGGTGAGAGGGTTGTCCTTGCCTACTCCGCCGTGCTCAGGGCTGACTGAAGGCACGACTACGAGGTATCCGTTGTTAGGATCGATCTGCATATAGTCCAGGTAGAAATCGGCGGCTCCCTTCAGGACAGGATACCATTTCTCGAGGAACTCCCTGTCACCTGTGAACCTGTAATGCTCCCACAGGTGGGTTGCAAGCCAGGCGCCTCCGTTAGGGAACATTCCCCAATCGGAACCGTCCACAGGGCCGGCTATGCGCCAGATATCGGTGTTGTGGTGCGCCATCCATCCGTCACAGTCGTACATCTGTCTGGCGGTCACGGCTCCGGTCTCGCTGAGGTCCCCTATCATCGAGAACAACGGCTCGAGGGTCTCGTCGAGGCCGCATACCTCTGCAGGCCAGTAGTTCATCTCGGCGTTGATATTGATGGTGTATTTGCTGTCCCAAGGGGCGAACATCTCGTGATTCCAGACGCCCTGCAGGTTGGCAGCCTGTCCTCCCGGCTGTGAGCTGGAGATGAGCAGGTAGCGGGCGTAGTTGAACATCAGGGCTACCATCCCCATATCGTCGCTGTCGGTGAAGGAATCAAGTCTCCGGTCGGTCGGAAGCGATGCGTTCGCTCCGGCAGGGAGTTCGAGGGCAACTCTGTCGTACTGGTCGGAGTATGCCTCAACGTGCTCCTTGAGCAGTGTCTTGTATGATTTGTCGGCTGCGGCGTCGAGCCTTCCGGCGTTGATGGCGGCAGCATCACCGCTGACGTCGTGGTAGTTGACAAAGTTGGTGGCGGCGGATATGAGGACTGTCGTCTTGCGGGCATCGGACACTTTCAGGGATGCATCGGAAGCTTCGACGGAGCCGTCGCTGAGTACGCGTACGACCACCTGGGCGTCAAGCGCAGAAGGTATTCCTTCGTGTGCGTCGCCCTTCACGGTGACAGTGAGCCTGTCTCCTTCCGCGGTGACGCAGTGAGTAAGTTCGGCGCCGTATGAGAGCGCGAAAGACGCATCGGCGTCACTTTCTATACGCATCACGACGACCTTTGCGGGAAGGGATGCGAACGTGGTCCTCTTGAAGCTGACCCCTCCGGCAGTGTATTCCGTCGTATTGACGGCGTTCCTGAGATCAAGCTGACGGCGGTATGCCTCAACCCCGGCGGTGTCTTCGAAATCGATGTACAGGCTTCCGGCGCTGAGGAACCTCATTCCGTGAGGTCCGACGATGAAGTCGCTGTCGATTATCTTCTTGGCCTCGGCTTCCTTGCCGTCGAATATGAGCTGGCGCACCTCGTCCAGACGGTCGAGGGAACGAGGGCTGTTGTTGTCGTGCGGACCGCCGCTCCAGAAGGTCTCTTCGTTGAGCTGTATCTCCTCCCTTGCGGTGCCGCCATATACCATAGCGCCCATATTGGAGTTGCCCAGAGGCAGCGCCTCGAGCCAGACGGCCGCAGGGGCGTCATACCACATAAGTTCGTTGACGTCGGCTTCCCGCTTTTCGGCGCAGGAGCACAGGAGGGCCGCTGCGGCCAGAATCATCATTGTCCTTTTCATAATATGATCTCTATTTGTTCTCCGTTGTATTCAATATCCCTGGCAGTGCCGTCCACGCAGACTACGTGGAATTTCCTGCCGGCGAGCATTCCCTTGAACCCGCCCCGCCTCTGTCCGATGGTGAGTTTCCTCCCCTTGAGGGTGAACTGTATGGTGGAGTATTCCCCTTTCTCGTAGTTGTATCCGTCTCCTTCGTCTTCGTAGAGGGTGAAGGTCGCGTCAGCGCCCGGATAGACGCGTATCTCGAGGTTGTCCCAAGGCTTCTGGGAGGCATACTGCACGTCGTCAGGTCCTACAGGGATGATGCTTCCGGCACGCACGAACAGCGGACACTTGTCCAGGGCGGCGTCTGCGGTGACGGTACGTCCGCCACGGTAGAATTTCCCGGTCCACCAGTCGTACCAACCGGCTCCGGCAGGGAGATACACTTCCGTCCGGGCTTCTTTGGTCCAGTCGTAGGTCTCTTCGCTCCAGCGCTTCTCTTCGGTGGTGAAGATCGACTCGTTGACCGGCGCCACGAGGAGCGAACGGCCGAACATATATTCGTCGGCGATGTCCCATACCTTCCTGTCGGACGCGAAGTCCATCACAAGGGCGCGCATAAAGCTGTCGTCGTTGCTGCTCACCTGCCAGGAGGTGCTGTAGATGTATGGAAGCAGGGCATAACGCATACGGATAGTCTTCTCGATGGCGTCATAGACCGGCTCTCCCTTGCTGCCAAACTCCCATATCTCCCTTCTGGATGACTCGCCGTGGCTGCGCATCATAGGGTTGAAGAGGCCGAACTGGAGCCAGCGCACGTAGAGTTCCTGGAAGAGCGGGTTGCGCGAACAGCTCTGGGTCTCCCCTCTCTTGTTGTATGCTCCCGGGAAGAATCCTCCGATGTCGGAGTTGACCTGAGGGTTGGCGGTGAGAGTGTAGTTGAGACACAGCGGAATCTGCCTGCGGAAGGATTCCCAGGAGGATTCGACGTCACCTGACCAGGTGTTGGCTCCGGTGCGCTGCTGGCCGCTGAAATATGACCTCGTAAGGATGAACACCCTCTTGTCGGAGGTCTCGGCCCTCTGGTGGTCGTACACTCCCTCGACGCAGGCGAGAGGATAGATGTTCCTCACGCTCCTGAACGAACCTGCGGCACAGCTCTGGCTGAGGTCCGCGTCCGTGCTCTCGGACGTGCCGAAATGGTCAGGATCGGTGCTGTCCATCCACCAGGCGTCGATGCCGAGGTCGTAGAGCCTCTTGAGGTTGTCCCAGTAAATGTCACGTGCCTCGGCGCTATATGCGTCATAGCACTGCACTCCCGACGGATAATCCATCCTTGGAGGCCAGTATTCGGACAGTCCGCTCTGCGGCCAGGTCTGGAAATCGAGAAGAAGTCCCTTCTCCCGGAGCTGCCTGTACGGCTTAGTCTGCGGGCCGAAGGACTGCCAGATGGATATGGACATATGGGCTCCGGCCTCGTGTACCTCGTCCACAATCGATTTGGCGTCAGGGAAGTCGGCATTGAGGAACTCCATAGCGTTCCATAGGTAGTTGTTGCCCCAGTACTGCCAGTCCTGGATGATGCCGTCAAGCGGCACGCCGGCGTTGCGGTAGCCGTGCACGACGTCCAGGAGTTCCTTGCGGCTCTTGTAGCGTTCGCGGCTCTGATGGTATCCGTAAGTCCACAGAGGGAGCATCGGGGCGCGGCCGCTGAGCTTGCGCATACCAGCTATCACGCCGTCGGCATCGCCTCCGTATATGAAATAATAGTCTATCTCCTCGCCGACCTGTGACTCGAGGGCGAGCACGCTCCCGTCATCGGAGATGTCGGTCGGGGAATAGTTGTCCCAGTAGATGCCGTATCCCTTGACGGACTGGAAGAAGTTGGCGTAGTCCTCGGTGTTGTTCTGGACCATATGGCGGTTCTCCCCGCGCTGGGACATCTTGCCGTTCTGGAGCATCCCCACGCCGTATATCGGCTCGTCCTTGTCGAGGATCCAGCCTTGACGGACACGGTACAGGCCCTTGTCAAGGCCTTCTTCTATCGCCTGGATGGAGCACTCCCCTTCCGTGAGAAGCCTGCGTCCGGACTTGCTGCGGAATGTGACGCGGCCGTCCTTGGAGACGCTGACCTTGACTTCCGGGGCCTTCTGTGATGCCTCCGAGGCCATTGTCACCACTACGCTCGGCTGCGTGCGGTATTCTCCGACGGTCTTTTCGATCCGGACTATCTCCGGGGAATAATAGGTAACCTTCACTTCCTGTGCGGCGGCCTGATGAAGGCCCGGCAGCAGCAATGGCAGAAGCAGCGGCAGAAGTATATGTCTTTTCATCTTTTATTGGATTTTATTGTTCTACGACGGCGAGGAAGCCTCCGCGAGGAAGGCACTCGAGGGAGTGAAAAAGTTCTTCGGAGGTGCAGACTTCTATCGAGTCTCCATCTTCGGAGTCCACGAAGAACGTAGCCCTGCAGCCGGAAAGTCCGAGTTCGGAGAGGTCGAAGACGAGTTCGCCACTGTTTTCGGTACCGTTGATGCCGGCCACATACCATCTGTCACCCTTGCGTCTTGCAATCACGACGTGGTCTCCAGGGTAGCCGGAGAGGAGCCGAGTGTCGTCCCAGGTGTTCGGAAGGTTGCTGAGGAGGTCTTTGACCTGCTTCTCGAAGCCGTAATATATCGACGGTCTGTCCGGCATATGCTGGAGTCCGGACTCGAACAGGACGGTAAGCGCAAGTTCGTGTCCCCAGGTGGTGATGTGAGGGTGCTGGCTGTCGGAGAAGGTGCCCGGGGTGTAGTCCATAGGGCCTACGACGTTCCTGGTGAAAGGAAGGGTGGCGTTGTGGGCTGCGGCGAGAGGTGTGTAGAACGGTACGTTGTTGTACCATTCGGCGCCGAAGACGGCCTCCATCGACATAAGGTTAGGATAGGTCCTCTCCCATCCGCGTGGAAGGGTGCATCCGTGGAAGTCCACGAGCAGATGATGTCTGGCGGCATCTTCGAGAAGGTCCATATAGTATGCGATGGATTCGCTGCCGTCATCTTTGAAGAAGTCTATCTTGACTCCTGTGACGCCCATATTCTCAATCCTGGTCATCTCGGCCTCGCGCACCTGCGGGTCGAGCATCAGGAAGAGCGGACCGGGAGCGCCCTGACCTATCCAGGATGTGCCGGAATTGTACCAGACATTGGTCCTGATGCCCTTTTCGTTGGCGTATGTCACGGCATCCTCGATGGTGCCTCCGTTGGTCATCACGTCCCATTCGGCGTCTATGAGGTTGTACGGCCAGCCCATTTCGTCAGCCAGGTCTATGAAGTCCTTGACCTGTGCGAAGTCGTTGGAGCCGTGGTTGGATGACCAGTATATCCAGGCTGACACTCCCGGCTTGATCCAGGATGTATCCTCGAGCCTGCAAGGTTCGGCGACGTCCGTCACGAGGGTGGACTCCACGATATCGGACAGTTCTCCGAGTATCACGAGTCTCCACGGGGACGTTCCTTCAGGGAAGGTCAGGTCCGCAGGGACGAGTCTGTAGTTCTCGTCGCCGTCGGCGCTGCGGAGGAATGAGCCGCACTGTCCGCGATATACGCCGGACTCGGTCAGGAGTCCGAAAACGCCTTCACCGTACTCCAGGAGAGCCGGATAGAACCAGTCTCCTGAGCTGGCCCCGTCCGTGAGCGGGTAAAGCGCCTCGTAATCGGCCTTGGAACGGAGCAGCCAGCGGTTGCGGCCCTGCGGTATCACATATTCGACATCCGGATGCAGTCCGGTGAAACGGTATGCGACGCCGTCGTTGTATGCGCGGACTTCGATGTCCGTACCTTCGTAGCTGAAGGTCCTGGCGTTGGCGCTGTTGGTGCAGTGCAGCCTCTTTCCGATGAGCATATCGTAGGACTCTTCGATGCGGGATACCTTGGAGGATGACACAAGGTCACCGAGGGCTATCCGGACGGTCTGCACGGGGACTCCCCTGTAGGATATCTCCATCGCGCCGGCATCCATTCTGACCGAGATGTCTCCGGAAGGCGATACTACCGTGTCTTTGGCGCAGGCCCATAGCATAAGGACCGAAAGCGCGAGTACAAGAATTCTTTTCATAGGTATGTTGTCTATTTTCTTTTGAATACAGGTATGTTGGCAAGGGTGACAGGGACTTCGACGTATTGTCCTCCGTCATACGGCTTTCCGGTGAAGAAATCCTCCCAGCCGGCTTCGTTGGCAGGCAGGTAAACCTTCAGGGAGCTTGCTCCGGCCTCGAGGACAGGGCATACGAGGTAGTCAGGGCCGAACATATATTCACTGTCCTGACGAAGGGCCTCCTCATCCTGAGGGAAGTCGAACACTAGCGGCCGCATAAGGGTATAACCCTCTTCGCTGACCTTTCTTGCACATTCGATGACGTATGGCTGCAGGGACTTGCGGAGTTCGATGCAGTCTTCGAATGCGGCCTGGGTCTCAGGGCTGTAACGCCAAGGCTCGGTACGGCTCATATATCCGTGTACCCTCATAAACGGCAGGAATACGGATACCTGGAGCCAGCGGATCATACGTTCCTGATATGCGGCGTCGGTGTACTGGTCGAACGGGCGGAAGAATCCGCCGGCGTCGAAGGTCCACCAAGGCAGGCCGGCTGCCATCTGTCCGAGACCTCCGGCAATCTGACGGCGGAGGGTGCCGAAATCGTTCCCTACATCACCGGACCAGGTCACGACGCCGTAACGCTGGATCCCGGAGAAGGCGCTTCTGGTGAGTATCACAGGCTCGCCGCTTTCGGTGACGGTCTTGAGTCCGCCGTACATCGTGCGGTTGACCATAAGCGGATATACGTTGCGGTAGAATTCGCCCGGAAGCGAGTCGGTGCCCACTTTTCTGCCTGCGAGGTCGTCGTTCTCAGGCTCCGTGGCATCAAACCACCAGGCGTCTATTCCGAAACGGCCGAGGCTGTCGAGAAAATGCCTGCAGTACCCTTCGGCGGCTTCCTTGTTGAAGAAGTCCACCCAGTCGGTGCCTTCGATGTAGTATCCGTTCGATTCGAGGGACTTGCCAACTTCGGAGTTGCGGTCCACCTTGGACCATACGGACAGCATCAGATGCACGTTGTCGGCGTGAAGGGAATCCGTGAGGGCCTTCGGGTCAGGATAATGGTCTTCGTCGAAACGAAGGGCGTTCCAGCCGTACTTGCCCCACCACTGCCAGTCCTGTACGATGACGTCCAGAGGTATCCCGCGGGTCTTGAATTCGGATGCGTTGTCAAGTATGTCCGAGGATGAGGTATAGCGCTCGCGGCAGTGGATGTATCCGAACATCCAGTCCTGCATACAAGGGACCTCTCCGGTAAGTTTCCTGTAGGATGCGATGCACTCGTCGGCCGTGCCGGCGAACACCGTGTAGTCGAGGGCCGTCGCCACCGGTGAGTGGAAGGTGGTGGTGGCATCGACCTTTCTCCAATATACCTTCGGGGAGTCTCCGCGCACTCCGGTCACGGCTATTTCGTGCTCTCCGGCCTCGAGTTCGGCAATCACGGAGCCGGTAGGAGGCAGCCAGGTGTTGCTGATGTCGATGAGAGGCCGTCCGTCAACTTCGAGGTAGAGTTTGCGTGACATTGCCTGCCCGACGTCGAGGAGCAGGGAGTAAAGCCCTGTCTCAGGCACGTTCAGGGTTGTCTTGAAGTCGGAGTTGAACCTCATCTCGCGCCTGTTTCCGGCAGTGCCGGTGGCGTTGACGGTCTGTCCTTCGGTCTGCGCTGCGACCTCCTGGAGCTCTACGCTGAGGGTTGCGGGGTTGAAGTCAGTGAGGCCGTAGTTGTTCCAGAGTACGGCGTATCCCCGGTTGGATATGACCATAGGGATGGATATCTGTGTATTCACCTGCGTGAGACGGCGGGTCAGTCCCCTGATGTCGAGATAACCGTCCTGGAACTGACCTGTACCGTAGAGGTGCTCTCCCTCGGGGCTGTCGAAGGTCTGGCTGACGTCGTAGCAAGGGACGCCGGAAACCTCGGACTCCGCTATGCTGCGGGCCGTTTCCCGGAGTATCTCACTCCCGTCAGCATCGTAGAATGACAGCTCGTCCGCGGTCCTGTCATATACCACGGTCATCGCACGAAGGTTGAGCTGCACTCTCTCCTTGTCCTTCTTCACGTTGAAATCGGGGGTTCCGGCGGGCTCGGTATAGACAAGTTCCTCAAGCTGAGGGACGGCCAGGTCGCCCGCGAACCGGACTCTCACGGAGTTGTCCGTGAGCGGGGTGAGTACTAGCGTGCCGGAAGGGGTCTTGACGGTCACGTGGTCTGTGCTGCAGGCGGCCGCTACGGCCAGCAATGCGGACAGAAGGAGTATTCTGAGTTTCATATCCTGTTTATTTTGTGAAATCTACGAGTATTCTGAACACTTTGCCGGGGTTGGCGGACCAGTGTTCCATTGTCTTCTGGGCATCTTCCGGCCTGATCACGTCGGAGATGAGCTTGTCCACAGGGCAGGTCCCGCGTCCGAGATACCTGATGACAGCCTCGAAATCCAGCGGCATCGCGTTCCTGGAGCCTCTGATGTCAAGTTCTTTCTGGACGAAGAGTCTTGTCTGGAAGGTCACGTCGGACTTCGAATAGCCTATGCATACCACCCTGCCGGTGAATGCAATCTCGTCCACGGCCATACGGTAGGTCGCCGGAGAGCCGACGGCTTCGATTATGACGTCCGGGCCCTGGCCTGCGGTAATTGCCTGGAGTTCGTCGTGGAATCCGGCTCCCAAGGTATTCAAGGCATATTTTGCACCCATCGACTTTGCGATGGCTAGTTTTTCATCATCTATGTCGGCAGCTATGACAGTCGCACCTCTCAGCACTGCACGCACGATAGCTCCGAGTCCCACCATTCCGCATCCTATCACCATCACCGTATCCGTATCGGTCACCGCCGCGCGGGAGACAGCGTGG
>JAZUKB010000082.1:0-3615 GCA_045643085.1 Candidatus Cryptobacteroides sp.
CAGCCGGATAGAAGGACAGCTTCTTGACGTGAAACTTATCGAAGGCACGTCAGTGAGGGCTGGCGAGGCGCTGTTCCGTCTTGATGACTGGGAGCTCAAGGGCAAGCTCGAGATAAGCCGGACAGCCTATGAACAGGCCCAGCTTCGTATGAAGGAAATACTTGTCGGCCAAGGTTACAAGAGGGACCACCTGAATGAAGTTCCTGAAGACATCCAGGAGTACGCCAGGGTAAAGAGCGGCGTGAATGCCTGTGCATCCGACCTCGAATTCAACCGTTCCAAACTGGAGAAGGCCATCATAAAGGCTCCCGTATCCGGATTGGTTACCGGCATAAAGGCTCTCTCTTATGCCTTCGTCGAGCCGGGAGAAACTCTCTGTACCATAGTGGACCCGAAGAATCTCATAGTTGAATTCAGCATATTGGAGACCGAGTTGCGGAAATTTGAAGTGGGGACTGTCGTGGAAGTCCGTGCCATAGCATACAACGAAATCCTGCATACCGCTACCGTCCGGAGCATAGGCACGGTCGTGGACGAATCCGGTATGGTCAGCATAGAAGCAGTCCTTTCCGACGCGGAACATCTGCTCCCTGGTATGACAGCAATCGTAAATCTTTGATATGAAGAGGATAATCGCCCTGTCACTCGCCATTTCCGGCACTTTTGCGACTGCACTGCAAGCACAGACCCTTACAATGGACCAGACCATAAGGCTTGCCCAGGACAGCACCATTGAGGCACATCTTGGATCTGCAGCCCTGATGCAGGCCAGATGGGAATACGAGCAGTTCCTCTCCCAGAGACGGCCGCAGATCTCCTTCGAGCTGAATCCCGGATATCAGAAGATGTCGTTCGAGCCGGCAACACATTATTACAAGTACCGTGACTACAATATGCTCAACACGCTTGCAGAAGTGCGTCTGGAGCAGAAAGCGTTGGGAATCGGCGGTGAGTTCTACGCATCCACGGGGGCCCTCTGGACAAGATATTTCAATCAGAACAACCCGGCCCAGCTGTTCTCCACAGTTCCTCTCGGGATAGGTTACTCAAATGATCTGATCTCGTACAACCCGTACAAATGGGAGAAGGAACTCAGCGATCTCAAACTCCGCACAAGCGAGAAAGAATTCCGACACACGCTCGGAAACATCGCCCTCGAAGCCGTCAAACTGTATGTAAACTGCTATGTTGCCCAGGAGAAATACCTTATCTGTGTCAACAATGCCGGAGTCGCAGCCGACCTGCTCGGAATAGGTAGGGAGAAGTTCAATATGGCTTCCATAAGCAAGAACGAACTGAGCGCCCTCGAGCTGCAGAGCATCAACGCCGAGAATGCCCTCTACAACGCAAGGCAGCAGGTCGAAGATGCTCGCGGCAGGCTTCTATCCTATCTGAAGATTGACGACTTCGGCCAGGAGACACTCCTGGAAGCCCCTGCTGAACTTACATACAAGGCCATATCCGCCGAAGAGGCGATAGCCCTCGCAAAGGACAACAATCCCGAGTATCTCAAGAACTACGAACAGATAGTTTCCGCACGCCAGCAGGCACAGAAAGCAAAGGCCCAGGGAAGGCTCCTGCAGACGGGGATTGATCTCAACCTCGGACTCCAGAGTACCACGGCGGTTCTCGGAAACATATACGCCGGCCAGCAGCCGTTTATGACTGGAAGCATCACTTTCAGGATTCCGATATATGACGGAGGTCTTGCCCGCAGCCGCAACAAGGTTGCAGAATACCGGCTGGACTATGCCGAAACGGCAGAACGCGAAGCCGCACGGCAGCTCGAGCTCAATGTCGGACTTGCCCTCCGAGAATTCAATATCCAGCAGGATCTGGTAACCCGCACCCGTCACGCTCTCGCTCTGGCCGATGAGTCATTTGAACTCGCGCAGGAGCTGTACAGCAACGGCGAAACGGACATCAACACCTTCATCCTCGCACAGAACCGCAAGGACGAAGCCCACACAAACTATCTGAATTCACTTTCTGGGTATTGGACCAGTTATTATACCCTGAGAATGCTCTGCGACACGGATTTCTGACAACCGGATTCCAGCCAGCATACGTGGAATACCATTTCTGATATTGCACTAGTGGACAATTCGTAAATTCAGGTACATTTATCCGCATTGTCCATCACGCACCGGGTGTTTCCGAAAATTTTACGTAAACTTGCTGATATATTATTATGGACTATCATATAATATATGACGCATTGTTTATAGGTCTGCAGTCGGGTATTCTGCTATGCCTCGGTATCGTAATGACTCTGGCAGGGAAAGGCAGGGAAAAGTATACCCGTCGAATCCATCTGCTCACAGGACTGTTATGCTGCCTTATATTTCTTGAATTTGTGGTTCCTTCAATATTCATGAATGAGACGATGGATATTTACTACACAGGAATCAACGATGCGCATACGGCTAAATTTTCGTCCATCGTAGTCCAGGCGGAGAATCTCCTGTCATATCCGTTGCTCGCCATGGTTCTGTTTTCACTTTTCCAGGCCTTCAGACCAATGCCATTCCGAACGATACTGTTTCCTCTGGTACTTCCTGTAGCCCTGCTGATCTGGACAATCGTCTCCTTTAACCCAGAATTACAGACTCTGGCTTGCAACATATTCTGGGGCATATATGTTTTATTAACGATTGCGTCTTTCATATCCGGAATCAAGGGATACGGAAGATATTGCAAGGATAATTATTCCGACACAACGGGGCTTAGTCTCAAATGGCTGACCGGCATACCGTTCCTTTTGATTCCAGTGATAGTATTCGACCGATATGTCTATAGCGCGCAACCGAACAATCTGATTCTGGCCATTGTTTCTGAAATCAGTATGCTGCCTCCGATTGTTTATCTGGCCTGGTTCGCCCACAGGCAGACACCTGCCGACGAATGTTCCGGAGTATTGGATGACCCAGCCTCTGCCGATTCCGATGCGGGCAACCAGCAGCTTTCCTCTGAAATGATTGTAAAACTTTCCCTTCTTCTTGAGGCGGAATGCATTCAATCCCGGGCCTTCCTTGACCCGCAACTGACGAGGAACAAATTGGCCGCTGCTCTCGGCACCAACAGCACATACCTGAGCCGGTATTTTTCCCAGAACGGGACAAATTTCAATGAATACATCAACGACTTGCGGCTGGACTATGCCTGCCGGATGATCAAGGACTCGAGCGAAGAATGCATTGCGCTGAATAAGATTGCGCTGGGCAGCGGCTTCGCCAATTACCGGACTTTTTCCCGATTATTCGTCAGTCGTTTCGGCGTTTCACCCACTGACTGGCGCAATGGCAATATTCAGAAAAATATACAAATCAATAAAAACACAAAATGATGAAACCCTTTCTTGTTACACTGGTAGCAATGATATTTGCAAGCCCGTGTGTTACCGTTATGGCCCAAACGGAATCTATCGGGACTCTCGGAACTACTGAAACAGCAACCCTCAACACAAAAAACGGTGAGTCGGCCGGAGCGGCTCTTGCCAATCTTTACTCACAATTCAAAAAGGACGGAAAACTGGATATGACAAACCCTGCAAATATTACCAATACGGTAACTCTTGCATCCAATGTCAAAGATCTGTCGAAAACCAAGGATGTT
>JAZUKB010000083.1:0-5372 GCA_045643085.1 Candidatus Cryptobacteroides sp.
AGAGAAGTTCTGATATGACTGTTCACGAAGCAAGGTGATTGCAAATGGTATGAAATAATTTCTTTGAAAATCAAATATTTGTCTGCCGGAGATTTTACGGGCAAAAACCGGTCAACTCTGCCTATTCTTGCAAAAACAGCACAGGGACAGTTATGTGAAGCGGATTAACTCTTGAACAATAGTTGTCTCCGCAACATTCTATCGGATGCTGCACCCGAACGGGAACAACGAGTATTTGGCCAGTTTGAAATGCTGCATCCCGAGAGGAATCCCGATGATGGTAATGCAGAGAATTGCTCCGAAAACAAGGTGGGTCAGCGCGATTTCCCACCATCCGAAGATTATCCAGAGCACATTGAATCCTGTTGCCAGGCATCCTGATGTAGGATTCGAATTTACCTCTTTCCCGAATGGCCAGAGAGCAAGGACGCCAAGCTTCATTATCTGCACTCCGAAGGGAATGCCGATGATGGTGATGCACATGACCAGTCCGCCGATGAAATACATGATTGCGGTAAGGAATCCTCCGAGGAGGAACCAGATGATGTTGCCGAGAAAGTTCATTGTAATGATATTTTGGACAAATATATACAAATTTTCCTAAATTTGTAGATTATGAAAAAGCCCTTTCTACGTCAGGTTGCAGACCACTATTCCGATGCGGTCGGAACGACG
This sequence comes from Candidatus Cryptobacteroides sp., assembly GCA_045643085.1. GTDB lineage: Bacteria > Bacteroidota > Bacteroidia > Bacteroidales > UBA932 > Cryptobacteroides. The sequence goes on from JAZUKB010000083.1 coordinate 676, forward strand.
CTTTTCGTTTTCCCGAACAGGCGCAGCCAGATCTTTTTCAAGAAATATCTCGGCGCGAAGATGCTCGAGGAGAATGTAGGCGCATGCATACCACGGCTTACGACGGTTTCGGACCTGTTCAAGTCGCTTTATGCTCCACAGGGAACTCTGGCAGACGAGCTGACCCTGCTTGTGGAACTTTATGACGTTTACAGGCAGACCGGGACCCCATCGGGGAGGGAACCGGAGTCCCTCGACGATTTCCTGTTCTGGGGCGGTGTTATACTGAGCGACTTCGGAGACATAGACAAGTATCTTGCAGATCCCCGGCAGATTCTTACCAACATAGCCCAGTACAAGGACATAGCCGTGGACCCGAGAGAGTTCACAAGCGATGCGCAGTATGAGGCGATCCGCTCCCTGGTCGGGAGCCTCAAGGGGAAGGACGGGTCTTTCTCCAAGGAGTACCATAAGACGTTCATGTCAATCTGGAACCGTCTGCTTCCGATATACGAGGAATACAACAAGTCCCTTAAGGAAAAGGGGCTCGCCTATGAGGGGATGATCTTCCGATATGTCGCCGAGCACCCCGCCGGGAGCAAAGAGGAACTCCAGCGCCTGTATCCGGAAGTGACCAGGGTGGTGTTCGTCGGGCTCAACGCCCTTTCCAATGCCGAGCTGACGTTTCTGCGCAGTCTTGCCAGGGAGGACGGCTTCGCGGAGTTCTGCTGGGACTTCCCGACGGACCCCAGGCATACGTCGCCGCTTCTTTCAGATCCGCAGAACAAGGCGTCGCATTTTATCAGGAAATACCTCGAGCCGGGCCCTGACTACCTTCCTCAGGCGTTTCCGGTCGAATACGGGCCTCTTCCGGAGATATCGGTCATATCCACAAGCACCACGGTTGCGGGGAGCAAGCTCATCCCGGACTTCCTGCGCGGTGTGGAAGGACCTGTCGACGAAAGGACCCTCGTGCTGCTTCCGGATGAGACACAGTTGCAGTCCGTGTTGACCTCAATTCCCGGCAGGACCGGACTGCCGGATTCTGACAATGGCGTCGATGTGCTGAACGTCACTATGGGTTCGCCCCTGAGCCTTTCCGGCTCCTTCTCCCTGTTCACTTCGATATTGAGACTCTTCGAAGGCAGGCGTCCGGGCTTTTTCTACCACAGGGAGGTCTGGGACATCTTCTCCTCGACAATTTTCAGGCACGCCCACGAAGAGGATGCAGACAGGATATCCGATATCAAGGACAAGGCCCAGACATACATTCCCTCGGTCGACCTCGGCTTCAGCCCTGTGTTCAAGGACCTGCCGGACAGGAATTCGCTGGACGACGTTATCGGCTACCTGCTTTCGACCGCCGGTTTCCTGGCGTCGAAGATGGACTATGACACGCTCGAGAGGGAAGCGATGTACGAAATCTACCGTACCGTGAACTATCTCAGGACCCACGAACTCCACACCCGCTATACCAACCTGCGTTTCGATACCTTCAAGAGGCTTCTGGTCAAGCTTCTCTCCAATGTCAGCATCCCTTACCGCGGTGAACCTCTGTGCGGGCTTCAGGTGATGGGACCGCTGGAAGTCCGAGCCCTCGATTTCGAGAATGTAATGATACTTTCTTCGTCCGAAGGTGTATTCCCGCGCAAGAATGTGGCGGACTCGTTTATTCCATATACGATACGCAAGGCGTTCGGACTGCCGACATACGAAGAGCAGGATGCTATCTGGGCCTACTATTTCTACCGTCTCATCTCACGCGCAAAGAGGGTGTGGATGGTGTACAACAGTACCGCCGACGGCCTGAGAAGCGGAGAGCCGAGCCGGTACATAATGCAGCTGAAGTATGCGTACCGTGACAAGGTCCGGTTGAAGTTCTTCAGCCACGACGTTATTTCGTCGGTGTCGGCCGGGTATAGGGAATATCCCAACTCCGACCCTTATTCCAAGCCTTTCTCCGCCTCGTCGGTCCAGAAATACCTTTCGTGCCAGCTGGCATTCTACTACCGTTACATCAAAGGCATAGACGATGATGACGAATCCGTGTCGGAAGACGTGGAAGGAAACCAGCTGGGAAACATTGTCCATCGTACGATGGAGGAACTGTATGCCCCGTTCGTAGGCCGCCGCATTACTGAACCTGAAATAGCCGGACTGGACTATCTGCCTGTCATAGAGAAATATTTGAAGTCCGAACTGAATGTCAGCGTTATCGAGGGCAAGCCGTTCATCGCCTTCGAGCAGGCACGGCAGTTCGTCGCCGAAATCCTCGATGAGGACAGGGCGTGTGCTCCTTTCACCATCCTTGGCCTGGAGCAGAAGATAGTGGCGCCTTTCCACGGATATGTCCTCAACGGGAAGATAGACAGGATTGACTTCACGAAGGATGAGGCGGGGGAGGATGTCGTCAGGATTGTAGATTACAAGACCGGCAGATATTACGCCGAGGACATCCAGCCCAAGGAAGGAGTGACGGTGGCGAAGGCCTTTGACGAACCGGACAGCAATTATTGGCCCAAGATCTCGATACAGCTTTTCATCTACGGCTATCTGTGGAAATCGCTGGGAGACGAAAGGACCAGGGTATATGTAAATGGTGCGGATGGCAGGGAAGTGGAAAGCCGGGAGCGTAAAGAGACGCTGTTGAAGTACAGGGATTTCAAATACTTGAATTCTATATACTGCCCTTATATGCTCAAGGCCCAGAGGGATGGCAGGATAAAGGACAGCTATGTGCCGAAGGTGCACGACGGCGGGTTCTCAGATGCCGCCTTCGACGAATACTCCGTCCGCCTCAAATCACTTCTTGATGCGGTTACGGACCCTGCAGCCATATTCAGACACCGTGACGGCTGCAGCAGTTGTGAATACTGCAAATACGAAACGCTTTGTAGAAAATGATAGAGTTGATCACAGCTTCCGCCGGATCGGGCAAGACCTATGCGCTGGCAAAGAAATATATCGGGATCCTGCTCGAGGCGTATCTGCAGAAAACAGGTGCACAGAAGGCGATGGAATTCGAGCATATCCTTGCGGTCACCTTTACCAACAAGGCTACCGCAGAGATGAAGGACCGTATCCTGCAGGAACTTTACATCCTCTCGCAGAATCCGGTCCTGAGCGACTACTACAGGGATTTCTGCCGGAAATACGACAGCACGGCGGTTTCGGATCCGGAGACGTGGAGGCATATCCTTTTCACCATTCTCCACAATTATTCCAGGTTCAGCGTGTCCACCATCGATACGTTCTTTCAGAGTGTCCTCCGCCATTTTGCGCGGGAGATAGGCGAGTTCGACTCCTACAGGATAGAACTGGACCGTGATGCCCTGGTGAGCGAGGCGGCCGACAACCTTCTTTCAGGAATCACCTCTGGTGATGATCCCGTGTTCAAGGTCATAAGCAGCCTGACGGGCGAAAAGATAGGTGATGGCAAGAAATTCAGCCCCAAACGTGAACTTACAGAGATTGCGAAGGAACTGATGGGCGGTGAATTCATACGTGTTCTAGAAAGTCAGGGTAATGGTTCGGCATATCATGACCTTCTTGAGGAGATAAAGAAGGAGGAACCGGAGTTCAGCAGACGGGTGAATGAACTGGAGGCAGTGCTGAAAGACGATGCCCGGAATGTTGCGACGGCTTCCGTTGATCTCGCCGGGGAGCTGCTTGGTGCCATCGATGCATACAATCTGAACGAAAACAAAGTAAAGAAAAACGTCAGGGAAGGCATCGCTTCCTTTGCGGAAAGCGGCAAGAACTTCTCCGATTCCTGCATTTCCGCATTGAAGGGCGACGGGGATAAACTGTTTACCGCCAAGGCGACGGACAGGGACGCATTTCTGGAGGCGAACGGGACGCTTATGGAAAGGCTTCTCTCATCATATCTCAGAAAGAGGCGCATTGCGGAACTGCTGAAATATGTCCCGCACCTCAAATTTTCGGTCAGCGTGTTCAAGGCTTTTGCCCAGGTGACCGATTCGGCCAATGTCAAGTGCCTCGAGGATACCACCAGGCTTCTTTCAGAAATCATTGCAGGAAGCGACGCTCCGTTCATCTACGAAAAGATAGGGACACGTTTCGACCACTTCCTTCTCGATGAGTTCCAGGACACGTCCCACGTCCAGTGGGAGAATTTTAAGCCTCTGCTCGAAGAGGCTAACTCCAAGGATGGGAAGAATCTCGTCGTGGGAGATGTCAAGCAGAGCATCTACCGTTTCAGGAATTCGGATTATACAATCCTCGACAGCTCCGTCCCCGGGGATTTCGCGGGATATATCGAGAATACTCCTCTCAACAGCAACTTCCGCAGCGGCAGGAATATCGTGGGATTCAACAATGACCTTTTCGCCGCCCTTGCGGAAAGGGTCGATCTGGAAATAACCGGGTCAGGCAATGTGCTGAAGGACATCTACCTTCTCCGGAATGAAGACGGGAGCTATGCCGAGCCGCATACCGTCGGACAGATTGCGGAAAAGGATTTTGACGGGTATGTACGTTACGAGACTGTCTGTGGCGGGGATACTGATGACGTCGCGGAAAAAATCTATCTCCGGACCGTTGACATAGTCAAGGATCTTTGCAGCCGCGGGATCAGGAAAAATGACATTCTCATCCTCGTCAAGGGGAAGGCGGAGGGGGGACGCATCGCCGAAGACCTCCTGAGAGAGGGGATAGGGGTGTGCAGCGATGATTCACTGTTTGTCAGCAGCAATGCC
>JAZUKB010000084.1:0-2046 GCA_045643085.1 Candidatus Cryptobacteroides sp.
CAGAGGATGGCCTTCATAGGCATAAGCGACGGGTTGTACGACAGGGTGTATCAGCCTCTTGCCGACAGGTATCATACAACGGGAGCATTCGGGCCCACTTTGGTGGCGGCGATTCTTTATATGATTACCAGCGGATGCACCACTTCCACCCAGTACGGCTATGCCGAGATGATGAGACTCGCCTGCGAGGGAAAAATCAATTTCGTGGAGGATGTGAAGGCCTATTCCCTGAGGGCTGCCATAATGAAGAAAATATTCTGTGACAACGGTTTCCATATCGTCTATGACAAGGATGTCGACGAGAAGGTGGGGGATGGCTTTTTCTTCTCCCTCGGATATGGTACGATGTCCAGCCCGGAGCTGGTGAAGGAACTCATCCACTACGGTATCAGCAGCATATCGCTGGCGACTACAGGAAGTTTGAGAAACGGGGTGCGTGCCTGTACGGCGAAGGTTACCGAAGAGATGTATGGATTGCTGGAGGAACGGGTACGCAACTTCAATGAAGACCACAAAAAATGAATATGGATCTAACTTCAAGATATTTCAACCCCGAGATGGAGACTCTGGACCGGGACGGCATCCGGGCTCTCCAGACGGAAAGGCTTCATTCGACTCTCCGCCACTGTATGAATTCGGGATTCTACAGAAAAAGATTTCAGGAATCAGGCATTTCCGTCGATGATATCCGGACCCTTGACGACCTGCACAAGATTCCATTCACCACGAAGGCGGACCTCAGGGATACCTATCCTTTCGGAATAGCCTCCGTTCCCGTGGAGAAATGCGTACGACTCCATTCATCGAGCGGAACGACAGGGAATCCCACGGTCATACTTCATACCCAACGGGATCTTGACCAGTGGGCCAACGCCGTTGCAAGGTGTCTCTGGATGGTTGGTTGCCGTCCTTCAGACGTATTCCAGAACTCTTCCGGATACGGTATGTTCACTGGCGGTCTGGGCTTTCAGTACGGAGCGGAGAAACTCGGTATGCTGACTGTTCCTGCGGCTGCGGGAAACTCCCTGCGTCAGTTGAAATTCATAAAGGATTTCGGCACGACGGTTCTCCACGCCATCCCCAGCTACGCCGGCAGGCTTTTCGAGGTGATGGTGGAGCAGGGCATTGATCCCCGCCGCGACACAAAACTTCGCACTCTCGTGATAGGTGCTGAGCCCCATAGTGAGGAAACCCGTCGCAGGATAGAGGATATGCTGGGCGTGAAAGCCTACAACTCGTTCGGTATGAGCGAGATGTGCGGGCCTGGAGTGGCTTTTGAGTGTCCGGAGCAGAACGGTCTGCATATTTGGGGGGATTATTACATTGTCGAGATTGTCGATCCACAGACTCTGGAACCGGTGCCGGACGGACAGATAGGGGAGATGGTCCTGACTACCATAAACCGTGAGGCGATGCCTCTGCTGCGATACAGGACACGGGACCTTACCCGTATCCTTCCGGGCGACTGCCCCTGTGGAAGGCATCATATCCGACTTGACCGTATGCAGGGAAGGAGTGACGATATGATAATCCTTAAAGGCGTCAACATATTCCCTATCCAGATAGAGAAGATTCTTATGCAGTTCCCCGAGGTCAGCAGTGATTATCTCATAACGCTTGAGACTCTGGCGGACAATGACGGGATGACCGTGGACGTGGAACTCAAACAACTTGCAACCGATGATTTCCGGGAACTGGAGAATCTGTCGAAGGCCATCGTCCGCGCGCTCAAGGATGAGATACTTGTAACTCCCAAGGTCCGGCTCCTTCCCAAGGGTTCTCTGCCGCAGAGTGAAGGCAAGGCTGTAAGAGTCAAGGATTTGAGAAAGAAATTCTAAATTTGTTCAATATATGACAGTCCATCAACTATCAATTTTCGTGGAGAATCGTCAGGGAACCCTGATCAAGGTTCTGCAGCTTCTCAAGGAAGCAGGTGTCCAGCTGATAGCATCCACAATCGCCGATACAGTGGAATACGGCATCTACCGTATCATCTGCAGCGAACCGGACCGTGCCTATTCCATCCTCAGGGACAAGGGTATCTCC
>JAZUKB010000085.1:0-10239 GCA_045643085.1 Candidatus Cryptobacteroides sp.
GAAGAAACCTGCAGCAGAGAAGAAACCTGCAGCCAAGAAGCCTGCAGCTGCAAAAAAGGCAGAATAAGTGAGATTCGGATGGATATGCAGGGCCGCGATTCTTCGCGGCCTTTTTGGTTCCGCGGTAGTCCTGACTGCTGCTGTGGATATGCAGGCGCGTGATTCCATCGATGCTGTCATAAGAAGTTACAGTGAGAAGGCCCCCTTGAATTCGTCCGTATGGGGGATATGTGCCGTCAATATGAGAGGCGATACGATAGTGGCAGTCAACGCTTCTCAGAGGATGGTTCCGGCTTCCAATGTGAAGCTCATCACCACCGGCGTGGCTCTTGATGTCCTAGGGGAGGATTACAGATTCCGCACAGGTATAGGGTATTGCGGGGAGATTCACGGGAACACACTCGTCGGGGACCTGTATATCCTTGGCGGAGCCGACCCGACATTGGGGGTCAGGGAGAACATTGCAAGCCGGTTCGGTGAATGGAAATCGTTTCTGGACAAGGCAGGGATAAGTACAATTTCCGGAAGGGTGATAGCCGACTCGAGGTATCTCCGTGACGGGGAATTCGAGAAGTCGTGGCAGTATGAAGATATCGAGTGTGGGGATGCGTCAATCCCTCGCGGCCTGAATTTCAGGAAAAATGTACGGAACTTCACCCAATTCCGGGATTCGGATTTCATTGCAATCCCGCTTCCGGCCGATACCTGTGCGGTGGCTTTTTCCACTTTCCTTGAAGAAGGGGGCATACATATCACCGGAGGGTGTGCAGACAGTTCCAGTCCGGATATAGCTGACAGGAGGGAGATAAGGCTGCTCGGGGAGTCCTCGTCCGTTCCCCTTTCCGAGATAATACGGGAAACGAACTACGAGAGTGACAATTTCTATGCAGAGACCCTCTACCGTATGCTTTCTGAAAGGTATGTCCCTGTTCGGGATGCACTGAACCGTATGGGGCTCGAAACAAAGGGAAGGATACAGCTCCTGGACGGGTGCGGACTTTCGAGAAAAGATTATGTGTCTCCGGAGTTCTTTGTGTCATTTCTTTCCAAGATGTACAGGACAGAAGTGTTTGACGCATATCTCAAATCCCTTCCGCAACCTGGTGCGGGGACTTTGGGACGAAGACTTTACAAGTCTTCCGACAAGGAAAAGAAACGTGTATATATGAAAAGCGGGTCGATGAACGGCATACTCTGCTATTCGGGGTATATCCTTCCGGAAAGCAATGAGCCTTCGGATATGATAGCCTTTTCGCTGTTGACGAACAACGTGGTTGATTCCGGAGGAAATCTGAACCGCATAATTGATGAAATAATCCTTAATTTACTAAATTTGTAAATTATGCGGAAATTGATCATACCGTCTGTCGTCATTCTTCTGACGCTCGTTTCCTGCGAATTCGTGTCTTCATTGGTTCACGATGACCAGTTGGTGGCGAAAGTCGGCAAGCATAAGCTATACCAGTCTGAGGTCAGCAGGTATCTTCCTGCAGGAGTATCCCCGGAAGACAGCGTAAATCTCACGCGAAAGTACGTGAATGCTTGGGCTGCTGAGATTCTTTATGCCCAGGTTGCCGAGGACCAGCTTTCCAAACAGGAGAAGGATGTTACTCAGGAGATAGAGGAATATACCAGGTCCTTGATAAAGTTCAGATATGAGCAGCATTATATCAACGACAGGCTGGATACATTGATCACTGACGCTCAGATAGAGGAGTATTACAACGCTCATTCAGGGATGTTCACCCTGCAGCGTCCGGTGATGAAGGTCCGTTTCGTGGATATCCAGAAGGATTCGCCAAGCCTCGACCGGATCGAGAAAAGAATGGGTTCCCGGGACCCGGAGGATGGGATGTATCTTGACAGTATCGCCAGGTCATCGGCAATAAGGTACTTTGATTCATCGACGGAATGGATGGACGCCTCTTTTCTGGCAAAGGAATTCGGTGTGGATTATTCCACAATGCTTTCCAAACTGGAAGACAGGATGATTGTGTTTGAAGCGGATGACAGGGATGACGTAAAGATGGCGTATGTCTTCGGTATCATATACAGCGGGAAAGCGCCTCTGGATTTCTGTTCAGATCAGATACGGGATATGATATTGAGCGGCAGAAAACACTCCCTGCTTGTCAATTTGGAACAGGACTTGCTGGATGAAGCACTGTCACATAAAAAATTAGTCATTTATTAGAGATGAGAAGAATTATCGGAATACTGACGACTGCCGTCTTACTGTCGGTACCTTTTACGTCCTATGCCCAGAAATATCAGAACGGCTTGATAGATAAGTCGATAGCTGTAGTGGGGAACGAGCTTATCACCATCTCGGACCTTGAAGAGGAGATACAGATGATGCGCAGTCAGGGTTATGCCTCCGACAAGAATATCAGGTGTGAGGTGCTTGAGCAGATGATGCAGTCCAAACTGTTCCTTATGCAGGCCCGTCTGGACTCGATCAATGTCAATCAGGAGATGGTTCAGGCTCAGTTGAGCCAGAGGATGGATCAAGTCCGCACCGCCCTTGGCGGAGATGACCAGGTGGAGGCCTACTTCGGCAAGCCTACATACAAGTTGCGTCAGGAGTGGCAGAAACAGATTGAGGAGATGACTCTCACGCAACAGGAGCAGCAGGAGATAGCCGGCAAAATACCTGAGCTGACGCCATATGACGTCAAGCAGTATATCGATACTGTTGATGCATCGGAGTTGCCGATGATTCCGATAAAGTACAAGATGAGCCAGATCTGCATATATCCTGACAGGGAAGCGGCAGCGATGGCTGTCAAGGAGCAGTTGCTGTCTCTTCGCGAAAGAGTGATGAACGGGGAGAAGTTCGCCACTCTCGCCAGGCTTTATTCCGAAGATCCAGGCAGTGCCAGGAAAGGTGGTGAACTTGGTATGGCTTCGAAGTCCATTTTCTGGCCGGCCTTCTCTGATGCTGCGATGGCCCTCAAGCCGGGCACGATATCCCAGATAGTTGAAACCCCAGACGGATTCCACCTGATCGAAGTCCTTGAGAAGAAAGGAGACATGTTCAATGCAAGGCACATCCTTCTCAAGCCGAAATATACGGCAGAGGACAGGCAGAAGGCATTCGCAAAGCTAGACAGCCTGAAGTCGACATTGGATTCGACAGAGATTCTCTTTGAGATTGCAGCACGCATTTATTCGGAGGATCCGGCCACAAGGACCAACGGTGGTCAGATGTCGGACCCGAACACCGGATCGGCATATTTTGAGATTGACCAGTTGAAGCCCCAGGACTATGCTGCGGTAAGAAACCTCGAGGAAGGTCAGATTTCCGATCCTATCGAGTCCCTGGACAATGAAGGAAGGGATGGCAACCTGGTTTACAAGATAATCAGGCTTGACAAGATAGTGCCGGCCCACACTGCTACCTTCGAAAATGACTATACTGAATTGCTGGATGAGGTGAGGATGGCGAAGCAGCAGGAGGCGATAATATCCTTTGTGGACGACAAGATAAAGACAACATATATCACCATAGATCCTCTTTTCAAGGATTGTAATTTCTCCCGTGAGGGATGGGCGGACAAAATCACAGAAGACTGACGGCGGCAATCCTTGCCCTGCTGATGGCGGCGTGTGTTTCTGCACAGGAAAAATCCGGGCAGAAGGACAGCCTTATCCGTCTTATGAAGGCTTCTTCCCTCCATCTGGAAGAGGAAATGGGAGTCAACTACAGAAAGGCGTATGATGCCACATTCCTACACAATGGAACTTATCTCATCTGTGATACCGCCAACTGGAACGTCGATTTCAAAGTAATCAATGCGTTCGGACACGTCCAGATTCTTCAGGACGAAACATCGCTTACGAGCGACAAACTCGATTATTATATCGATGAGGACCTGGCCGAGTTCAGGGGAGGCGTCGTAGAGCTAAGGAACAAGGACAACAATGTCCTGCGTACGCGGCATCTTGATTACAATACCCGGGACAGTGTTGCCGTGTTCAAGAACGGAGGGGCGATGCGAGGCAAGGACGGCCAGGTGATAGAGAGCCGGGAGGGTACCTATGATTCCAGAATAAAGGTTTTCACCTTTGACGGGAACGTGAATATGTACACCGACACGACATTCGTCAAGACAGAGGGGATGAAATACGATTCCGGTCACAGCAGGGTGATATTCACTCACTATGTGGACTTCTGGAATGACGAGAACATGCTTTCTGCAAACAGCGGGTGGTACGACAGGAATACGGAAACGTTCTTTTTCAACGGCAAGGTCCACGCTACGTCCAAGGACCAGGAGGCGTGGTCGGATACGATATACGTGTTCCGTCCGCAGAGCGAGGTCCTGATGCTTGGCAGAGCCCAGGTCCAGGACAGTCTCCATCACTCTGCTGCTTTGGCTGACTATATCCTTTATCAGGATACCGTATCTACGGTGACGCTTCGGAAGAATGCCGCGGTTGCTCTCATAACCGATCCCGACACAGCGCAGGAGGACACCATCTATATGGGTGCGGATACGCTCATATACCAATCCGTAAGGAAATGTGACATAGATCCGAGTGAGATAACGAACGCCGAAGAGAGAATCAAGAATATCCACGTCGATCCTGTCACGGAATATAGGGAAAGAGCGGCAAAAGCCGCAGCGGATGCAGCGGCCAAAGCAGCGGAAGAAGCTGCTTCCAAGGATCCGAACAAACGCGCGAAGGCCGGTATCCAGCAGGCAGGCGACTTGGCATCAGCTCCCGGCCCCGAAGAAGACAAACCTGCGGATGCAGATGCTCCGGAAGAGCCTCAGGCTCCGGAAGATGCGCCTGCGGATTCATTGTCCCAGGTCCTGGATTCTCTTGCCCTGCAGGGGCCTCCGGATACGACGAAGATAGGATTCGTTACGGGAATAAGTGACGTGAAAATATTCCGCAAGGACATACAGGTACATTGTAATCTGATGCTGTACAACGACCTTGATTCGATAGCCAGGTTCTATCAGGAACCTGTGGTATGGAACGAAGGTAACAGGCAGTATTCATCGGACAGCCTTTTCGTTCTTATCTCCAATGGCACCGTTGACAGGGCGAATCTGTTGTCCAATGCATTCATCATCACCCAGGAGGATTCCTTGTATTTTGACCAGATCAAGGGAACCGAGGTGATGGCATATTTTGATTCCACTGCAGCGTTGAGGCGTTTTGATGCCCTTGGTGGTTCGAATGCAATGTTTTTCTTGAAGGAAAACGACCATTTGGCAACTGTCAATATGGTTTCCAGCAAGATGCTTTCAGCATTGTTGAACAACGGTGAAGTGGAACAGGTCTTCTATTTTGATGCACCTAACAACGATGCTTATCCGGTAGCACAGTTGCCGGCGGATATGCGAAGGATGAAGGGGTTCAATTGGCAGAACGAACTCCGCCCGAAGGGTAGGAAGGATATTACAACCCTCAAGATGAGAGCCAGCGAGAGGGCTTCCTATGCCTCCCATCCACGGACCGTATTCAATCAGACGGACATATATTTCCCCGGCTATATGGATGACCTGTACCATATGCTGGCGGTAAGGGACTCAATCCGTGCTCTTCCTAAGCCGGATCCGGAGGTGAGCGCCGATGAGACGGTTCTTCCTGCCACCGACAGTACGACCCTGCAGTTGGAAACAGCAGTCGACAGTATAGTGACGGCGATCGACAGTCTGGAGATTCCATCAGTTGCAGCTGACAGTCTTTCTGTTCAGCTCGACAGCCTTCCTGTGCAATCGGACAGCCTTGGAGAGGATATCCAGCCAGTAGAGGAACATTTGGACAGTGTCGCCGTTCAAGATACCGCCATTGTCATTCCTCTTGACCCGAAAGCACAGGAAAAAGCCATCAAGAAGGCAGAGAGGGACAGTACCTATGCCGCTAAGGATTCTATAAGGAATGCCCGGTGGGCATATTTGGATTCGCTTGATGCAGCTAAGCAGAAGGCGAAAGAAGACAAGGCCCTCGAAAAGAAAAGAGCAAAGACGAGGAAACAGCTTATCGCAAAGAAAAAGCGTGAAGAAAGGGAGCAGAGGCGGCTTGAACGCTATATCCGGAGATACGAGAAACAGAAAGCAAAGAAAAAAAGATAGTACCTATGGAAAATATTTTGGACCGGTTCCTGCGCTATGTCGCAGTTGACACACAATCTTCAGAAGAGTCTGAGACACAACCTTCCACTTCAAAGCAGCTTGTCCTGCTGAATATGCTCTGTGATGAACTGAAGTCAATGGGCGTGGACGCCGGTATCGATGAGTTCGGATATGTAATGGGTAGAATTCCCGCCAACACGGACAAGCAGATTCCATCAGTGGGCTTCATTGCGCACGTGGACACTTCTCCTGATGCATCGGGTGCCGACATCAAGCCTCAGATTATAAAGGATTATGACGGAGGTCCTATTGCTCTCAAGGGCGTCCCGGGCCTGACTCTTGATCCTGCAGAGTTCCCGGAGCTGCTTTCACATAAGGGAGAAACGATTATCACCACCGATGGAACCACCCTGCTGGGAGCCGATGACAAGGCCGGAGTTGCAGAGATAATGAATGCAGTCCAGTATGTCGTGGAGCATCCTGAATTCAAGCACGGAGAGCTCAGGATAGGATTCACTCCCGATGAGGAGATTGGGCGTGGCGTAGTCAAGTTCGACGTTCAGAAATTTAATGCCGATTATGCCTATACAATGGATGGCGGTGAAGTCGGAGAGCTGGAGTTCGAGAATTTCAACGCAGCTTCAGCTACGGTGCATATCCAGGGACGCAACGTGCACCCGGGTTATGCGAAAGGAAAGATGAAGAACGCTATTCGCATCGGTATGGAACTCAATTCCCTTCTTCCCTCAGACCAGAAGCCTGAGCTGACAGAAGGTTACGAAGGGTTCTTCCACATCATCGGGTTCAATGGTACGGTCGAAGAGGCCACCTTCTCCTATATAATACGTGATCACAGTATGGAGAAGTACGAGGAAAAGAAATCAGTGATGCAGAAATGCGTCGACGAGATCAATTCCAGATACGGAGCCGGAACCGCTACGGTACAGATAAAGCATCAGTACTACAATATGCGCAAGCAGGTGGAACCTCATTACCATATTGTTGAAAAGGCGGTCAAGGCTATGGAAATGGAGGGCATCAAACCTCGTATCCAGCCTATCCGCGGGGGTACCGACGGCGCGAATCTGTCATTTATGGGACTTCCTTGTCCAAACATCTTCGCCGGGGGACTCAATTTCCACGGTAAGATGGAATGGGTCCCTCTCGAATCGATGCAGAAGGCTTCTGCCGTAGTGCTGAATATAATCAGCCTCTTTGCCGACTAAGAGTCTTTCTTAAGGCTGGCCAAGGTCATATAGACTACGAGCGCTACGAAAGGCACGATGGCAATCATTTCTGCAGGGCTTGAACTTCCCTGCAGGGCTGTGTTCCAGCCATTCATCCAGAGATCGACTCCGGCGAACTTGAGTATTGCGCTTACGACTCCCATCAGCGCGCCGCCTGCGATGAAACCGCTTGCGATGAGAGTTCCTTTCTCTTGACGGGCGTTGTTGACTTCCTTGTCCTTGCTGCGTGTACTTACGAACCAGGATATGGCTCCTCCCACGAGCAGCGGCAGGTTGAGGTCAAGCGGAATGAACATTCCGAGACAGAATGCCAGGGCTGGTACCTTGCAGAAATTAAGGATGATTGCTATTGCGGCGCCGATGCCGTACAGCAGCCAAGGGGCGTTGCCTCCGTTCATCATAGGCTGTATGACGGCTGCCATTGCATTTGCCTGTGGTGCTACCAGCGCACCGTCACCCACGAATCCGTACGTCTTGTTGAGCACAAGCATTACACCGCCCACAGTGGCGGCAGCGACGATGGTCCCGACGAATTTCCAAGTCTCCTGCTTTGCAGGTGTGGTACCGATCCAGTAACCTATCTTGAGGTCGGTGATAAAACCTCCGGCCATTGAAAGTGCCGTACACACGACTCCACCGATCACCATCGCCGCAACCATTCCGGCTTCACCCTTCAGTCCCACAGCAACGAGGACGAGGGCCGTTATGATGAGAGTCATAATTGTCATTCCGCTGACAGGGTTTGAACCTACTATGGCAATGGCATTGGCGGCCACCGTGGTGAACAGGAAGGATATTCCGGCCACGATCAGAACTCCGATGAGAGCCTGCCAGATGTTGTTCACGACACCTCCGAATCCGAAGAATGCGAAAATTATCAACAGTGCTATGATGATGCCGAATACGACGGTCTTCATAGGGATATCCTGCTGGGTGCGGTCAACGCTCCGGACTTCCGTTCCGGGCTTTTTCTTGAATTCCCCTACAGCGAGACCAACTGCACTTTTGATTACCCCGGCACTCTTGATGATGCCGATTATACCAGCTGTCGCTATGCCTCCGATGCCGATGTGACGGGCATATTCCTTAAAAATCTGCTCCGGAGCCATCTGAGATATGGTCTGCGTGATTCCGGTACCCATAATATCAATCACCTGCCCGCCCCATATTACGTTCATCAGTGGTATGATGACAAGCCATACAAGCAGTGATCCGCAGCAAATGATAAACGCATACTTGAGTCCGACGATGTATCCGAGTCCCAGTACGGCTGCGCCTGTGTTGATTTTCAGCACGACCTTTGCCTTGTCGGATATGACCTGCCCGATGTGCATCACTGTGGTGCTCAGGGTTTCGGCCCAGGCGCCGAACGTGGCGATTACGAAATCGTAGATACCGCCGATGAGACCACTGACAAGAAGAGTCTTGGCGCTGCTTCCTCCGGCCTCTCCGCTTACGAGCACCTGAGTCGTTGCTGTAGCTTCAGGGAAAGGATATTTGCCGTGCATCTCCTGAACGAAATATTTCCTGAATGGTATCAGGAAGAGTATTCCCAGAACACCTCCCAGGAGAGAGGACAGGAACATCTGCATGAAATTCACATCCAGACCAAGAATATATATGGCCGGGAGAGTGAAGATGGCTCCGGCAACTATTACGCCCGAGCAGGCTCCTATTGACTGGATTATGACATTCTGGCCAAGTCCTCCCTTCTTGCCGAGCGCTCCCGTGATGCCCACCGCCAGGATTGCGATAGGAATAGCGGCTTCGAATACCTGGCCCACCTTGAGCCCCAGGTATGCCGCGGCTGCGGAGAAGATGATGGCCATTATGATGCCCATTGTAACGGAATACGGAGTCACCTCCGGAAATGTCTTGTCTGCGCTGAGCAGCGGCTTGTACTGTTCGCCCTGCTTCAGTTCGCGGTGTGCGTTCTCCGGCAGGGACAGATTGTTCTTTTCACTCATATAAATATTGTTCTTTTGCTGTCTGCATTTTCCATTGTCGATTTGGCGAGCCTGACTCCGGAAATTTTCTCAAAAATACAAAATAATTGAAAAAAAGATTTGTCGGATTAAAAAAAGTACTTATCTTTGCGTCCCCTTTCGAGGGAGAAACATTTTGATCTTTGAAAATACTGAGAGAGATAAGAGGTAAGTAAAGCAAATTGATTAGTCTAATAAAATGGATTTTTTCGTTTTAGGGGACTACAATTTCATAGGCAACGAGTAAAAGAGAGGCCAGGACGAGAGTCCTGGTTGATTCACAGAGAAAGAGAAGAAGAGCGAACGGAGGATGCCTAGGCTTCCGGAGGCGAGGAAGGACGTGGTAAGCTGCGAAAAGCGCCGGGGATCTGCAAACAGGAAATGATCCGGCGATGTCCGAATGGGGGAACCCGGCTGGTTGAAGGCCAGTCACTAGCATAGCTAGAGCAGACGCAGGGAACTGAAACATCTTAGTACCTGCAGGAAGAGAAAGAAAAATCGATTCCCAGAGTAGTGGCGATCGAAATGGGAAGAGCCCAAACCGGTTCCGTCAAGGCGGAGTCGGGGTTGTAGGAGCAGACATAAAGAAATGACGACGAACTGGAACTGTCTGGAAAGTCAGTCCGCAGAGGGTGAAAGGCCCGTACAGGTAAGGGAGTCATTTCGAGTTTGCCACCTGAGTAGGGCGGGACACGTGGAATCCTGTCTGAAGCTGCGGCGACCATGCCGCAAGGCTAAATATAACCGGAAGACCGATAGTGGACCAGTACCGTGAGGGAAAGGTGGGAAGCACCCCGAACAGGGGAGTGAAATAGAACCTGAAACCGTTCGTTTACAAGCGGTCGGAGCAGCAATGCGACGGCGTGCCTTTTGCATAATGAGCCTACGAGTTGCTTCACACTGGCAAGGTTAAGT
>JAZUKB010000086.1:0-18807 GCA_045643085.1 Candidatus Cryptobacteroides sp.
AATATATTCCGGTCCTATCCATAAAGAAATAAACGGATCGGCGAGGAACCATAAACAGATGCAACATACGGTGGTCATCCAGAATCGGGAGCTGAACAATTCTCTGAAAACCTTCATCGTAAGCTCTTTGTTTTGTTCTGCGACCATATTCCCCACACTGGCGGTAAGACCCATAAACAGTGCGCCTAACAATGCCGTCAAGTTGTTTGTAAGAATCAGATAGTTTCCGTACTTGGCCACTAAAGTGAGTGAAGCAAAGGCATATATTATCAGCGGGGTGGCCTGGTCTATCACAAATCCCGCAATCTTATGGAAAAACAACTGTTTAACCTTTGTGACTACTGATGGATATTTATGACGAAGCTCCGCAGGGTTTGAGACTGATTCTTGTATATACGGGAATGTCTTGTTAACCGTCCGGGACAGGACTATGGCGGTGATTGTGGCAAATACGGCCTCGAGAATCAGCCACCATACGTATCCGTTGTCAAGATATTTTATAGCAAAGGCTTGAATGACAAGTTTGAAGATGCTTATAAGTTTGACTGAAAGCTGGATTTTATAATTCAGCTGGTAAGCATCAAGCAGTATCTGCTTATAGTTGAAGAAGTAGCTGAGCAGATTACTGTACAACAGAACCCCGAACGATGCGTATGCATACCATAGCGGCAGGGGTGTCTTGCTGAAAATCATCGGAAAGAAGCAGGCCAGAATGGCGCTACCGCCCATAACGATTAATGCAATGATTCTGTAGAGCCAGCCCTGAAGAGCTACAATTTCCTTGATGCTCTGCTTGTCATCGTCAAAAATCGGCTTGTAAAGAGTGACGGCGATGGCGCTGCCGATACCTAGTTCCGCAAGGTTCAGGAAGTTCAGAAGGCTGGTGGCAGTGGTATTTAGTCCCAGTACCTCCGTTCCCAGGTGGTTCAGAAATATTCTGCGGGACCAAAAGCCGATGAGAAGGGATATGACCTGCAGGGAAACAGCGATAATGCTGTTTCTTATGCTTTTCTTCGTCCTGTCGTATGCTCCTACCTGGGCCATCAATATATCATTAATAATTCCCCTAAATTCTTCGGAGTTACTACATTGAACGGCGTATCCGGGTATGCAGCGGCGAAGTCCTTCGGCAGTTTTGCTTCCTTGCCACCGTATTTGCACTCGAAAGCGGCCAGTTTGCCGTCCTTTTCTTCGAGGAAGTCAATCTTCTTGCTCTGCTGGGTGCGCCAGAAATACATTCTGACGTCATTGCCTGTGTAGTCATTGTGCTTCACTCTCTCAGATATCACAAAGTTCTCCCACATATGCCCGGCCTCTTCGCGCGTGCGAAGTTCCACAGGAGTGAAATTGCCTAATACAGCATTCCTTATGCCAAGGTCGTAGAAATATATCTTTCGGCTGAACTTCAGTTCGTTGCGTAAGTTCCTTGCAAATGACGGCACTCTGAATATTATGTAGCACTTCTCCAGAATGTCAACATACTTCTCAATAGTCTTGGTGTCAAGACCAACTGTTTGCGACAATTCGTTGTACGATACCTGTGAACCTATCTGAAGAGCTATTGCCTGGAGCAATCTGACCATCTTTTCGCCTTTTGATATTTTTTCAAGCGAAAGGATGTCCTTATACAGATAGCTGTCTGCCAGTTCTTTCAAGATGTCCTTCTCTTCGCCAGGACTTGTCACTACTTCGGGGTAATACCCGAACAGAAGTCTTTGTGTCAGATTCCTTTCCTCTTCGACGAGACCGTGATGTGCGGCCATTTCCGAGAACGATAGGGGATATAGCTTCATTTCCCTTTTCCTTCCGGTGAGGCTGTCTCCGACATTCGATGCCAGTTCGAATGATGAACTGCCAGTCGCGATTATTTTTATGCCAGGCATCTGATCGGTTATCAGCTTTATCGTGTCCCCGATCAGGGGAATCTTCTGGGCTTCATCAATTATTACTGATTTGCTGTCCCCAAGTATAAGTTTTAGTCTGGTCAGGGAAACGTCCGTCAAGGCCGATCTGTCAGAAGGATCATCACCATTGAACCACTTGACGCCTGCATCATTGCCGAACATCTCGCGTACCAATGTGGACTTCCCGACCTGTCTGGGCCCCATAAGCAACACGGCTTTATCCTTCGCCAGTGTTTTGTTTATATCTGCCTCGATGGATCTTCTGACCATGTTTTTCTTTGTTTTCCACAAATTTAACAAATTTTATGGAATGAATTCCTTAAAAATTATAATTTTTGTGGATTTTTGCTGTCTAATATTTATAGAACCCTTCACCGGCGGCCTTGCCGGTCTTGCCTTCGTCAAGCATCTGCTTGAGGACTTTCTCCATACCCTTGAAGTTGTATGGGAGCATCATTTTCCGCAGGAGAGGGGAGAAGAGCCCGGGGACTTTCTGGTACTGGAGTACGATGTTGTAGGCTGTCTGTATGCCGACGACGTCGAATATCTGGAAAGGTCCTCTCGGTGCGCCCGTGCCCAGGGTCCAGGCCTTGTCGATGCTCTGAGGGTCGCTGATGCCGTTCACGTACAGGTCCAGGCCTGAGAGGAGGAACGGGACAAGCATCGAGTTGAGAAGATAGCCGGACTTCTCTTTCCTGATCGGGAGAGCTACCATCCTGATGTCATTTGCGAATGCAATCACTTCGTTGAAGTACTTTTCGCCGGTTGAGGCGTGAACCATCACCTCGGCCGTGTTGTTCTTCCAGATGGAGTTTGCGAAGTGGAGGGACATATATTTCTCAGGGCGGCCGGTATGATTGGCGAAAGTTGAAGGCAGAAGGGTGGAGGAGTTGGTCACAAGTATGGTCTTCTCAGGCATCAGGGGGCTCAGGCGCTTGTAGAAATCTATCTTGTCCTGCGCATTCTCTGCCATTGATTCTATAACGATGTCGGCGTCGGCGACAGCCTTCGCGAGGTCAAGCTCGAGCTTGAGCTGCGATGCCTTCTCGACCTTTGCGAGGCACTCTTCTTTGTTGAAGGAGCCTTCGTCGGCGATGCCTCTGCACCATTCCTTTCCTTCGGCCATTCCTTCAATTGCGTCGATGTATGATTTCTTCACTCCGTCAAGCTTGGGCTGCGTGCGCGTGATGCTGCTCTCGCTCCTGAGCCATATGGTCACGTCAAATCCGCAATATGCTGCCTGGAAGGCTATCTGGCTGCCGAGAACTCCGCCTCCGGCGACCACCACTTTCTGTAATTTCATGTCTGATGTCTTTAATTTGTAAATATAACAAATTTTGTCAAATCAGAGGTTTTATATTTGTACTTCTGTCATTTTGTCACAGGAGCGGTGTTTGTATTGTGGAGAATTATCCTTAAATTTGCTTGATTTGGCGGTGAGCGTGCCGCCGTAAGGATAAATGATTATAAATTAGAAGATTATATGTCACTACAGGGAGTTATCAAGGCGCTGTTCGGGTCGAAGCAGGACAGGGATTACAAGGCGGTGAAGCCTATTCTGGAGAAGGTTCTTGCCATTTATCCGCAGATAGACGCTTTGTCTGATGATGAGTTGAGGGCTCACAGTGCGGCGCTCAGGGCGAAGTTGCAAGAGGTCGAGGCCCCGTTTGAGAAACATCGTGAGGATATCTGGAAGCAGGTTGACCAGGATATCCCGGTATCCGAGAAGGAGAAGCTGGCCAAGGAGGCCGAAGATTCCGTCAAGGATGAAGACGATGCCATCGAAAAGGCCCTGATGGAGATTCTTCCGGAGGCTTTTGCGATTGTGAAGTCTACGGCCCGCAGGTTCTCGCAGAATGAATTCATAGAGGTCACGGCGACGCAGTTCGACAAGGACCTCAGCATCAACCACGATTTCGTGGAGATAAAGGGCGATAAGGCGGTTTACCGCAATCACTGGCTTGCCGGAGGCAACGAAATCACCTGGGATATGGTACATTACGACTGTCAGATTGTCGGAGGTATCGCTCTGCATCAGGGGAAGATTGCCGAGATGGCTACCGGTGAAGGAAAGACCCTCGTGGCAACGTTCCCTGTGTTCCTCAATGCGCTTGCTGGCAAGGGTGTCCACGTCGTGACGGTCAACGATTATCTGTCCAAGCGTGACTCCGAGTGGATGGGGCCTCTATATATGTTCCACGGCCTGTCTGTGGACTGCATCGATAAGCATCAGCCTAATACTGAGGCTCGCCGCAAGGCATACAACTGCGACATCACCTTCGGTACGAACAATGAGTTCGGCTTCGACTATCTGCGTGACAATATGGCTGTCACTCAGGAGGATATGGTGCAGCGCAAGTTCCATTATGCCATCGTCGATGAGGTCGATTCTGTGCTTATCGATGATGCCCGTACGCCTCTGATCATCTCCGGTCCTGTGCCTAAGAGCAATGACGATGCCCAGTTTATGGAGTACCGTCCGTATGTCGAGAAGGTCTATCAGGCGCAGCGCGCCCTTGTGAACCAGACTCTCAACGAGGCGAAGAAACTTATCTCGGAAGGTAATGAGAAGGACGGCGGCACCCTGCTTCTCAGGGCGCACAAGGGACTTCCTAAGTATCAGCCGCTCATCAAGTACTTGAGCGAGCCGGGTATCAAAGTAATCCTGCAGAAGTCCGAGAACTATTATATGCAGGACAATGAGAGGGAGATGCCTGTGGTCACCGACCCTCTGTATTTCGTCATCAACGAGCAGCAGCATACTGTAGATATGACCGACAAGGGTCACGAGGTGCTTGCGGGAGCCGTGGGTGACGAGAACTTCTTCGTGCTTCCGGACGTCGGGTCCAGGACGGCGGAGATTGAGCATTCCGATGCAAGCCTTGCCGAGAAGCAGGAGCAGAAGGATGCGCTTCAGGAGGATTTCTCCATCAAGAGCGAGCGTGTCCATACCGTGATACAGCTTCTCAAGGCGTACACGATGTTCGAGAAGGATATTGATTACATCATAGTCGAGGGCAAGATCAAGATTGTGGATGAGCAGACCGGACGAGTGATGGAGGGACGCCGCTGGAGCGACGGCCTGCATCAGGCGATCGAGGCCAAGGAGAACGTCCAGGTGGAGGCCGCCACGCAGACTTTCGCGACCATCACCCTGCAGAATTACTTCCGTATGTATCACAAGCTCTCCGCGATGGCCGGTACGGCTGAGACTGAGGCCGGTGAGTTCTGGAGTATCTACAAGCTTGACGTGATGACCATCCCGACCAACAAGCCGGTCCAGAGGGATGATCAGGATGACCTTATATACAAGACCAAGAAGGCCAAGTATGCGGCCGTGATTGACAAGATCGTCGAATTGTCTTCAGCCGGACGTCCTGTCCTCGTGGGTACGACTGACGTGGAGACTTCCGAGCTCCTGAGCCGTATGCTCCGTATGCGTGGTATCAAGCACAATGTGCTGAATGCCAAGGAGCACGCCCGTGAGGCCGAGGTTGTCGCCCAGGCCGGTCAGAGCTCTACCGTCACCATCGCGACCAATATGGCCGGTCGTGGTACGGATATCAAGCTGAGTCCTGAGGTTAAGGCCGCCGGAGGTCTTGCCATCATCGGAACCGAGCGCCACGATTCGCGTCGTGTGGACCGTCAGCTGAGAGGACGTGCCGGTCGTCAGGGAGACCCGGGAAGCTCGCTTTTCTATATCTCCCTTGAGGACAAGCTTATGCGTCTGTTCGGCTCCGAGCGTATCGCAGGTATGGTTGACAAGCTCGGTATGGCCGATGACGAGGCGCTGGAGAGCAGTATGTTGTCAAATGCCATCGAGAAGGCCCAGAAGAAGGTGGAGGAGAACAACTTCGGTATCCGCAAGCGTCTTATCGAGTACGATGACGTGATGAACTACCAGAGGTCCGCTACATATTCTATCCGTCGTGATGCCATCAACGGTGACAAGGTGGATATTGACCTTCAGAATATGATGATAGACTCGGCTTCGCTCATCGTCGAGCGCTCCGATGGTATGTCATACCAGGATTTCAGCGAGAGCGTGATGGCCCAGTTCTCCATCGAGCCGGGATTCGACGAAACTTTCTATGCCAAGTCAAACAAGGATGAGCTCGTGAAGGCTCTCAAGGATCATATGTATGAATCATACCGTCGCCGTATGGATGCTCTCGTCGAGAGGGTTTATCCTATCATCAAGCAGGTATATGAGAAGCAGGGCAATATCTATCAGAATATCGCAATCCCCGTTTCTGACGGACGCAAGCAGATGACTATCGGTGTCAATCTCGAGAAGGCCTGTGAGAATGAGGGCAAGGAGGTATTCAAGACTCTTACCAGAAATATCATCCTTTATCAGATCGACGAGCACTGGAAGGAGCACCTTCGTGAGATGGATGACCTGAAGCAGAGCGTTCAGAATGCAACATACGAGCAGAAGGATCCTGTGGTCGTTTACAAGCTCGAGGGCTACAATCTCTTCGCTCAGATGCTCGAGTCCCTGAACCGTGACGTGCTGTCATTCCTGCTACGCGCCTTCGTGCCGCTGCGTGATGCCAACGAGCAGCCTCAGAGGGCTGTCGAGAAGCGTACTGATATGTCCCAGATGCGCACACAGCACAGTGATCTCAGTACCAACGGCGAGCAGAAGGCCAACACTCCGGTGAAGGTCGATCCGAAGATTGGAAGGAACGACCCTTGTCCTTGCGGCAGTGGCAAGAAATACAAGAACTGCCACGGAAAGGGAATTGTATAACACTAAAACGTACCGTATATGCCAAAAGTTGTCGAACCAGTACCGGATGTCAATGGCGTGAACCGCATCGCGGCTTCCACCAGCCTCAAAGGTGACATCTCCTCGAAGAACGATATCCGTATAGACGGAACCGTGGAAGGGACAGTCTATTCAGAAGTCAAGGTTGTGATAGGTGAGTCTGCAGTTGTCAAGGGGAACGTCCTGTGCACCAATATTGATGTATGGGGCCGTATGGAGGGGAATCTCTATGTCAAGGACCTTCTTTCTGTCAAGTCCAGCGCTGTCATCAACGGAGATATCAACGTGCGTCGCTTCCAGGTGGAGATGGGTGCCGGATTCAACGGTTCCTGCCGTATGATCGACGACAAGGAGTTTGACAACTGCGTGGAGCAGATGGTCAAAGTCCGCGTCTGAGGTTGAATATCTTGGAGCTGCTTTGGTTGTACCTTATATCGAAGCAGCTGTATTCTTCGTGTCTGTGCCTTCCTTTTCGATGGGAAGTGGTATAGACGGGGTTGAATCCCATTGCGGCCAGGTCTTCAAGCGCGATGCTTGTCCTGCCGCTGTCAAGAAGCGTTTCCAATATCCTGTAGTTTGAGGATAAAGCCGTTATGATACGGTTTCTGAGCAGCCTGGTGTCTTTTGCCAGGCTGTTGTGGTAATTGTTCTTGCATCTGCGGTCGCAGAATTTCTTGTCAGTCCTGCCGTACAGTTCCTTCCCGCAAGCAAGGCATTTCTCTTCTTCCCTCTCGATCCTGTAAGCCATTTGACCAGTCTATTTACGGTACGGGATGAATATGGCCGTATTTCCGCTTCCGGCAATGGAAGATAAAGAAACGGCGATATTTTCTTCTGTTCCTTTGAATATTTGACATTTTGCCCCATCAAGAAAGGACAGTTGAGCCCCAGCTGACGTTTTTGTCGCGGGAACAAGAAACGTGATGAGGCGATAAGGAAGGTATAATTCTTTGCCACAATTCTTTCTGTTCGCTTGCTCCCGGTCCGGTGTTGCGTTCCTTTGCACCGGGACGATGGACCGCGCGGCCTGGATCCCGGCAGATTAAAACATTATTATGGAACAGTTGAATAGAATTGAATTGAGAGGGAATGTCGGTACCGTGAAGTACACTCCCGGCGGGAACCCGCCGTTTGCACATTTTTCGTTGGCAACCAGCAAGGCCTACCGCGGCAAGGGAGGCGAGGCTATCATAGAGACTCAGTGGCACAATGTCGTTGCCTTCGAGGGCAGGAACATAAAGGACCTTGAAAAATTGACCAAGGGCGCCAAGGTGTATGTGGTAGGCCGTCTGAAGGACAACCGCTTCACGGGATCCGACGGCGTCGAAAGGACTGTGACGGATGTCATAGCCAACCGGATTTCATTCATCGACGACAGCGAGCCGCTGGAATGTGAGATTTGATATGATGCCAAGGTCCCTGTTCATATCGGCCGTCCTTCTTGCCCTCGTGTCCTGTGCTTCGGCGAGAAAGCTCTCGGAACTCCAAACGTCCTCCTCGGTCCCGCTGATAGGCATATCCGAGGATATTCTTCCGGAGGAGATGACCCTTGACATCCCGCAGAGGGATACGCTTGTGGTGACAGACCCTTATGGACGGGAAGTGCTGATAATGCGTGCCATACAGGATGAGAACGGGGAGATGGTGGCGACGGAGGAACTCCATCCGGCTATGGTGACGGCTTCGTTCAAGAACCTCGCGGAGCGCCACGGCAAGGTGGACCTGTGTTTCAATATCAATGTGCCGTCGTCTATGCTTGATGACAAGTGGCAGGTCCGGCTCGTTCCGAGATTGAGTATGCTCGGTGCGGAAGAGGATCTCGAAGCCTTCGTGGTGACCGGCAGCGGATACAGGGAAGCCCAGCTCAGGGGCTATGAGAGGTATGAAGCCTATTTGAGTTCAATACTGACCAATCCTGACGATTTCCTTTGGGAACGCGAACTGGAGATATTCAGGAAGCGCAATGATGACATATCCGACGCTGATGCACGTGAGCACTATACCGACAGACTCAGGGTGCTCGTGAACGATTGGAGGATAGAGGGGATAGATGCCGCCTACCGAAGATTCGTAAAGGTTCCCATTGATACCAGGAGTATCCGGTTGGACACCGTTGTGAGTGTGGGTGATGGTGGTGTGGAGTATGAATACTGCCAGAGCGTCACGGCCCTGCCCCAGTTGAAGAAGGCGGTGATTTCTCTCGGAGGTGCCATCTACGATGATGACAGGGAGATATACCGCATAAGGTCCACAGATTCGCTGACTTTCTATATCAGTTCGCTCTCGTCGCTTGTCGAGCCTCCGGCAGAAGGCTCCACGATGATCTATACGGAAGGTGTGAGGGCTCTCGTGAACAGGGATTACGAGGCTGCGGTGACACTCCTTAAAGGCTATGATGACTTCAATACGGCTCTGGCCTATGCATCGCTCGACTATAACGCATCTGCGATGAAGGTTCTTATGAAACTTGAGGAGTCGCCGCGCGTGGAGTATCTCAAGGCGGTGATATTCTCCAGGGTGGATGATGACAGGGCGGCCGTGCAGTCATACCTCACGGCGTGTTCGCTTGACCGCTCTTATGTACACAGGGGGAATCTGGACCCTGAAATTTCCAGACTTATCAAAAAATACAAACTAAACGAAAATGAAAACTTTTAATTCGTTCTCTCTGGTGGCTCTGGCCATCTTGTCTCTGGCTTCCTGTCAGAAGTCAAACACCGCTTCTCCTGTTCCTGACGGCTACCGGAAGGTTGATTTTACAACCGAGGGTCTAGACACGAGAGCTGCCAATTCAACGCTTGAGTCTTCCGTCAGCAACATCCAGATCTCTGTCTTCGACAAGCAGGGCAATTACATCACGGGTGGAGAAAGTGACGGGAACAGATTGCAGTTGAACGTTCCTGTCAACGTGGACAGCTTCAAGGTGTGCGCCCTTGCGAACGGAAGCAGCAAGGTGTTCGGTATCACGTCTCTGGAGGCGCTCAAGGCCAGCACTTCCGTTCTCGGGGAGTCCGGCGACAAGTTCGAGATGTTCTCAATCAAGGAGGACACCGACCTGAAGCCTGGGGAGACCTGTTCCCTGAAGGTGCGCCGGTTTGCAGCCAAGGTTGAGATAGACTCCATAAAGGACAGTATTTCATACGATCATACTTTCTCGCTTGAGAAGATATATCTGATCAACGTAAGCACGAAGTCCGATTTTGAGTTCAAGGTTGATTCGCAGGCTATCGTTTACAAGCAGTATGGAAAGTACGTGCCATCCGAGACCGATGTCAAGGGCTTCACATTTGATTCTCTCGGGCTGGCGATGCCGGCTACCAAGCTGTACGATACGAAGCATTGCTTCTATTGCTACCCGAACCCACTCAAAGCCGAGACCGGAACTGCGCGGTTCACTCGTCTTGTGCTCGAGGCCAAGCTCAACGGAACCACCTATTATTATCCTGTCAACATAACCGGAAACGGTGCCGGTATCGAGTCCAACAAGCTCTATAAGATTACCCGTATGACCATTACAGGTCCCGGAAGCCTTAGCCCTGACGTCCCTGTGTCCAAACAGGATCTTACGTTCAGCGTGGAAGTTATCGACTGGTTCGAAGGAACTACACAGTCTGTTGTGATATAGTTATGTCCGGACGATGGATATGCGTGGCAGCAGCAATGCTGCCACTCCTTTCCTGCTCCGTCAAGGAGGAGCGTGGAGAGTGTCCCTGCCATCTGAGACTGTCCTTCGGTGCGGAATGGACAGGAAACGTCTCGGTGAGCGCCTGGGATGCCGAAGGTTGCGTCTTCTGTATGGGCGATGTGCTCAAGGATGCTGTCGACGGGGTGGCGGAGTATGATGTAGTGAGGGGAAGATATACTCTCTGCGTCAGTCAGCTGGACTCCGGAGGCGGATCTGACGGGCGTGCCGTGATACGCAGGGGCTCTCAGGCTGACAGCCTTTACGCTTGGGCGAGCGGTGCCATTGATACGGACCGGGAGAACCTTGATGTCCGTCCGTCCAGGAACAAGCAGTTCGCTACCATATATCTTTCCATCACATCCCGGTCTGAGATGGACTACAATATAATAGTAAGCGGAGGTGTCAACGGGCTTGACCTCCGTACTCTGGAGCCGATTGCCGGGGAATTCGCCTGCAGGGCTGTGAAGGACGACGGCTGGTATTACCGTTTCCGACTCCCGAGGCAGCCGATGGAAGCGGTCGGGGATGGTCTCAGCCTGGAAGTCTATTCGGGAAGCGACCTGATTTCCGAATTCCCCCTTGGGGAGGAAATAGTGTCTGCCGGCTATGACTGGTCCGCAGAATCCCTCCAGGACATCTATGTGGATGTCGATATGAATCAGGTGCGCCTGTCCGTAGGTGTCGGTGACTGGGAGGACGGCGGTGAGAATGCTTATAAAATATGAAATTGAGATGAAATCGAAATTGTTTTTCCTTGCATTTCTGTCCCTGTCCGTTGTCTCGTGTACCCTGGAACCGATGTTTCCGGTGCCCGTGGCGGATGAGAGGATGGTGGATGTAAGCGTTGAAATGGGGGTTTGCGCTCAAACCAGAAGCAGCTACGTCGGGGCTGTTGACAGGATTGTAGATTGGAACGTCTTTGCATATCTTGACGGAAAACTCTGCCTTGAGCATTATTCTTCGCAGGGCAGTAAGATACGGCTGATGACTGGTGTGCCGTATCATTTCTATGCCGTCGCGAATATGGGTGAGGTACGTGCTCCCGTAAACGAAAGTGATGTGGGAGATATCGAATACAGGATCGTGGGACTGTCCGGATTCGACGAGAAAGGATTCCCGATGGCTGCACACGAAGTGAGAACCCTTAGTGCGGATGAGAGGAGCCTGACTCTGAGCCTGACCAAACTTGTCGCCAGATATGACCTGAAACTCAATATGGATGCCCTGGACAAGACTTCCTTTGAGATTTGCTCGGTGTCGGTCCGCCAGTCGGCCCTGAATGTCTTTCCTTTCAGTGACGAAAGTGCAGCCACTGTCACGGGGGATTGTGACCTTTCCACCCCGGAAGATGTCGACAGGCTTTCGGACGGCCGGACGGTGTCCTTCTATATGTTGGAGAATTGCCAGGGCGTGCTGCTCCCCCAGAACAAGGATGAGTGGGAGAAGGTTCCCGACAATATACCTGACAAAAAGGACCTGTGTACATACCTGAGCGTCAAAGGGAAATGGTCCTGTCCCTCCCAAAAGGCCGATATGGAGTACCGTATGTATCTCGGACGGGACAACGTGTCGGATTTCAACATAGAGAGGAACAAGACCTATGATGTCGAACTTTTCCTGACGGACGCCGGAGCTGACAGGTCATCCTGGAGGGTGGACAAGACCAATGTGGAGAACTTGCTTTACCTCAAGTTTGCACGGTCTCAGACACGGGCGTTCTTCTTTGGTCCGAAGCGTTATGTGCGCGTGATAGCACGTCCCGAGGGCTCAAAGTTCAAGCTTGTATGGGATGCGGATGAGGCGAAGGCGAAAAGGGCGACGCTGTCTTCGGAAGGCGACTTCCTGGTTGCGGAGGCCCGGGCCTGCTATAATTATGATTCCGTGAAGGTCCGGCTCTATTCTGAGAGTGACGTTCTGATGGACGAGATGACGGTATATACTGTCCCCGGATGGAATTACGCATTCTTCGATAAGGAAGGAACCGTAATGGGTGCCGGGCAGGTCGATTATCCTCCTGTCCAATATGGACCGAATATTGAAACGGCTCTTGCCTCGGTGTATCCATATTCCGACAATGCAGACATTGCACAGGTGTCTTTAGACAAGAGCCGAGATCCGTTCCTGCGCGTGGCTGCCTTGTCTCCCGGCTACACCAAACTTTGGATGCGCTATGCCGGATATCTTGAATACCAATGCCTGTATGTGACTCCTAATATCGCTTCCTTCGATGGAATCCCCGCTTCCGGCTCTACGCTGGAGATGAAGGTGGGGGAGAGACGGACTTTCCACCTAACCACCGGACCTGTGAATGATCAGGCGAATCCGATTGCCGTGTCCGTTTCGTCAGGCACCTCCATAGCTCTCGAGTCTGTCAGTCCGGTCAGAGTGGAACACTACGAGGTCGATGACGTCGATTATGGGACTCTGTACAGGGGAGTGGATTTCACAGTTGTAGCTAAGCGCAGCGGGTTGTCCACCGTAGCCTGTGAGGAATCATACCCCGTATTCAAGTCGTCCTTCAAGGTGAATGTCACTGATTGACAGTAGAGCAGATGGCTTCTATGGCCTTGCGGTTCAGTTCCAGCTCGGAATCGCCCGGGTCCTTCAATCCTCCGCAGATGTCAACTCCGATTATGCCGTGCTCCGACTTGACCTTGCGGATGGATTCCAGCAACCGGTCCAGGCTATAGTCTCCCTGATCCCAGTCCGTTCTTGCGTATTCCGGGCTGAGGATGTCAAGGTCGACGGACAGATATACGTCCATTCCCGCGGGAATGCTGCCCGATCCGTTCCATCCGTCCGCCTTGAGATGCCGGACCGTGCTTCTGGCGGCTTTCACCCAGGATCCGCAGGTGAGGAGTCCTTCGCCGAATGCATCCGGCTGGTCGTCAGGATGGTTGTCCAGGAGGACGAGGCTGAAATCCCTGTCTATCCTCTCCAGAAAGAACAGGGTGACGTAGTGGTAGTCGCCGGTCCCGATGAGGTGGATTGCGTGCAGGGGGACAGTGGAAATCCTTGACCGTACCTCTCCGGCTCCTTCGGGACTGCAATAGCAATATGTGCCGTCAATGTCGGAAATATCCGTTCTGATTACGTCCATAATTCATAAATATAGTGGTTTTTGACAAATTTTCGCTATCTTTGCTATGATAAATCCTAATCTGTAGATGACCTGCGAAGAAATCTTTCCCCTTGACCCGGCCAAGGTGTACTTTTCTATGGACGAGTTGACGCTCGACACGGAGGAGGGACCGAAAACATATAGACTGGGTGCGTGGCTGAATGTGGATCCTGTGCGCATCCATAAGCTTATCGTTAAGGAGAAGACTCTGCAGGTGGACACTCTTGAAGTTCTCAACCCGTTGGTGAGCAAGCTACGCAGGGCCGATCCGGATTACTACAAGAGGTATATGGGACTCCAGCTTATCATCGACTATCCGGGATACAGCAGCGGCATTCTTGCTAAGATTCCTTATGAGAACGATCCTGTAGGCTTTTATAAATGGTGGCGTAAGGGAAAGCACGAAGACAAGGTATATCTCTCCTTGGGCAACCGTGTGCGTCTGTTCCAGAAA
Organism: Candidatus Cryptobacteroides sp.; assembly: GCA_045643085.1. Classification (GTDB taxonomy): domain Bacteria; phylum Bacteroidota; class Bacteroidia; order Bacteroidales; family UBA932; genus Cryptobacteroides. The sequence goes on from JAZUKB010000086.1 coordinate 13,939, forward strand.
GTGTCTATGATGGATCCGAAGATGATTCTGAAGAAGGATCTTGAAATAATCAAAGTATAGAAAAATTATGGAAGATGGACTTAAAATGACTTGTCTTCACGACTCCCACGTTGAACTGGGGGCGAAGATGAGTCCCTTCGCCGGTTTTGATATGCCAATCCAGTATTCCGGCATCATAGACGAGCACAATGCGGTGCGTGGTAAGGTCGGAATGTTTGACGTGTCCCATATGGGAGAGATATTCGTCGGAGGAAAGGATGCAGAGCGTTTCGTCAATCATATTTTCACAAATGACGTTTCCGGTCTCGAGCGCGGCAAGATTCTGTACGGGATGATGCTGTATCCGGACGGTGGCGTGGTTGACGATCTTCTCGTGTATCGCGAGTACACGGATGCACCGGAGTTCCTTCTGGTTGTGAATGCGGCAAATATAGATAAGGATTTTGCCTGGATGCGCGAGCAGGCCGGGGACTTCGAACTGACGTTGGACAACGCCTCCGATTCCTATGGCCAGATAGCAGTCCAGGGACCCGAATCAGAAGATGCTGTCGCATCTCTTCTCGGTCTTGAGTCCGTCAGGGACCTGCTGTTCTATACTTTCCTCAATACTGTCGATGCCAACGGCGGACGAGTTATCGTGAGCCGTACCGGTTATACCGGGGAGGACGGGTTTGAGATTTATGCCAGCGTGGAGACGACAAGGCTTTTCTGGAAGAAGCTTCTGGAGGCCGGTGTCAAGCCTTGCGGCCTGGGCTGCAGGGATACTCTCCGTTTTGAGGCCGGACTGCCTCTGTACGGTGATGAGCTGTCCGACAGCATCAGCCCTGTAATGGCCGGTCTCGGTATGTTCTGCAAACTGGACAAGGAGGAGTTCATCGGCAAGCAGGCCGTTGCTGACCAGAAGGCCGGCGGCGTGGCACGGAAGCTTGTCGGTATCGAGATCCACGACAGGGCGATACCTCGTGCCGGTTATCCGGTCGAGACTCCAGAGGGTAAGGAGATTGGTGTTGTTACCACCGGGTATCACAGTATCTCCCTCGACAAGAGCATCTGCTTTGCCCTTGTGGATTCCGCATTTGCCGCTCTGGGCACCGGAGTATGCATCCGCATACGCAACAAGGTGTTCCCTGGAGAGGTTGTCAAGAAAAGATTTTATCAAACAAACTACAAGAAATAATGTCAACTGTTATTGAAGGGCTCCTTTACAGCGAGTCGCACGAATGGGTAAAGGTGGATGGCAATATAGCCATCATTGGTGTTTCTGATTTCGCTCAGTCAGAGATGGGTGACATCACTTATGTCGATATGCCTGATGAGGGTGATACAGTGGAGAAGGAAAAGGAATTCGGCGCGTTGGAGAGCGTCAAGGCATCAAGCGAACTGTATTCTCCTGTAACGGGAACTGTTGTTGCCTGCAATACGGAGATCGAGGATGCTCCCGAGAAGATCAACGAGGATCCGTACGGTTCCTGGATCATCAAGGTCGAAATGTCAGACAGCGCTGAGCTCAAAAATCTGCTGCCGGCTGCCGAATACGCCCGCATAGCAAAATAGTTTTATGGCAAAATTCGCCTATTTCCCTCATACTGAGGAAGATATCCGCATTATGCTGGATCGGATAGGTGTCCGTTCCCTGGATGACCTTTATTCTGATGTGCCTGCGGATTTTATCTACAAGGGAGAGTATGATCTCCCTTCCGCCCTTACGGAGCAGCAGGTGCGTGATTATTTTGAAGGCCTCGCCTCAAGGAACACGAGACTCAAGGTATTCGTCGGCCAGGGAGCGTATGACCATTATACTCCTTCCGTCATCCCTTATATCACGTCAAGGAGCGAATTCCTCACTGCATACACTCCATACCAGTGCGAGATCTCACAGGGTACGCTGAGGTATATTTTCGAGTGGCAGAGTATGATATGCTCCCTGACGGGACTTGACGTGGCCAATGCATCTATGTACGATGGACCTACAGCCGCTGCTGAAGCCGTGAGGATGAGCATAGCCTGCACGAAGCGACGCAACAAGGTCGTGGTGTCAAAGGGACTTCTTCCCAATGTAATCGATACCATCAGGACATACGCCAAGTATCCTGGAATCGAAATCGTCGTGACTGAGGATGTCAAGTCCGCAATTGATGAGAGCGTGGCAGGTGTACTTGTGCCGGGTATAAACCGTTATGGAGAGATTGAGGATCTGTCCGGACTCGCCGAAGCTGCGCATTCCGCAGGGGCTGTCCTGATTGAATATTGCGACCCTTCAGCACTGGCGGTAATCAAGTCCCCGGCTGAATGGGGTGCCGATATCGCTGTCGGTGACGGTCAGAGCCTCGGTATTCCGCTCAACTATGGCGGTCCGTACGTGGGCTTCATGGCCTGCAAGACCGAGTATATGCGCAAACTTCCGGGACGTATTGTCGGACAGACCGTTGACGGGGAGGGCAGAAGGGCCTTCGTGCTCACCCTTCAGGCCAGGGAGCAGCATATCCGCAGGGAGAAAGCTACTTCGAATATTTGCTCCAACGAGTCCCTGATGGCACTCTGGTGTACGGTATATCTTTCGCTTATGGGCCCTGACGGCCTCAGGCGGGTGAATGCGTTGTGCTATGAGAGGTCACACTATCTGTATGACCGTCTCCTCGCAACCGGCAAGTTCGCCAAGGTCGGTGGGAAGCCGTTCCTCAAGGAGTTCGTGCTGAAGCCTTTGTGTGATGTCGGCAAACTCCAGCAGGCGCTTCTTGACGGAGGATTCTTTGCAGCACTGCAGACCGAAGAAGGCTATGTCACCTTCTGTGCGACTGAGAAATGTTCAAAGGAAGATATCGACCGTCTGGTCGGTATCGTTGAATCGATATAGGAGGGCTGGGATATGAAATATTATGACAAACTGATATTCGAATTGTCGAAGCCCGGCAGGACGGGATATTCCCTCCCTGCACCCGAGACGGATTCCTGTCCTGTTTACAGGGAATCCCCACTCAATCTTCCTGAGGTGAGCGAGGTCGATGTCGTTAGACACTACACCAACCTCAGCCAGATGAATTTCGGCGTAGATACGGGCTTCTATCCGCTTGGAAGCTGTACGATGAAGTACAATCCCAAGATCAACGAGGAGATTTCGCAGCTCAGCGGGTTCCTGGGACTTCATCCGTTGCAGCCGGCAGGCACTGTCGAGGGCGTCAGCGAGGTATATGACTGTATGGACAAGTATCTTGCAGCCATAACCGGTATGAAGCATTTCACCTTCCTGCCTTGCGCAGGAGCGCACGGTGAGTTGACCGGCCTTATGCTTATGCGTGAGTATCATCTTTCCCGCGGTGACCTTGCAAGGACTAAAGTAATAGTTCCGGACAGCGCACACGGCACGAATCCGGCTTCTGCTGCAGTCTGTGGACTTGAAATCGTGGAGGTCAAGTCAAATGCGGACGGTCTTGTGGACGTGGAGTCACTCAAGCCTCTGCTCGGACCTGACATCGCCGGTATAATGATGACCAATCCAAACACCCTCGGACTTTTCGAACGTGACATAAAGGAGATTGCTTCCCTTGTCCACGACTGCGGAGGTCTGCTGTACTATGACGGGGCGAATATGAACCCTCTTCTCGGGGTTGTACGTCCGGGTGATATGGGATTCGACATAATGCATCTCAACCTGCACAAGACCTTCTCGACTCCTCACGGTGGAGGCGGCCCGGGAAGTGGTCCTGTAGGTGTGTCAGAAAGGGTTGTTCCGTTCCTCAATGTGCCGAAGGTATCCGGTTGGCACGGGAATTTCGGCATCATACTCCGCGCTTATGCATATATTCTTATGCTTGGCCGTGAGAACATCAGGATGGCCGGAAAACTCGCGACACTTGGTGCTAACTATATCAAGGAGTCGCTCAAGGACCTGTACAAGCTTCCTATCAAGTCGGTATGCAAGCACGAGTTCGTGTTCGACGGTCTCATCAATGACGGTGGTCACGATGATGTCCCAGGTGCGACGACCCTCGATGTGGCCAAGAGGCTGCTCGACTATGGTTTCCACGCTCCTACGATATATTTCCCTCTGCTCTTCCATCAGGCAATAATGATAGAGCCGACGGAAACGGAGTCATTGGAGACGCTGGACGCATTCATCGAGGTTATGAGAAAGATTGCGTCCGAGGCTGCATCAGATCCTTCAATGCTCCATACGGCGCCTCACAATACTCCGATAGGCCGTCCGGATGAGACAGCAGCTGCAAGGCAGCCTGTTCTCAAATATACGGCTTAGCCTATTACGGTGAGTTTTGAAGAAATAACGCGGAAGCGAATGTTACGGCCTGCGAATGTCAGGCCGTAAATTTTGTCCGGGTCGTCCTGGTATTGAGGTCTTGGATCCTGCGCCAGGATACCTCTGAGGGCTTCTTCCTCCTCGGCACTGAGTCCGTAGGCGGACAGTATTCCGTCCGGAATCTCGACCTCGAGCGTTTGCCATCCGTTGCTGTCCACGAATCCGCATACCGCGTCTTCGTGACAGTCGGTGTATCTGACATACGGCTTGATGTCATATATAGGGGTCCCGTCGGCGAGGTCGGCTCCTGCGACCTGTATGATGCCGTCGGCACTGTCGATGGACTCTATCCTTACTGATGAAAGACCCATCCCGTTGGGTCTGAACGGGGACCGGGAGGCGAATACTCCCACCCTTTCGTTGCCGCCCAGCCTGGGCGGTCTGACTGTAAGCGCCTGTCTGCCGCTGTCGTTGAGACTGAATCCCCATATCAGCCAGATGTGGCTGAAGCCTTCAAGCCCCCGGATAGCTTCCTGTCTGCGGTATCCGTCTTCGAGTACAATACTCCCTTTCAACTCCGGTACCAGTCCTGATTGTCTCGGGATGCCGAATTTCCC
>JAZUKB010000087.1:0-2891 GCA_045643085.1 Candidatus Cryptobacteroides sp.
CTCCCCGGTACTCGATATCGTGCTCAGAATCCGGCTTGACAGGCGTCCCAAGGCCATCTGCCAACAGCCTGACGGAAAGAATCTGGATTTCAGATGGAATGACGGCTACGCCGAACTGACGATTCCAAGAATAGATATACACTCCACGATAGTGATCCTCCCTTGAGAATGTTACGGTGGCAAGGGAAATCCCATCTTCTCCGAATGGCAGCAACCCCTGGATTCAAAGAAATAAGAACATTTTTCAAACCACTGGTATATATACAAAACAGGCTCCGGGGATTGCTCCGGAGCCTGCTGTTTCATTATGGCAGTCCCGCCTATTTGGCGATGCCCTTCATAATCACTTCAATGTTGTTGTTCTGCTTCACGATGGACTCGAAGACCTTACGGGCGTCCTCTTTGGTGATGGAGTTCAGAATCTGTTCGAAATCCGTATCCATATCTGCACCGCTGTCAAGCAATGTCGTCAATGATTCAGCCCAATAGCTGTTCTCGGTGACGTTTTCCTTCCAGTTCTTCAAGAAGAATTCCTTTGCTTTTGCAAGGTGCTCGTCTGTCGGGCCTTCCGCTGCAAAATTGGCAACTATCTCGCGGATTCGTCCGTTGAGATATTCATATTTAGCGGGGTCGGTTTGGTAGGCGATCTGATAGTAGGCCTCTTTTTCAGGGAAGCCGGCCATCTCACCGTACGCACCGATACCGTAGGTTCCGCCTTCCTTCTCCCTGATTTCTTCGAGAAGAATAGTGGTCAGGGAGTTGAGGGCGATGTCGTATGAAAGGGAGTTCTTGAGGTTGTATTCCGCGTCGGAGTTCACGAAGAAGCAGGTGGTGACCATAGGAATTTCCATCGGCTTTTCAAACAGGACAGCCTTGTTCCCCTTGGCGAAGTCGAAAATGTCAGGGTTGGATTTCTCTTTCTTTGCCTTTGTGGCGGGGAGGGATGCGATGTAGTTCTCAAGATAAGGAATCAGGGTTGACTCATCGACATTTCCCGTTATCACGAAGGTGAAGTCAGCGGCATTGGCAAAACGCTCACGGGCGATTGCCAGGGCGCGGCCATAGTCAATCTGTTCCATATCCTGAAGGTCCATTGCCTTCACTCTTGCAGGACGGTCATAAATCGTGGTGGAAAGCGTGTCCTGGAATGCGGCCATAGGCTGGGCCTGACGGTTCGCAATGGAGGCGCTCTGACGGGTCTTCCAGGAGGTGAAGGCATCCTGATCCTCGCGGAGGGCGGTGAAGTAGAGATATGTCAACTGGAACATAGTCTCCAGGTCCTTGGGAGTGGAATTGGCGTAGAGACCTTCCTTATAGAAGTTGACAAAGGGGGAAGCACCTACGTTCTTTCCCGAAAGAGCTTTGGTTAGTTCGGTGCTGTTGAAGTTGCCCACACCTCCGATTGTCATCAAGCCTGACAATGCCTTGAGGACAGGGGCTTCCTGCTCCGGATATTGTGACGAGCCTCCGTAACTGAAGGCGCTCATCAGAATTTCATCCTTGTTGAAATCGGTATGTCTGAAATAGACGGTCGCACCGTTTGAGAGGGTGTATTTCTCATATCCGAAGGCTGCCTTGCCATCTTTCTTAACCTTGCCGGCTTTCGGCATCTCGGAAATCAGGGGTTCGTTGGAAACGGCATCCACGTAAGGTTCGATGTTCTCTGCTGCAACGGAGGCGAGCATATCCTTGACCTGCTGTGCATCCGGCCATACGGCGCCCTCCCTTTCGGGAAGCATACAAGCCACCACAAGGTTGCCCTCTCCGACGAAAGTTGCCACAATCTGGTTGATGACCTCCACGGGAATCATAGGAACCACCTGCTGCGTGAGGGCGTACATATTCTCTATGCCGGCGATAGGCTCATTGTCGATGAAGTGGCGTACATATTCGCTGCAGAACTCTGCGCTCTTCCTCTTCTCGCGGGAATTGTACTGGGATTCGTAGTATGAGAGAATCTCGGCCTTCGCGCGCTCATATTCGCTTGCGGTAAAACCGCCGCGGACTGCGCGGAGCATCTCGCGGTAGAGCGTGGTCAGACCTTTCTCGAAACCTCCGTCAGGGAAAGCCACGGAACCGGTCCAGGCCTTCTTTGTCTTTGACAGGAAGAAATCGTCATCTCCGATACTGGCCTGGATGAAAGGAGGTTCCGGACTCTGAAGAATTTCGGAGATACGGCTGTTCATCATAAGCAGGGCCGCGTACTGGGCGTATGTATAGACCAGATAGTTGAGATCGCCTTTCAACTCGTTGGGATAAGCATCGTGCTTGCAGAAGATCAATGCCGTTGCAACGGACTGCTCCTTGTCGGTCGCGATGCTTACGATAGGTTCGGTGTTGTCCTCAATCTGGACATAATATCTCTCGGCGGGATTCTCCGGCTTAGCGATGGTCCCGAATATCTCCTTGATCTTGGCCTCGACAGCGTCAACGTCGATGTCACCGACAACGACGATTCCCTGCTGGTCGGGACGGTACCATTTCTCATAATAGTCGCGCAGAGCCTTGTAGGGGAAGTTGTCCACTACTGACATAAGTCCGATAGGCATTCTTTCGCCGTATTTGTTGCCGGGGTAGACCTCGGGAAGAATCTTCTCATACATACGGAGCATTGCGGAATTCATACGGGTCCTCCATTCCTCGTGGATGACACCCCTTTCGTGGTCGATGTCATCGTCCTCAAGCAGAAGACCGTCGGCCCAGTCGTGGAGAATCCACAGGCAGGAGTCGATTGCGGTGGGTGCCGTGGCTACAGGCACGTTGTCAATGTTATATACGGTCTCGTCGATGGAGGTATAGGCGTTGAGGTTCTGTCCGAACTTCACGCCGATGCTCTCGCAGTATTTGATTACACCGTTGCCGGGAAAGTGCTGTGTTCCGTTGAAGCACAT
>JAZUKB010000088.1:0-1863 GCA_045643085.1 Candidatus Cryptobacteroides sp.
GACGACATCTCCAGGATTGAGAAAACAGTACTCCAGAGCAAGCCGATCTTTGACCTGCACATTGACTTCAATAAAAGCAGACACTTCATCATCGGGATGACGGTACTGGCCATCTGTGAATTCTTCCTGGGCTTCGGTGCCTGCAGGTTTGGCACGCTGACGCCCGCGGAAAGGCTGGCGATTTCGGAATACCGCTGCCTCTCCGAACTTGGCGTCAGTGCTCCCGGTTATTACTATGAGAATGTAATCAACCGGTATCCGATGAAGAGTAAGGAAATCCGGCAGACAGTACGTTTGCACCAGACACGGTGCAGACAAATCAGAGAGATACGGTCTTCGCTCTCCGATGAGTATTCAAAGAAGCTGGAGGAAACCTTTCCCGAAGGCGTCGAGGTAAAAAACGCGTTGAAGACTCATGCCGGCGGAGCTGGGGAATCCATATATATGTACTGCATCGACAGGCAGACTACATCACCCTTCTCGATATTCGTCACCCCTGCCGGGAGCATCTTCCTGAATCACGACTCGGAGCAGAAGGAAGTCAAGGAAATCACCTCCGCGGAACTCAAGGAAAACTGGGAAAGAATCAACGTGAAATGACAGTGCGGAACGCCGTCGGCAATATCTGACAAAAAAAATGAGCAAGATGTGCAGATGTACTACGTAAATCTGCGTGCCTGTACTACGTAAGGCACATTACGCCCGAGGCGGACAGGGAAAACTTCCGCAGTTGTTTTCACGCATCAAATCAAAATTATCATGAGCAGAAGAGATTACAAATACTGCGTCCGCTTCACTGAAGAGGAACGCGAAAGAATCATCAGGGACATGCATACCAACGGCTTCCTTTCTATGTCGTCATATATGAGGGACCGGCTTTTCCGGAGGCACTCAGGATACGTTCCGGGAATCAGAGGGACGGCCACTCTTGAGAAACTTGTGAACAGGGTTTGCGAGGCCGCCATGTACCTGGCGGAAGAAGGACGGAAAATAAATCTTATTGCCGCAGAGGTCAACCGTAGAAAGGAGCTGAACCGGGATGGGTCTCCGGTCAGGTTCGGAGGTATGGCCACGCATTGGACACGCCTGTATCTGCTGCATGCCTCCGTACTGACAAGGAAACTTGAAAACACAAAGAAAATGATTCAGAACTATGAGAAAGGTAAACACAGAAGATAGGGACGTCATCCTGAACTTCCGCTTCGACTTCTACGAGGCCATAAAGATAGAGCGCTTCATGCGCAGGCACGGCTATACATCACGTTCACAGCTGCTTCGCGATGCACTCTTGAAGGATAGGTTCACGACCACCATCCTTGCCCCTGTCTCGGAACTTGAGTACCTGACTGACCTGTTCGACGCAATCGAGCTCATGCGCAAACAGGTTACCAGGGTTATCGCCAACACACTGCAGATTGTGGACAGGTTCAAGTACTATGCAACCCTGGACATACTGACATGCGGCCCTTTCGAGTACGCATATTTGGACTACCGCGGACAGCATAAGGACATCCTTGACCGAGCCATCCTACTGGTGGAAGAACTTATGGGAATCTACGCTGCCGCAGGTAAGATATTCCTCGATAAAAGAATAATGAAGAACGAAGAAGATATGACAGAGATCAAAATCAACCCCAAAGCTTTGAGGCATGAATATCTGGCTGCCGGCACAACGGTGAGCCGCAAGATAGAAATAATCCGTGCATTGTACCGGGCAGGATACACGAGCCTGATTCCGACTGACGACATTGACCTTATCAACAAACTGTTCGAGGCGAAGCAGAGGCACATCCAGAAGCACGAAGACTTCATTGACAAATTAATGGAAAGGTAATGGAAAAGATATTCAACCCGGCCCAGGCC
>JAZUKB010000089.1:0-49275 GCA_045643085.1 Candidatus Cryptobacteroides sp.
ACGAAAGATGCAGGAACAAACCGAGAACAACGAAAGGGGAGTACAGCAGTTTTCAAAGACATATCACGCAGCATCAAACATTGGTATCAGCTACCTGATGGCGTGGGGCAAAAATGCTCAAGAAAATTTGGTGGGGCAAACGTGGGGCAAATTTTCTAATTGAAAAACGCAACCGCTTGAAATTCAAACGATTGCGTTTCCTTGAGAGTGACTCCTACAGGACTCAAACCTGTAACCTTTTGATCCGTAGTCAAATGCTCTATTCAATTGAGCTAAGGAGCCGTATCACCGGACGAGCCGGTGCTTTCTTGCTTTGCCGGTTATTCTGCCGGTGTCTCAGCCGGGGCCTCTGCTACTGGAGCTGCAGCCATCTGAGTCTCACCAAGCTTTCCTTCCTTGATGCGCGCCTTCTTACCTGCGAGATTGCGGAGGTAGAAGATACGTGCCCTGCGGACTTTACCTGCCTTGTTGATCTCTACGTCCTCGATGAACGGTGACTCGTAAGGGAAAATCCTCTCGACTCCGATACCACCGGATACCTTGCGTACTGTGAAGGTCCTTGTGAACGGTGTTGATCCGCTGATCTGGATAACTACACCTCTGAACTTCTGAAGTCTGTCCTTGTCACCCTCCTTGATCCTGTAAGTGACTGTGATTGTGTCACCTGCCTTGAACTTAGGGAATCTTTCAGCCTTACCGTTTGCGAAAGACTGCTCAACAATCTTGATTAAATCCATAATCTGTTTTCAATTTAAGCGCAGCGTCATCATAACCGTCAGACGAGAGGCTGCTTTTTCGGGTTGCAAAGGTATCAATTTTTTCTAACCTTGCAAAATATTTTAGAAGTATTGTGCTTCTTTTTCAAACAGATTCCTGTCCTCACGCGTCGGATCCGGCCGTACGCTGTCGCTTGTCCTCAAACTTTCTATCGCTTCCTTTTCGCTGCGACTGAGCTTGCGCGGAATCCAGACAAGTATCTTGACGTAAAGGTCGCCCTTGCCGACACCGTACCCGTTGACTGCAGGAAGTCCCTGCCCGCGCATCTTGATGACAGTCCCTGACTGTGTGCCCGGCTCAAGCTTGAGCTTCTGGGCTCCACCCAGGCAAGGAATGCTCAATTCGCATCCGAGGATTGCATCCGTTATGGATATCACCTTGGTATAGAACAGATTGACTCCTTCGCGCTTGAACTGTGCGTGCGGCATTTCGTCCACAATGACGAAGAGATCTCCGTTCACTCCGCCTCTCGGAGCTGCGTGTCCTTCGCCTCTCACTGTAAGTTGCATGCCGTTCTCGACTCCGGCCGGAACCTTGACCTTGACGGTGGTCCTGACTGACAGGGTGCCTTTGCCCTTGCACTTCGGACAAGGGTTGCTTACTATCTTGCCTTCACCGTGGCATTGTGGGCATACGCCGTATGTTATCGTCCTGCCGAATATTGAGTTTGCGAACTGTTGAACCTTTCCGTTACCGTTGCAGGTAGGACAGGTCTTTATGTCCGAAGAGTTCTTGGTACCGCGTCCGTTGCATTCCGGGCAAAGCTGCAGCTGGTTTATGGAGACTTCCTTCTCGCAACCTGTTGCAATCTCTTCAAGTGTCAGCTTGACGTGTGTCTGGATGTCCTGGCCCTTGAGTACCCTGGATCCCTGCTGGGAACCTCCGAAACCTCCGAATCCGTTGAATCCGCCGAAACCTCCGAATCCGCCGAAAGCACCTCCGAAGAGGTTGTTGAGGATGTCGTTGAGGTTGCCGAATCCCTGGCTCCAGTCCATCCCGGGACCGCCCTCAACCCCGGCGAAACCGAACTGGTCGTACTTTGCCTTCTTGTCAGGGTCGCTGAGGACGGAATACGCCTCCGAGGCTTCCTTGAACTTCTCCTCGGCTGTCTTCTTCTCAGCGTCCGTGCCGCTTACCCAGCGGTCCGGATGCCATTTGAGGGCCGATTTGCGGTATGCGGCCTTTATCTCATCGACGCTCGCTCCTTTCTGGAGTCCGAGCACCTCGTAGTAGTCTCTCTTGTCTGCCATAATTTACACTCCAACAACAACTTTTGCGTAGCGTATCACCTTACCGTTGAGCGTATAGCCTGTCTGTATGACGTCTATGACCTTTCCTTTCTGCTTTTCGGACTGTGCGGGGAACTGGGTCACTGCTTCGTGGAAATCGGTGTTGAACGTCTCTCCCTTGGCTTCTATGACTGACAGACCGCGTGTCTTGAGATAATCCATCAACTTGTTGTATATCAATGCTGTACCTTCCTTGGCCGCATCGTCGGAAGATGATGCGAGCATCTCCATTGCCCTTTCGCAGTCGTCCAGGACAGGAAGCAGACCCTTGATAGTGTCGGAGGCGGCGCTTCCGACCAGGTTCAGCTTCTCTTCCGCGCTGCGCCTGCGGAAGGTCTCGAACTCCGCCATCAGGCGTACGTAGTCGTCGTGCTCCTTGGACAATTTGTCATTGAGTTCGGCTATCTGTTTCTGTGCGGCATCGCCCTTTGACGTCTTGGCCGCTGCAGTCTTCTGCTCCTTTGCCTGCTCCTTGGTCTGTTCTTTTGCCTGTTCCTTCTTTGTATTGTCCTTTCCCATATCTTTTCTGTTTGTCAGAAGACCAAACAAATTGCCTGCCAGATGCCACAATGTGACATAATGGCACTATTTGAAGAATCTGTCAATCTCCTTGATAGTTTCAGGCAGGGCGAAAATGGCCACCCTGTCATATGCCTCTATCCGTGTGTTTCCCACTGCAATGAACGATTCGCCGCCCCTTATGACACCGCCGATGATGGCGTTCTTCGGGAAGTCAAGCTCCGAGAGGGGAGCCTTTGTGATGGCGCTGCCGGGAGCCACGGTGTATTCCATCACCTCGGCGTCCGTGCCTGACATATATCTCACGAAACGGGCCTTGCCGCTGAGGGTGAACTTGAATATCCTGCTGGCCGTTATAAGTTTCTTGTTGATGACGGTATCCACTCCCATCTCCTCCGCGAGACGGATATACTCGATGTTCTCAACCTCCGCTATGGTGCGCGGGACTCCGAATCTCTTCGCCACCACGCAGGCCAGGACGTTAGTTTCATCCTTGCCGGTGAGCGCTATGAACGCATCATAGTCCCTGATGTTCTCTTCATACAGGAAATCCGAGTTGCGGCCGTCACCGTTGACTATCTGGACGTTGTCCGGGAGCGCTTCGCTGAGCTCCACGCATCTGTCCTTGTCCTTCTCTATTATCTTCACCGATTCGATCTGGGAGCTGAGAGCCCTTGCCACCAATTCGCTGATGGAAGTACCTCCCAGAATCATTGCGCGCCGTACCTCTATGTCCTCCTTGCCGAAATATTTCTTGAGGCTTTCCATACCGTCGCGCTTGGAGATGGTGTAAATCTGGTCGCCGAGATGGAATTTGGTCTCGAATTTCGGGATTATCGTCTCCTCGCCCCTGGCGATGGCTATTATCCTGAACTGATGGGATTCCTCCAGAGTCATCTTCTTCACGAAATCACAGAGCTTGAGGTCTATGAGCGGCGATTCTTCGTCAATCTTGAACATTGCCATCTGGAGTTTGCCCCTTGCGAAATCCATCATCTCGGATGTGGCCGAATGCTTGAGGGAGGCGACAATCTCGTCAGATGCTATCTTCTCGGGATAGAATGTGAGCTCGATACCCATCTCCTTGAACATCAGCTTGTTCTCCGGGGTCAGGTAGTCCACGTCATTGATTCTGGCGATGACTTTCGCTGCACCGAGCTTCTTTGCCAGAAGGGCTCCGACGATATTGACCTCCTGTGTGGAATACGGTACCACGGCGATGAACAGGTCGGCCCTTCCGGCTCCCGCCTGTTTGAGCACCTTGAGGGAGGAAGGGTTGCCTTCCACTACCTCCACGTCTGCGTATGATTGCAGCTTCTGCAGCCTCTCGTGGTCGTGATCGACGACAACCACGTCGTTGGACTCGGCCCTGAGCATCTTCGCAAGATGCGAACCTACTTCACCGGCTCCTTCAATGACTATTCTCATAATTCCTTAGGTATTTGAATATCCCTTCGCCCTTGATGAAGGCGAGAGGAAGTATGCAGATATTATGCAGTCCTGTGACCTTGCCACGGCCCTTTGACTTTTTACCCTTAAGGGCTCTGTATTCCTTGTGGGCGTCAGTGACGGCCTTTGCGTATTCCTTCTTGCCGCCAATCAGGTAAACCAGCGCGGATCCCAGGTCCAGACACTGCCTGAACGCCATCCTGCAGGCTGCGCGGCACTGTCCAATACTTGCTCCCAGGTTGTTGTCCAGCAGCAGGAGGTTGTTGCGGTAGTTCAAGTGCAGCTTCCACGGCGAGTCCTGAGGCAGGGTGCCTCCGCCGAGGTGATACACCGTGCTTTGCGGCACTACCGTCACCTTGTATCCCGCGAGCTGCAGCCTCCAGCAGTAATCTATCTCCTCCATATGCGCAAAGAACCTGTCATCCAGCCCTCCGAGCTCCTTCCAGAGGGAACTCCTGGTGACAAGGCACGCTCCGCTCACCCAAAGTACGTCTTTGGCCGTGCTGTATTGCCCTTCGTCCTTCTCGACCCTCTTGAGCACCCTTCCCCTGCAGTACGGGTATCCGAAACGGTCGATGTATCCTCCGGCCGCTCCTGCATACTCGAAACTGTCCCGGTTCTGGAATGAATGGAGGGCAGGACCGCAAGCACCGCAATCCGGATGGCTGTCCATCCAATCCACGAGAGGGGAGAGCCAGCCTTCGGTGACTTCTATGTCCGAGTTTATGAGGATGAAATATTCGGCATCCAGCCCGGACAATGCCCTGTTGTATCCACCGGTGAAACCGTAGTTCCTGTCCAGCGGGATGCATTCCGCCTCCGGAAACTTCTCCCTGACCATTTCCAACGAGCCGTCCGTGGATGCGCTGTCGGCAACAAATACGCGCGCGTCAAGCCCCTCGCAACTCCTGATGAGTCCGGGAAGGAACCGTTCCAGGTATTCTCTGGTGTTCCAGTTGAGTATGACTACGGCGGTCTTCATCTACTTGTTGCAGCCGCACTTGCCGTGTCCGCACTTTCCTTCGGAGTGTCCGCACTCGTCTGAAGAACAGTCGCAGCCGCCTTCTCCGTGCTTGCAGTTGCCGTTGCAGTGGCATTCCTCCTGAGGGAGGTATTCACCGTGCAAGCCTTCCGTGAGCTCCTTCTCGCTTGCATCGCGCACCGACTCGACACGGCCGCTGAAATTCAGGGTCTTGCCTGCCATAGGATGGTTGAAATCCATTGTCACAGCATTCTCCGTGACTGTCTTGACGGTTCCCTGGACCACCTGGCCCGCGGAGTTGTACATAGGTATCACGCGACCCGGCTGGAGCAGTTCCTCGCGAATCTGTCCGTCGATTGCGAATGACTCCTTCGGGAGCTCTACGAGATATCTGGGGTCAATCTCTCCGTAACCTTCGGCTGGGCTGAGGGTGAACTTGAACTCTTCACCCGGCTCCTTGCCGGCCACTTCCGCTTCGAACTTCGGGAGCAGCATACCTGTCCCGTGGATATACTCGAGCGGACTCTCGGAAGAAGCCTTGTCGGCTATCTTTCCGTCCACTTCCAACTGGTAGCTCAGGGCCACCACTTTGTTCTTTTCTATTTTCATATCTATCCGCTGAAATCTACGTTTGAAAATGCTAAGGTAGGAATAAGTTTTGATTTGCAAGTGCGGTTGTCGTCCCCGCAGGCTATCAGGCCGTCCCAAAGTGACAGGAAATTGCCCGTCACAAGCATTCCGCTGACAGGTCGGACTATCTTCCCGTCCTTGAACAGGAATCCTTCTATACCGTATGAGAAGTTGCCCGTGGCTGTATTGGAGTTGCCTCCGTTAAAATCAGTCACGAGTATCCCGTCACCGCACATCCCCAGGATGTCCTCGCGTGTCAGTCCCTTCTTCGGCCAAGGCAGAAGGTGTGGCCTCGTGGCTTCCTCTATCGTCGGCTCCAGTCCGGTTTTGCCTGACATATAAGTATTTACGAAGTATTTGCTGATGACGCCCCTGTCTATTATGGTGTCGCAAACCGTGGCGACCCCCTCCGAATCGAAGAGCTTGGATCCGGCCTGGCCCTCGAGACGGCCGTCATCTATTATCGTCATCCCTTCAGGGAACAGCTTCTTGCCGAGACTGTCGGTCAGGAAAGAGTTCTTCTGCTGCAGGGAATATGCATTTATCGCTTTCAGGATAGGGGAGACCATCTTGGAAGACACCTCGGAGTCAATCACCATATTGTATTTCCCGCTTTCAGCCGGTTCCGAACCTGTCTGGGCACGGGCCTTTTCCAGGGCAATCCTGCCGCAGCCTTCCGGATGGAAGTCCGACAGCATCGGTGATGCCGTCCACCAGTATCCGCTGTATTTCTCACCGTCTGCGTCTTCTATCGTCACCTCCACGCCGTAATCGAAGGAAGTTTCCGTATGGAGGCAGCTGAGTCCGTTGGTGTCAGCCACGTAGGTCTCGAATATCGAATCCGAATATTCCCCTTCTTCCGATACCAGACCCGGGGAAGGGAATACGGAGCACTTGAGCGCCGTCTCCTTCCTGAATGAAGGGCTTATCTCCGTATAACGGGGGTCATACAGTTTCATCTCATCGCCCTTTACGGCATCCTTAGCAGTTCTTGACGGATCCGGAAGGTCCCTGAATTCATCAGCGGCCAACATTCTGACCATATTTACGCTCTTGTCGATGAACTGTTCGAGCGAGTCCCTGTCCATCCTGTTGGTGGAGAAACTGCCGAACCTTCCGTCCACGAACAGAGCGATGCTGATGGAACAGTCCGAACAATGTGTCACCCTGTCGATTTCGCCGTTGAGCGTCGCGACAAGGTCTTCCGTACTTCTGCTGAAAGTCACCCTGGCCTTGAGGGCTCCTTTCTCCCTGGCCGTCTGCAGACAGAAAGCGGCCAGCTCAATATCCTTATTCTCCACCGACTGTAAGATTCTTGATTAGTACTGAAGGTATTCCGCAGGACACCGGGACGCTCTGCTCCTTTCCGCAGGTCCAGGTACTGTCGTCTATCTCCAGGTCGCAGGCCACGGCTTCGATGTCCGAAAGGGCTTGTGGACCGTTACCTATTATGTTTATGTCCTTGACGGGCATCGTGAGGCGTCCGTTCTCTATGAGGCGTCCGCTCTTGACATAGAAGGTGAAGTCACCTTCGCCGATCTTGACCTGTCCGTTGGAGAACTGGTCCACGAATATCCCTTTCCTGACGGATGCGATGAGGTCGCTGCAGCTTCCGTCCGCGCCGTTCTCCATATATGTCGCCCTCATACGGGGGATAGGGTTGTACCTGAAGGATTCGCGCCTGCCGTTTCCGGTAGGAGCAACTCCGTAGAATGCGGCGCTTATCCTGTCGTGCAGGTAACTTGTGAGGATACCGTCCGTGACCATATAAGTCTTCTGGCCGGGTACGCCTTCGTCGTCGTAGTTGCAGGCTCCGCGGTTCCCCTTGATTGTTGCGTCATCCACTATGTTGATGCCTTTGCGGCATATCCTTTGTCCCATCCTGTCGGAGAATATGGACTGCCCCTTCCTGTTGAAATCAGCCTCGAACGCGTGGCCCATAGCCTCGTGGAGCAGTATTCCTGACGCTCCGGCTCCCATCACCACGCTCATCCTGCCACCTTTCGGCCTTCTGGCTTCGAATCTTTCATCGAGCCCCTTCACCGCCTTCCCGGCGAGTTCGCTTATCAGTTCGTCCGTGAGCATCTCCGGACCGCAGCGGAAACTCCTCGATGCCGACAGAGTCTCCGTCTTGTCTCCCTGGTTGCATATCACCTGGGCCGAGATGCTTCCCAGCGGCCTCGTGTCGCACGTAAGCTCGTCCAGCGAGTTGTACATCATCACTTCGCTCACTTCATATGAGAGCATCGCAATGACCTTGATTACACGGCTATCGCGCCTGCGGATCTCATCCTCGAGCTTCCTGAGGTATGGCAGAAATGCTGAAGCCTCGCTTTCCCTCCAGTCGCTTTCTGCCGGATAGAAGTCGGATGGTGCGGACCCGCATCTGATGCCTTTGGCTTCCGCCGCTTTGCCTGCGGAGGACTCGGATATCGCTGAAGCAGCCCTGGCCGCAGAGAGCAGGGAGGAGAAATCCAGGGATTCCGAATAGGCATATCCTGTCTTTTCTCCGCTCAGAACCCTTACTCCGCATCCGTAGTCTATGTGGCTGCCTCCGGATCCGACCTGGCTGTCACGCAGCAGCAGGTCCGTATATGTGGTGTATTCGAAGAACAGGTCGCACCAGTCACCTCCGTCGCGCATTCCTTCCGCCACCAGGGTCTTCATCTGGTCCCTACTGATCTGAAACGTGTTGCTCATTGTATTCTTTCAGAATATTTTGAATCTTTCTGTATTTTTCGTTGTCCTTGATGAACGTAAGGTTTTTCGTGCCTTCCGCTACGACGGTGAAAGGAATTCTGGTGTTGTCCGCCAACACCCACCTGTCGCAGAGGGAGATATAGCTTTCGAAAAAGTATTTGAGCCCGATATGGTATCTCCTGACCAGTACGTTTTCCGGTATGTTGTGGCCTCCTGCAGCCACTCTGGCCCGTACCCTTTCAATGCCCAGGCTTACGGAATTCAGCCAGAAATAGATTATCGTCACGTAGTACCCGCGCCTCTGGGCATCCCTGATTATATTGGCCAGTGTCCTCGTCGCAAGGGTTGTTTCGATGCAGAAATCCTCGTTACGCTCAAGAAGGTACATAATCTTCATCAGCATATACCGGCTGGCCGACACGGATGCGGCCGAAGGGTCGAAAGGGGAGAGACTCTTGGCGAATTCGTCCGAGTTGACGAACTCCCTGCACTCCAACAGCTCCGGCAGCAGAGTGTAGGATGAAGTCGTCTTTCCGGAGCCGTTGCATCCGGCTATGATATACATTTTAGGCATTGTTCACTCCGTATCCGAACAGGGCGAAATCACCCTTGGCCGGGTCATCAGGGAATATCTCCCTGAATGCATCCGTTATGCAGGAGGCCGTGACTATGTCCTTGGATCTCCTGTCTGTCAGTCCCAGTTCCGTGGCCTGACGATAGACGTGCACGTCCAGGGGGATTATAAGCTCCTTCTTGTCGCTGTGCTTCCACAGGCCGAGATCCACCCTGCCGTCGTCCCTCACCATCCACCTGCGCATCATATTTATCTTCTTGTTCGGGGCCTTTGCGTCATCTTTCTGTCCGTATATTCCTGTTCTTATGTCCGATGTCCCCAGTTCCTCCAGGGAGTCGTGTGAGGTGTAAAAGTCCTTCAGCCTTGAACAGATAAGGGCCGTATCCGACCATTTCACGGTACGGTGTATGCTTGTGCCATCATCCCTCCAGTCTCCGGCCATCACATAGTCGTAAGGTCTCCACTGCATCTCGTCGAATAGCCTTCCGCAGTCCCTTACAATCATCGAACGCCTGCCCCAGGCAAAGTGGGCGGAGAACACGGCCGCAATCTCGATATCCTGCAGCGATGCGCCTCTACGCGCGAATTCCCTCGGAAACGAGATGGGGTCTTCCGCAAAATAAAGTGGGTCGTTGTATTTGTCGGCCCACTCCATCAGTTTTTCCTTGAGTTCCTTGTCCACTACTTCTCGGGAGCGTTTTCGAGGATGTCCTTCAGGAAGTCCCAAACCATCTGGGTGGAAGGGATGTAAGTCCTTTCGTCAGGTGAGTGCGGATACCTCACGGTAGGTCCTATGGACACCATCTGCCAGTTCGGATATTTGGCTCCAAGAAGGGCGCACTCGAGTCCGCCGTGTGTTGCGAGCACGTTCATATCGTGGCCGAAACGCTTGCGGTAGATGCCGTTTATCATACCGATGAGCGGATCCTCCGGTTTCGGAACCCATCCTGAATAACCTCCTTCGAACCTGCATTTAGCGCCGGCTGCTTCGAAGATGTAGCGAACCCTGCGTGCGAGCTCTTCCTTCGATGCGTCGATGGCGCTGCGCATAAGCGAAGCTATCTTGATCTTGCCGTTCTCACAACGTACTATTGCGAGGTTGATGGAAGTCTCGGTAAGGCCAGGCATACTCTGGCTCATCCTTATGACGTTGGAAGGACAGGCGATGATGGACTTGGCGGCATTGAGGGCCACCTTTTCTTCGATGTATTCCGCAGGAGCGGCAACATCCTCCACCTTGTATACCATATCCGGGTCGCTTTCCTTGTAGCAGGCCTTTGAATTGGCGAGCCTCTCAGTGACACTCTTGCGGACTGCCGCCTCCTTGTCTGCAGGGAATGCTATCACTGCTTCTGCCTCGAACGGTATTGCGTTGCGGAGGCTGCCTCCGGTGAATGTGGCAAGGACTGCTCCATCGTCCTCCATTGAAGGGATGATGGCGGAAGCTACAATCTTGTTGGCGTTACCCCTGTAGAGGGAGATGTCCATTCCTGAATGGCCGCCCTGAAGTCCTGATACGGAAACCTTGAAAGCCTTGTATCCTGCAGGAGTCTTGACCTGCTTGTAGTCGAATTCGGCGATGGCGTCAAGTCCACCGGCGCATCCGATGCAGAGTTCACCCTCATCCTCGGAGTCGAGGTTCAGGAGAATCTCTCCGTTGAAAAGGCCCGGCTTGAGCATCTCGGCTCCTGTCATACCTGTTTCCTCATCGTAAGTGATGAGTATCTCGACAGGTCCGTGCTTGATGGTCTTGTCCTCGGCAACAGACATTGCAAGAGCCACTCCGAGTCCGTCGTCAGCGCCGAGAGTGGTGCCGTTGGCCGTCACCCAGTCGCCGTCAATGAGAGTCTCGATAGGGTCATTGAGGAAATCGTGCTTCGATGAAGATATCTTCTGAGGCACCATATCCATATGAGCCTGGAGGATGACCCCTTTGCGGTTTTCATATCCAGGGGTTGCCGGAACGCGCATTATCACGTTGCCGGTCTCGTCCGCGAAGGCCTCGACCTTGTGTTCTTCGGCCCATTTGAGCAGGAAGGCCCTGACCTTCTCCTCGTGCTTTGACGGGCGCGGCTGCTGAGTCATAAGATAGAAGTTGTTCCAGACGATTGCCGGTTTCAAGTCTTTGATTGTCATAATTTTATGGTTTTATCAGTTTATTTCCATCTCTTGTGGGTCCACAGATAGTTCCACGGCTGCTCCTCGATGTCCGCCGAAAGCCTGTCGTAGAATTCCTGCATGATCCGCTCGGGTTCCATTGTGGATGCATCTTCCGCTATGACGGAGAATCGCATCCTGTATCCTCCGTTCCCGTTCTCGGGCATACCGAGGTACAGCACAGGCATCTTGAACTTTATGGCCAGGTTCGCCGCTCCGTCCATAGTGTATGTCCTGCGGTGCAGGAACTCGATCTGCGGGGTCTTCTCTGTCCTTGCGTAAGGGTACTGGTCCGTGATGAAGTTGTATATCTTTCTGTCTGAACGGTGGCTGAATATGTAGCGTATGATGCTGAAGGTCTCCACTACACCGTCATAGTGCTTCTTGTCGATGATGTGCGCGAGTCTGTTGCCGTTCATGAATTCGTCCCATGCGCGGCTGGACATCTTGCGGTAAACGACGGACAGGTCATTTTCGTTCACGTGCAGCGGCTCCGTGTATGAGTAGTTCACGTAACCCGCTATCAGCTCCCAGTTGCCTGTGTGCCCCATCAGTACGAACACGCTGTCGCTTGAGTCGTAGATGCGGTTGAGAAGCTCCGGGTTCTCGATTTCGACTATGCGGGACTTCCTGACACGCCGCGACGACGGTCCTCCGTACCACATCGCCTCACCCACGATGTTCCCGAAATGACGGTAGAACTTCTTGCAGATGCTCTTTATCTCTTCGTACGGTTTGTCGGGGAAGGACCTTGAAAGGTTGGTTATGACCACGTCCCTGCGGTATCTTATCACCGATCCCGCCATCCATCCGATGAATCTGCCCGCTGCCCGGTGAAAACCGAGGGGGAGGATTGCCAGCGGTCTTGTGACGGCCTTCAATATGTAGTACCCGATACTCTTCATATCCTTACAAATATACCAAATTTTGTTATCTTTGTCTAATCACGCAAATACTAATTAATCAAAGAATATGTTCAAAGGTCAACCAAAAGGTCTGTATGCCCTCGCTCTAGCCAATACCGGCGAGCGCTTCGGCTACTACACGATGCTTGCGATCTTTATGCTGTTCCTCCAGGCCAAGTTCGGCTGGGGTGGATCGCTGGCGAGCACCGTCTATGCCATTTTCCTGGCGTGTGTGTATTTCTTCCCCGTTCTGGGCGGTATCCTGGCCGACAGGATAGGCTACGGAAAGTGCGTAGTCACGGGTGTGTGCGTAATGTTCCTCGGATATGTGGCGCTTGCCATACCGACTGCCGCCAATGCCTTGGGCGTGACCCTGATGATAGCAGCGCTCCTGCTCATAGCCCTCGGCACGGGTCTGTTCAAGGGTAACCTTCAGGTGCTTGTCGGAAATCTCTACGATGATCCGAAGTACAGCGCAAAGAGGGATTCGGCCTTCAGCCTTTTCTATATGGCCATCAATATCGGTGCGATGTTCGCCCCTTCAGCTGCCACAGCTATCACAAACAGGTTCCTCGGCAAGGCGGGACTCATCTACAAGGCTGATATCCCTGCTCTCGCACACCAGTTCCTCGACGGAACCATCACCCCGGAGAATACCGACAAGCTGCAGTCCTTCGCAGCCCTTATGCCGGGTGATGCGGCCTCTATGCCACTCGGCGAGTTCAGTTCATACTATATCGAGCATCTGTCATCATCCTACAATATGGGATTTGCGATTGCCTGCGTTTCACTTGTGTTCTCCATCGCAATCTACCTCTGTACCCGCAGTTGGTTCAAACACGCTGACGTGAACGCCAAGCAGGCTGCGGCGAAGGGGAGTGCGGAGGTTGTCGAACTCACGCCGAAGCAGACAAAGGAACGCGTCGTCGCCCTCTGCCTCGTATTCGCTGTGGTGATATTCTTCTGGATGGCGTTCCATCAGAACGGACAATCCCTCACCTGGTTCGCACGTGACTATACCCAGGCAACCGCGGTCGGCTGGAGCAGAATAGGATTCAATATCTGGGCCCTCGCGCTCATCGCAGTGTCTGTATATACCCTGTTCTCGACATTCCAGTCCGAGAAGACTTCCGGAAAACTGATTTCCGCTGCCGCCACGGTGCTTCTGTGGCTTGGAGCCCTGGCCATTTACAGGGGCCTTGACAATCCTCTCGAGATATTCCCTCAGCTCTTCCAGCAGTTCAATCCGTTCTTCGTTGTCGCCCTTACACCTGTATCTATGGCTGTTTTCAGCGCCCTGGCCGCAAAGAAGACAGAGAAGCATCCTAAGGGTCTCGAGCCTTCTGCGCCTAAGAAGATCGGCATCGGTATGTTCGTCGCCGCTCTCGGATACCTGATTATGATATTCGCCTCACTCGGGCAGGCTTCCCCTGCAGAGCTCGGCGGAACGGTTTCCCCTGATCCGGTGATACCGCAGTACCTTATGGCCACATATCTGGTCCTCACCTTCGCGGAACTTCTTCTCAGCCCTATGGGAATATCCTTCGTCAGCAAGGTCGCCCCTCCTAAGTACAAGGGTCTTATGATGGGTCTATGGTTTGCAGCTACGGCTGTCGGCAATTACCTCAGCTCCATCCCGGGACTTCTTTGGGACAAGGTTCCTCTCTGGGCGAACTGGGGTATCCTTATGGGACTCTGCGTCGTTGCAGGAGGTATAATGTTCGCTATGTTGAAGAAAATTGAAGCCGCTACGTCCGAGTAGAAATTGAATTAACGATCATAAAACAATTATTATTATGAAGAAATTGGTATTCTGTGCATTTGCACTTCTTTTCTCTATTGGTATGTCTGCACAGCCGGGCGGATTCGGTGGCCCGGGTATGGGCGGTGGATTCGGTGGTCCCGGTATGGGGATGGGCCCGGGAATGGGTCCGGGTATGGGTCCCGGCGGCTTCGACATCTATCAGGATGTCAGAAAGGAATATGCTGAGAATAAGGTAAAGGAGATTGCCGAGTTCCTCGGTCTTGATGAGAAGCAGGCAAAGCAGGTCAAGAAGGTTTACAGCCATTCAGATGAGTATCTTATGGCTGAGATGATGGAAAAGATGTCCAAGAACCGCAATGCCAACGGTGGCGCTCCCGACGGCTTCCCTGGTGGAATGCCTGGTGGACGCATGGGTGGCGGCTTCCCTGGTGGAATGCCGGGCGGCGGTAGCTTTGACGGAGAAAGGGAAGTCCCTAAGGTAATTCCTATCTCTGCAAGGGAACGTGAGTACAGGGAGAAGAGAATGTCCAAGATACTTACTACGGAGCAGTATGACAAATGGCTCGAGATTGAGGCTCAGGATCTGAAACTCATCGAGGAGCAGGAAGCTCAGATGAGGAAGATGTTCGAAGGTGGTCAGCCGGAGACGCCTGCAGCTGAATAAACCGGGGACATTTCGGATAAAAAAGAGGGATTGACTTTTGCCAATCCCTCTTTTTTATATTTGGTATGAGGCTTATTATTCAGCTGATACTTCGATCTTGATGTCAGCGAAAACGCCCTTGTAGCATTTTACCTTTCCTTCGAACTCACCGATCTCCTTGATCTCAGGGAGGGTGATGTTCTTCTTCTCGACCTCGTAACCTGCGGCTGCAAGAACCTCAGCAACCTGTGCGGATGTGATTGCTCCATAGAGCTTTCCTTCTGCACCCACCTTTGCTGCGACCTTTACAGGAACAGCGGAGATCTTAGCTGCGAGAGCCTGTGCATCTGCAATGACCTTTGCTTCCTTGTGAGCCCTCTGGCGGAGAGTCTCCTCGTGCTGCTTGATGGCTGAAGGAGTTCCTACCGCTGCGAATCCCTGAGGAACGAGATAATTGAGAGCGTAACCGTTCTTAACTTCTACCACATCACCGGCATCGCCGAGATTGGCTATTTCTTTCTTAAGGATAATTTTCATAGCTCTCGATTATTTAAGGAGGTCAGTTACATATGGAAGCAATGCGAGTGAGCGTGCGCGCTTCACTGCCTGAGCGACTTTGCGCTGGAATTTCAGGGAAGTACCTGTGATGCGGCGAGGGAGAATCTTACCCTGCTCGTTGAGGAACTTCTTGAGGAACTCTGGATCTTTGTAATCCACGTATTTGATACCTGCCTTCTTGAAACGGCAGTATTTCTTCTTGCGAACCTCTACGGTTGGAGGATTCAGATAACGGATTTCGTTGTTCTCTACGTTTGCCATGGCTTAGTCCTCCTGATTTGTTTCTGGTTCAACGTTCTCGGCCTTCTTCTCAGCCTTCTCTGCTGCAGCGGCCTTTCCTGCCTTTGTCTCGCGGCGGTGCTGAGCGTATGCTACAGCGTCCTTGTCGAGTGCCACTGTGAGGAAGCGGATGATACGCTCGTCACGATGATACTGGGTCTCGAGTGTGGCAACGAAGTCAGGCTCTGACTGGAATTCGATCAGGTAGTAGAATCCTGATGTCTTGTGGTCGATTGGGTACGCGAGCTGCTTGAGCCCCCAATCCTCTTCGGACACGATCTTTCCACCGTTGTCGGTGATAAGCTTCGTGTACTTGGCAACCGCTTCCTTCATCTGTGCGTCAGACAAAACGGGAGTTGCAATGAAAACGGTTTCGTACTGTTTTAACATTTTGATAAATAATTAGTTATAAATTCAGCCCCGATGAGACTCGGCTCAAAGGGGCTGCAAATATAGCAATATTTATTCAAAAATCAATGAGTTATGTAGTTTTCGGGATGCAAAGCCGTCAGGTGCATATCCTCATATATCTTCTGTATGCGGTCCGTATCTCCGCGTGCATCCGAACTAAGCTCGAACTTTTCTCCACGGCCTACAGTCTTCGTTCTGAAATCCCAGTGTGACAGGTAGAGAGGCAATCCGGTCCGGGTGGCTATGGTATGGTATCCTGTCTTCCATTTCCTGACTGGCTTCCTGGTACCTTCGGGACATATCACGAGATGGAACTCTCCCTTGCAGGCATTCATCTCGCTGATCAGCTGTCTGATAAGCTCGCTTGAGTTACCCCTGTCAACAGGGATGCCGCCAACCGATTTCAAAAGCCATCCCAACGGAGGGAAAAACGCCTCCTTCTTGATCATCACCTTGAGATGCCCGCCCAGTGAACGGTAATACAGGTATCCGATGACGAAATCCCAGATGCTGGTGTGCGGGACAGCCAGCACGACGGTCTTGTCTTCGGGCATCAGCCCCTCGGTGCGGGTCCATCCCAGCACCCTGCACAATATGAATTCTGCGAATTTTGGTGACATTACCTTAGATATCTATGTCGTCGAGTTCCTTCTCGGAACGCAGGTTCTGACGTATGAACATCTGCCTGTCCGGTGTGTTGTCCCCCATATAGAAGGCCATTATGTCAGAAATCGATTCTTCGTCGGAAATCTTCACGAGGTCGAGCCGCATATCCTCCCCGATGAAATCCTGGAACTCGTCCGATGAAATCTCTCCGAGTCCCTTGAAACGGGTTATCTCAATGCCGGTCTTCAGCTCCTTTATGGCCTTTTCCTTCTCGGCCTGGTCATAGCAGTAGCGGTTGTCCTTCTTGTTCCTTACGCGGAAGAGAGGCGTCTGCAGAATATGCACGTGTCCTCTTCGTATGAGGTCCGGATAGTATTTCATAAAGAAGGTGAGCACCAGCATCCTGATGTGCATACCGTCGTCATCGGCATCGGTCGCGACAATGATCTGGTTGTAGCGCAGGTTCTCGAGGTCCTCCTCCACGCCGAGCGCGGATACGAGCAGGTTCAGCTCCTCGTTCTCGGCCACCTTCTTCCTGCTTTCCTTGTAGCAGTTGATAGGCTTTCCCCTCAGCGAGAACACCGCCTGGTAGTTGGCGTTCCTTGCCTTTGTGATGGTACCGCTCGCCGAGTCGCCCTCAGTGATGAATATGCTCGAACGCTCTATGTCCTCCTGGGTCTTTTCGGTGACCTTGTCGTTGTAGTGGAAGCGGCAGTCGCGCAGTTTCTTGTTGTAGACGTTCGCCCTTTTGTTGCGCTCGCGAGTCTTCTTCTGTATGCCGGAAATCTCCTCCCTTTCCTGCTGGCTGGACTTGATCTTGTCCTCTATCACTGGGACGATGTCCATATGCATATGGAGGTAATTGTCAAGGTTCTTTGCCAGGAAATCGTTCACGAACGAACGGATTGACTGTCCGTGCTCTCCCTTGTCCGGCTTCTCCCACATATATACCGAACCGAGTTTTACCTTTGTCTGGGCCTCGAAGGTCGGCTCCTGAATCTGTATGCTTATGGCCCCGACGACTCCCTGACGGCAGTCTTCCGGAGCGTAGTTCTTCTTGTAGAAATCCTTCAGCGTCTTTGCGATTGCTTCCCTGTACGCTGCCAGATGGGTTCCTCCGTCGCTGGTGTACTGTCCGTTGACGAATGACTTTATGTTCTCCCCGATGCCGTTGCCGTGGGTGAGGACTATCTCTATGTCCTCGCCTTCGAGGTGGATAGGGGAGTAGAGCGGTTCTTCGCTGAGATTCTCGTTGACGAGGTCGAGAAGTCCGTTCTCCGATTTGTACGGTGTGCCGTTGAGAGTCAGTGTCAATCCCTTCTTGAGGTAGGAGTAGTTCTTGACCATCGTCTCCACGTAATCCATATTGTAATGGAAATCCTTGAACATCGCCGGATCCGGATAGAACTCCACGAGCGTGCCGTTCTTCTCCTTGGTAGGCTCCTTCCCGCTGCCGGTCAGCTCACCGCAGGAGAATCTGGCCCAGGAACACGTCCCGTCCCTGTGTGAACATACGTAGAAATCCTGTGAGAGTGCATTGACGGCCTTGGTACCCACACCGTTCAGACCGACCGACTTCTTGAACGCCTTGTCGTCGAACTTTCCTCCGGTGTTCAGGACGCTGACGGCCTTCACAACAGAATCCAGAGGGATGCCTCGTCCGAAATCCCTGACTCTCACGTGGTTGTCCTCTATGTCTATGGTTATCTGCTTGCCGAACCCCATCGCGACCTCGTCGATGGAATTCTCAACCACCTCCTTGAGGAGGACGTATATACCGTCCCCAGGGTTGTTGCCGTTCCCGAGCCTTCCGATATACATACCGGGGCGCATCCTGATGTGCTGGACGCCTTCGAGAGTTTTTATGTTGTCGTCAGTGTAGTTGCTGATTGGTTCAACCGCCATAATCTATTTGCTTTTCTTGTTGGTGACAGTCCCGCGCAGATGCAGTATGACCGGTTTCTTCGAGCACGAAAGATACACGGTCACTGTCTTGTCGAACGGGAATGTGCCCTCGTCGTTTGAATAAGTGGCCTTTACGAAGCCCTTCTGTCCGGGAGCAAGGGTCTCCCTCGTCCAGCTGACGTCCGTACATCCGCAGGATGAGACTGCTGCGTAGATTGTAAGGGAATCCTGGCCGACGTTCGTGACGTTGAACGTACACTCCTGCGGGCCGTCCTTGAGACTTATCGTACCGAAGTCGTGAACTGTCCTGTCGAACTCCGCGCTTTCCCCGAAGATGTCTCCAAGTACAAGCGCCAGTATTATCATCAATGTCTTCACGTATGCAAATGTACTACAAATTTCTTTCCGCAGAAACTTGACAATTCAAATTTACCTTATTAAATTTGTGCCAGCAACGAGTAAACAATTAATTTTTTATAGTTATGGCATACAAGATTTCTCCTGATACCTGTGTGGCTTGTGGAACTTGCCAGGGTGAATGTCCTTCCGGAGCAATTAAGGAAGGTGACGTATATACGATAGATCCTAACGTTTGCATCGACTGCGGTACTTGCGCTGATGCTTGCCCTATGGGAGCCATTTCTCCGGCAGAATAACAGACTGGTCCAGACAGAGATTCAGGAGGCGCCCCGCAAAGGACGCCTTCTTTTTATGAACAATGCAGATGCGGAAGACGTTTCCCATACATATAATGATACCGCTGCTGCTCTCGGTGCTTCTTGCCGAGGGCTGCGCCGAGATTCTCGTAAGCACCGGACTGGCCCGTCATAGGACGAAGGCCACCATAGAGTCGGAGAACAGAAAGAACAGGGAACTGTGGGAGTCCCTCGTGCCCGGAATAACATCCTGGACGGATTCCTTGATGGCTGTCGGGGCGATGAAGGACACGTTCATCTTTTATGACAGCTGCCGCCTGCACGCAAAGTATGTTCCTTCCGAAGTCAGTACACGCCGGACGGCCGTGGTGGTTCACGGGTATGACGCCGGACCGTACAACGTAATGATGCTTGTGAGGATGTACAGGGATTCCCTCGGGTTCAACGTACTTGCGCCTTCTCTCAGGCACCTCGGCAACAGTGGAGGCGACTATGTCCAGATGGGTTGGAATGACAGGCTGGACGTGCTGCATTGGTCGGAAGTGGCGCACGAAATCTTTGACGACACGCTGCAGGTGCTGCACGGCGTTTCAATGGGAGCCGCCACGGTGATGATGGCGAGCGGTGAGGATACTCCCGACTATGTACGGGGGTTCATAGAAGATTGCGGTTATTCTTCGGTGTGGGAGGAACTGGTGTATGCCTCGGACCACTATGTGAAGCTGGATTCCGCATTCGTGGGCAGGGTGGAGAAGGTATCCGTCAAGCGCTTCGGTCTGGACTTTCACGAGGCTTCGAGCCTGAACCAACTGGCCAGATGCAGGAAATCTATGCTTTTTATCCACGGCGACGCCGATGTCCTGGTCCCCGTCTATATGGCGGAACGCAATTTTGAGGCGAAGATTGAAGGATACAAGGAGATGTGGATTGCTCCCGGCTCAGCGCACGCCCGTTCCTATCCGGATTACCCGGCGCAGTACACGGACCGGGTCAGGAACTTCCTGCTCGGACACGTCATCTGCAACTATTCTCCAAGTCCTTTGAAATCAAATCCGTAAGTATCGAATTCGTATCCCTGGAATACGGCCTGCTCCTGAAGCTTCCCGTATTGTGAGGTCACTGTCTCAACGTCGAGAGGGGAGATTATGCCCGCGATAGGAAGAGGCAGGGTGAGTATGTCGTCAGGACAGACGACAACTACGCCTCCCTGCTGCTCCACAATCAGGTTTATTGCTGCGGCTATGTCGGAATCGTTGACTCCGACGGCAACGATATCCCTTGTCCAGTTGCATATGGTCGATGCCACGGCTCCTTTCTTGAGCCCGAGACCTTTTACGAAAGACACTCTCGGACCTGTGGCCCCGAACCTGTCCAGCCTTACCATCTTTATGATGTCGGCACCTATGTTGTATCCGCCTGACGTCCGTATGTCATCCGGACTTATGGTGCTTGCGCTGAAATTGTTCTGAACATTCAGAGGAATGTCGCCCTTGTGGAAATTCCTTTCGATGACATCACCGTTCTCATATACGGCGAGACCGTCGATATAAGTGGCGATGATGTTGTTGTCCTCAAGGTTGTCCACAAGGATGAAATCTGCATTGTCCCCCTGTTGCAGCTGCCCGTAGTCACTTCCGAAATGGAAATGGACCTTCGAGCAATTTGCCTTGATGAATTCGTCTCCATCTTCTCCGAGTATTCCGGATATGCCTTCATATTGGATGTCTGCCGCGACGATACCTTTTCTCACGGCCGCCGAAGCATAGTTCTCCGGCAGGACAAGCGTGTGCTCCAGAACGACGGGCGATTCGACATAGCCCCTGAGTATGTACGGAGCATTCTCGTCCACCTTGCCCTTCTGAATCCTGGCTATACGACCGTTGCGTACCACGATTGTACCGTCATACATTCCGTTGTCGAACGGATCGACGATGTGCCCGCTGACCTTCAGCGTCGCTTCTTTTTCCTGGCATCCTGCGGCCAGTATGACCGCAAATATGATGGCTGCAATTTTTGACAGATAATTCTTCATGGCGGCAAAGATAATAAAAAACAAAAACAGAAGCCATCACCAAGGGAGGCGTTTCCTGCGAGAGCAGGCGCTAGTCCGCCGATTCTGGTGATGGCTTCTGTTTTGATATTTAAATGCTATTCCTCTGGAAGCATCACGATTTCCGTGAAGTTACTCTGTGAGAGTATCTCCTGAAGAACTGACTTGATGCCTTCCGCAGAGATGTTGTTAACAGCCTGCTCATATTCGGCGTCATAGTCACCTCCGAATGTTTCGTTGAAACGATGTGCTGAGAGCCAGTATCCGTTGGTGATTCTCTTCTCCGGCACGTTCTTCTTTGCATTCTCGATGGCGCGGCTCAGATACTCGTCTGAAGGTCCGTTCTCTGCAAGATCCTTGAGACCCTTGATCGCAAGGGCGCGGAGAGACTCCTGCTGCTCGGTATTGGTGTCGAAGGAAACCTCGATGACAGCGGTCTCGTCAGGCTCGTAAGAGATTGACATCGATGCTGATGCTCCGTATGTGCCACCTTCCTCTTCACGCAGTGTTGCGACGTAGATCATATCGAGAATGAACGATGCTGCATCCAGATTGACGCTCTTCTGCAGGGTGTAAGGGATGTCTGCTGAGTAAACCTGTACAACAGTGGCCTTAGGCGTGTTCATCTTTGTCTTGAAGATGTCGCTCTGCTGACCCTTCACAATCTTTATGATGTTATCTTCATTCCAGTTGGAAGCCTTCTTGCCTTTAGGCAGGGTAGCGCAGTACTTCTCGACGAGTGGCTTGATACCCTCCGGATCGACGTTTCCGATGATATAGAGAGTTGTGCCGGCGATGTCGGAAGTGAACTGCTTGTAATACTTGGCGTATGTTTCGAGGCTTGCATTGTCCATAGTCTCCTGTGAGATCATCTTGCGGCGAGGGTTGTTGTAGATATCATCATAGAGACGCTTTGAAAGGACATAGTTCGGAGTGCTGACAAGGTTAGGGAGAATGGCTGATATCTGGTTGATGCCGACATTCCACTCGTCCTGGTCGAAACGTGGTTCGATGAATGAGAGGTAGAAAATCTGGAGAGCGGTCTCGAGATCTTCCGGAGTACAACTTCCACTGATTGTTGTATATGCATCGGATATTCCGGAGT
Organism: Candidatus Cryptobacteroides sp.; assembly: GCA_045643085.1. Taxonomy (GTDB): domain Bacteria; phylum Bacteroidota; class Bacteroidia; order Bacteroidales; family UBA932; genus Cryptobacteroides. The sequence goes on from JAZUKB010000089.1 coordinate 21,961, forward strand.
TGACGCTCAATGTCTTTCCGCTCAGCATCTTTGAAACAGTGGTGCTAGGGAATCCGGCGATACCGCTGTTGCTTAAGAACAGGGATACGATGTTACTGTCGAACGAATCGATGTCCTTTGTATCAACCAGGCTGAGACCACCTTTCTTGCGGATTGAGAAGATGACCTGATCCTTCTTGTATTCAGTAGGCTGTACAACGACTCTGAGTCCGTTGCTGAGAGTCCATACCTGTGCTCCGTACTGGCCTTCGCTGATCTTCTTTATCTTGCCGGCCTTTACATTGCGTCCTGCCATGAAGTCCTTGTTGATGACCTCTGCGGCGTTTGCCTGAATCTCGGAATTCTTGACCTCGTCAACAATGGAAAGGAGCTGCTCCTCGGTAGGATGAACCTGACCAGGCTGGTCAACACCAACATAGAGAATGGTGAGGTGCTCTCCCGTGGTGAGCTGAGGAAGAACCTGATTGATGACCTGGGCGTTTATCTGGGCGCATATTGACTGTGCAACCTGAAGCTCGGTCTCAGGGGTCATATATGAGGTTCCGTTGAAGAAGTTGTTCATGATAGGACCGATGAACTCCGCGTTCTTGCGGGTGCTTGCACCTGCAATCTCATCCTTGATACCCTTGATGAGGTTTTCCTTCACGCGGTCGATTTCGTCATCGGTGAATCCGAAACGCTTTGCCTTCTCAACCTCGACGAGGAGAGCCTTGCTGGCTTCAAGTGTCTTCGCGTTGTCACAGGCTACGCCGGCCATCACGGCCTCACAGGTCTTGCAAAGTTCGCTTACACCGAATGATGCCTGGATGAACGGTGCGTCAGGTTTTGATGCGATGTCGTTGAACCTCTCGGCCATCACTCCACTTATTATATATTTGAGAACGTCCTCCATATATCCGATGACGGTACCCTTCATAGCCTTCGGTGTAGGTTCTCCGGTCTTCCAGATGAATTCCACGGATGTATTGGTGTTCTCAGGGTCGGTGATGATGCCGACAACAGGCTCGTCGTTGAGAGTAATCTGAGGCATATCCTTCACTGTCGGCTGCTCAGGGGCGGGGATGTCGGAGAAGAGCTTCACCATCTTGTTGTAAACCTGCTCCACGTCGATGTCACCGACAACGATTACAGCCTGCATATCAGGACGATACCAGGTCTCGTAATAGTTCTTGATGGTCTCCGGAGTGAAGGTCTTGAGCGTCTCCTCACTTCCTATGACGTTGCAGGTAGCGTACTTGCTGTCACCATAATAATAAGGAGCGGATTTCTCGAACATACGCCAGCTGGCGGTGTTCCTTGTGCGTTTCTCCTCGAGAATGACTCCGCGCTCGGCATCGATCTCCTCCGGCTCGTTGAGCACGAAATGAGAATAGTCGTGCATGATGAGCAGACAGGTGTCGAGGATTCCTTCACGGATGACAGGGATGTTGTTGAGCATATACTGTGTCTGCTCAACTCCGGTGGATGCGTTGACGTTGCGTCCGAACTCGGCTCCGATACTCTGGAGATAGTCGAGCATCTGTTTGCCAGGGAGGTTCTTGAGTCCGTTGAAGCACATATGCTCAAGGAAGTGGGCGAGACCGTCCTGACCCTCTCCTTCCTGGATTGCACCTACATCCGTTGCCAGATAGAACTCTGCTCTCTGGGCCGGCTGGTCATTGTGGCGGATGTAATAGGTGATACCGTTGTCAAGCTTTCCGGTCTTGACTTCCGGATCGTTCGGCAGGGCCTGAGGGGCCTGGCCAAAGCAAAGTGCTGCGCTGAAGAGCGCTGCGACTACGATTAAGGTTCTTTTCATTTGATATTTTGATTAAACAATCTTTATAAGTGTACTATCCAACTAACACACCAAATATACAATAATTATTCCACCCGATTATAAAAAATATTAATTTTGTAATATAAGTTTTTGTTATATGCTTGAAGATTTCAGATTGAGGGTGTTCCTTACTGTAGCGCAGGAGGGGAGTTTTACTTTGGCTTCAAAGAAATTGCACGTAAGCCAGCCTGCAGTTAGCCAGAATATAGCTGAATTGGAGAAAACCCTTGGATCTGTCCTGTTTGAAAGGCTGAGGGGGGAAGTGAGACTGACCGATAAGGGAAAATTATTCAAGGGATATGCCGAGCAGATACTTCACTGGTACAATGCCGCACAGGAGGCTTTCACCCCGGCTGCAGAGGGCCTTGCCCCGGAGCCGCAGAAGAGCGTGAGGCTCGGACTTGATGCGGACTCCGAAGCGGAAATCTGGTCGTACGGAGGTGATATTCACATCAAGATCAACAGGAAATAAAAGAGGCCGCGATCACTTTCGCGGCCTCTTCTGATATCTGCGCTGCAGTTTATTTTGCAAGCTTCTTGTAGGTCTCAAGCCTTATCTTCGCGAACTCCTCTGTCTTCTGCAGAAGCTCGTCGGCCTTCTCAGGGAAGAGCTTGTAGAGAGAAGAGAATCGTACCTCGCTCTTGAGGAAGTCCTGGAACTTGCTCCAGTCAGGCTCCTTGCTGTCGAGTGAGAACGGATTCTTGTCCGTACCCTCGAGCATAGGGTTGTAACGGAAGAGGTGCCAGTAACCGCAATCGACTGCAAGTTTCTCCTCCTTCTGGCTGAGTCCCATACCGGCCTTCAGCCCGTGGTTGATACAAGGTGCGTATGCTATGATGAGGGATGGTCCGTCATAAGCCTCGGCTTCCTTGATGGCGTTCATATACTGAACCGGGCTGGCACCCATCGCAACCTGAGCTACATATACATAACCGTAGCTTATTGCCATCATACCGAGATCCTTCTTGCGGATCTTCTTGCCTGATGCCGCGAACTTGGCGATTGCTCCTGCAGGGGTGGCCTTTGATGACTGGCCGCCGGTGTTGGAGTAAACCTCCGTATCAAGTACGAGGATATTGACGTTCTCTCCGCTTGCAAGCACGTGGTCGAGTCCGCCGTATCCGATGTCGTAGCTGGCACCGTCACCGCCGAATATCCACTGGCTGCGGCTAGGAATGTAGTTCTTGAGTTTGAGAAGGGCCTTGCAGGTGTCGCATCCGCACTTCTCCATCATAGGTACGAGAGCGTCGCAGACCTCGCGGGTCACTGCATAGTCGTTCCTGCCGTCAAGCCACTTCTTGAAGAGGGCCTTCATCTCGTCGGAGCATTTCTCACACTCCATACCCTTTTCCATAAGGCTTGCTACAGTCTCACGGATACGGTCTGAACCGAGGTGCATACCGAGACCGAACTCGCAGAAGTCCTCGAAGAGGGAGTTCTGCCAAGCCGGGCCGTGACCCTTTTCGTTAGCGCAATATGGTGATGAAGGGAACGCTGCACTGTAGATGGATGAACATCCTGTCGCGTTGGCTATCATCATATGGTCTCCGAAGAGCTGGGTGATGTTCTTGATATAAGGTGTCTCACCGCAACCGGCGCAGGCTCCTGAGAATTCGAACAGAGGCTGTGAGAACTGGGAGTTCTTCATATTGCTCTTAGGATCGAACAGCTTCTTGTAGCCGATCTTTGAGTTGAGCCAGTCGTACTCTGCCTGAGAGTCCTTGTTCTCCTGGTAGTCTCCCATAGTGATGGCGCCCTTCTCCTTTGCGAGGCAGACATCGACGCAGTTGCCGCATCCCGTACAGTCATCGACTGAGATTCCGAGAGCGAACTTGTAATCCTTGAGGGTCGCCTTTCCGTCAGCAATCTTGACACCCTTAGGAGCTGCGGCGGCTTCGTCGGCCGTGAGGATGAACGGACGAATGGCTGCGTGAGGGCAGACAAATGCACAGGTGTTGCACTGGATACAGCTCTCAGGATTCCATACAGGGACTGATACAGCCACACCGCGCTTCTCGTATGCGGCGGTGCCGACAGGCATCGTTCCGTCCATATAATTCATAAATGCACTTACAGGAAGCGTGTCTCCGCACTGTGAGCTTACGATGTCGGCAACCTCCTTGACGAACGGTGTCGCGAGACGGCCCGCATTCGGGTTGACGAACTTGGCGTTGATCTTAGTCCACTCTGCAGGGACCTTGACCTCGGTGTACTCACCGCCGCGGTCGATTGCCGCATAGTTCATATTCACGATGGCTTCACCCTTCTTGCCGTAGCTCTTGAGAGCGGCGTCCTTCATATATTTGATGGCATCCTCTGCTGGGATGATGCCTGTGATGCGGAAGAATGCGCTCTGGAGGATGGTGTTGGTACGTCCGCCGAGGCCTATCTCAGCGGCGATCTTGGTCGCGTTGATGATATAGAGCTTGATGTGCTTGCGTCCGATGACGGCCTTTACGAAATCAGGGATGCGCTCGATTGTCTCCTTCTCGTCCCAGAGGGAGTTCAGGAGAAGGCTTCCTCCTTCCTTGATGCCCTTGAGTACATCGTACTTCTCAAGGTATGAAGGTACGTGGCAGGCCACGAAATCCGGTGTATTCACGAGATAAGGTGCCTTGATAGGAGCCTTTCCGAAACGGAGATGTGAACAGGTGTATCCGCCTGACTTCTTTGAGTCATAGTCGAAATATGCCTGGCTGTAGAGGTCGGTATGCGTTCCGATAATCTTTATGGTGTTCTTGTTGGCACCCACGGTTCCGTCGGAACCGAGTCCGTAGAACTTGCACTCGGTGGTTCCCGGCTTCACGATTGATATCTCGCTCTTGATAGGGAGGCTCTTGAATGTTACGTCATCGACGATGCCGATGGTGAAGTCGTTCTTAGGGCTCTTGCGGTCAAGGTTGTCGAACACTGCAACGATCTGTGCAGGAGACGTGTCCTTTGATGAGAGACCGTAGCGTCCGCCTATGATGAGAGGAGTGTCCTCGCGGTCCTGGAATATGGTCTTGATATCCATATAGAGAGGCTCTCCGAGTGATCCCGGCTCCTTGGTGCGGTCGAGGACGGCTATCTTCTTCACCGACTTAGGAAGCACCTTGAGGAGGTACTTTTCTGAGAACGGACGGTAGAGGTGAACGGTTATGAGACCGTACTTGCGGCCGTGCTCGGAGAGGTAGTCGATGGTCTCCTTGATAGTCTCTGTGACTGATCCCATCGCGATGATGATGCTCTCGGCGTTCTTGTCTCCGTAGTACTCGAAAGGACGGTACTGGCGTCCGGTGACCTCACCGATCTCGCCCATATAGCGTGCCACTACGTCCGGAACGGCGTCGTATGCCTGGTTGCGTGACTCGCAGACCTGGAAATACACGTCTCCGTTCTGGTTGGTTCCGCGGGTCACTGGAGCCTCAGGGTTAAGGGCTCTCTGGCGGAAGTTCTCAAGTGACTTCTCGCTTACCATCTTGCGGAGGTCGTTCTCGTCGATGGCCTCGATCTTCTGGATCTCGTGTGATGTGCGGAATCCGTCAAAGAAATGAAGGAACGGAATGCTTGACTTGATGGCTGAAAGGTGTGCCACCGCTGCGAGGTCCTGGGCCTCCTGGACTGAACCGGAAGCGAGCATCGCGAAACCTGTCTGACGGCAGGCCATCACGTCCTGATGGTCTCCGAAGATTGACAGCGCGTGTGTGGCGAGGGTCCTGGCTGATACGTGGAAGACTGTAGGAAGCATCTCGCCCGCAATCTTGTACATATTAGGGATCATAAGAAGAAGTCCCTGTGATGCGGTGAACGTGCTCGTGAGGGCACCGGCCTGGAGTGAACCGTGAACGGCTCCTGCGGCGCCGGCCTCGCTCTGCATCTCGGTAACCTTTACCGTTTCTTCCCACAGGTTCTTCTTTCCGTGGGCAGCCCATTCGTCAATGTTCTCGGCCATTGTTGAAGATGGCGTGATAGGGTAGATGGCTGCGTGCTCGCTGAATAGATATGCGATGTTGCTCGCAGCCTGGTTACCGTCACAGGTAATGAATTTCTTTTCTTTTGCCATTGCAGATATGTTATTAATTAATAATTGACCATAAATCCTTCAAAATTACTAAATAATTCCGTAAATTTGAATACAAAATTGACCCCAGTTCAGACAAACATGGAAACAACTTGGAGATGGTTCGGACGCAGGGACAACATACCCCTTCAGATGCTCCGACAGATTGGCGTGGAAGGTATCGTCACGGCCCTCCACGAAGTACCGAACGGGGAGATATGGACAGAGGAGGACATCCGGAGCCTCAAGGAATACATCGAGTCCTACGGGATGAGATGGTCCGTGGTCGAGAGCCTTCCGGTGTGTGAAGCGATCAAGTATGGAGGCCCGGAACGTGACGCCCTGATAGCCAACTATATCCGTAGCCTCGAGAATCTCGGCAAGTGCGGTGTCAGGACGGTCTGCTACAATTTCATGCCGGTACTGGACTGGGCGCGTACGGACCTCGAGCATCCCTGGCCCGACGGTACCACCTCTCTGTATTTCGACTATGCCAAGTTTGCATATTTCGACATAAAGATACTTCAAAGGGAAGGCGCCGAAAAGGATTTTCCGGAGGAGATTCTCCGCAAGGTAGAGGAGCTCGACAGGACTATGACCGATGCAGACAGGCACGAGCTCGTCGATACCATCATCGTGAGGACGCAGGGATTCGTGAACGGTAACATAAACGAAGGGGACAGGGAACCGGTGCGCAAGTTCAAGGCTCTCCTGGACCTCTACAAGGGCGTTTCGCGGGAGCAGCTGAAGGAGAATATGAGGTATTTCCTCGCTGCGGTGATGCCGGTATGTGACAAGTATGACATCAATATGTGCGTGCACCCTGACGACCCGCCTATGTCGACGGTATTCGGACTTCCGCGCATCGTCACGAACGCGGATGACATCAGATGGTTCCTGAATGCTGTGGACAACTTCCACAACGGTTTGACATTCTGTGCCGGTTCGCTCAGCGCCGGTGCTTACAACGATGTCGTCGCGATGGCCCGCGAGTTCGCCCCGCGCACCCATTTCGTACATCTGAGAAGTTGCGAGGTGCTGCCTGGCGGCAATTTCATAGAGGCTCCGCATACCGGAGGACGGGCCCATCTTCTCGAACTGATACGAATCTTCGAGAAGGAAGGCAGGAACCTGCCTATGAGGGTTGACCACGGCAAGAACATACTTGGGGACGCGGAAGGCGGATACAATCCCGGATACGGCTTCTACGGGCGTATGTGGGCTCTGGGACAGGTGACCGGAATGATGGCCGCCGTCGAGGAAGAATCAAACAGCAAGAAGATATGAATGAACAGTTTTCAGTAGAAGGTAAGGTCGCCGTCATCACCGGCGCCGCGGGAGCCCTCGGCGGGTCCCTTGCAAGACATTTCGCATCACAGGGCGCCGACGTCATCGCCCTGGTTCACCGTCCGGAGCAGGTCGGGCCTGTGACGGAAGAGTTGAAGTCGCTTGGCGGCAATCCCGCAGGTTATGCCTGCAACGTGATGGATGTGGACGCTGTCAGGAAGATTGCCGATGACGTGGTTTCCGTATATGGAAGGGTTGATATCCTGATCAACGTGGCAGGTGGCAACGTCGCCGGAGCCAATGTGATGCCGGACCAGAATTTCTGGGACATGAAACTGGAGGACTGGGACAAGGTGCTGGACCTCAATCTGAACGGAACCGTTTATCCTTGTCACGTATTCACGGAAATATTCGCAAGGCAGGGCTTCGGCTGCATCCTGAACATATCCTCGATGGCTGCCTATGACGCGCTTACACGTGTCGGAGGCTACACTGCGGCAAAGACCGGAGTCTATGCCTTCACCAAGTGGCTTGCCGCCGAAATGGCTCTCAAATACGGGGAGAAGATAAGGGTGAATGCCCTTGCTCCCGGTTTCTTCATCGGCAAGCAGAACAGGGCTGCGCTCCTCAACGAGGACGGCTCCCTGACCGAACGTTCTCACAAGGTCATAAGCAAGACCCCTATGCGCCGTTTCGGAGACTTGACGGAGGTCAACGGCGCCGCACAGTTCCTGTGCAGTGACGCGGCATCATTCGTCACCGGTGTGATACTTCCTGTGGATGGTGGGTTCAGCAGCTTCAGCGGCGTTTAGACAGCTGCTGCCGAAATACGTCTGATAAGGCCCTGGAGCACTGTTCCCGGGCCTATTTCTTTGAATTCCGTGGCTCCGTCGGACATCATCCTCCTCACGGACTGGGTCCATCTGACTGGGGATGTCAACTGAAGGAGAAGGTTCTCCCTGATACGCTCCGGATCAGTTTCCGGGAGTGCGGACACGTTCTGATATACAGGGCAGAACGGACGGCGTATCCCGGTATCTGCGATTGCAGCGGCAAGCTCTTCCCTTGCCGGTTCCATAAGAGGAGAATGGAAGGCACCGCTTACGTTGAGCGGAAGGGCTCTTTTGGCTCCGGCTTCCTTGAGCGCCTCGCAGGCCTTCGATACGGCCTCAGCCTCTCCGGATATCACCACCTGACTGTCGCAGTTGTAATTGGCTGCTACGACCGTGCCCTCTGTCCTGCTGCATATTTCCTCGACGGTGGCATCTGGAAGGCCTATTATTGCGGCCATCGTGCCCGGCACCTTGAGACAGCATTTCTGCATTGCTTCCGCACGTGCGGCAACAAGTCTCAGGCCGTCTTCGAAATCCATAGCTCCGGCTGCCACGAGGGCGGAGAATTCCCCGAGGGAGTGTCCTCCGGTCATATCGGGCTTCGGCAGGTCGCTGCACAAAGCCTCGCATACGGAATGCAGGAAGATGGCCGGCTGGGTCACCCGTGTGGCCTTGAGATCCTCGTCGCTGCCTTCGAACATAATGTCCGTGATGCGGAACCCGAGTATCTCATCGGCTCTTTCCATCATCTCGCGCGCCTGTGAGCTGCTCTCATAGATTTCCTTTCCCATTCCGGGAAACTGCGACCCCTGTCCGGGGAAAACGTATGCTGTCATAATGTGATTTTTGTACCCCCTAGGCGAATCGAACGCCTATCGTAGGAACCGGAATCCTAAATTCTATCCATTAAACTAAGGGGGCGGTTTGTATCCGGTATCCGTACCGTTGCGCGGCAAATATACTAATAAAAGACGAATCCTCGAACCTTCCGCACTGTCATTCTTCGGCCGGAGCGTCGCGTACCACGAGGATGGATATCTCGTACAGCAGGAACAGCGGCAGGAACACAAGACCGAGGGTGAACGGATCTCCGGAAGGAGTTATGAGCGCTGCCAGAACCAGAAGCACGACGACCGCATAACTGCGGTACTTGCGCAGGAACTGCTTGTCCAGAAGCCCGAGCCTTGAAAGCAGCCCGGCCAGGATCGGAATCTCGAATACCAACCCCATTACGAACGTAAGTGTCAGGAAATTGGACATATACGAGTTGAGGGATATCTGGTTGGTGATGCTGTTTCCGACGGTATATCCGGTCAGGAATCTGAACGTGACGGGGAAAATGACGCTGTATCCGACTGCGCATCCGATGTAGAACAGGAGCGTTCCTGTCAGGAAAGCCAACCTTACGTGCTTCTTTTCGTTCTCGTACAGGGCCGGTCTTATAAACTTCCAGATTTCGTAAATGAGATATGGAAATACCAGTACCAGGGCAATCCAGAACGATGTGCTGATATGGGTCAGGAACTGACTGGCCACGTTGATGTTGATGATGTCTACCTTGAAGTCCTCGGAGAAATCCGGCACGAGGAAGCCGTCTCCCTTTCCGAGCCCGGACAACCACCGGTACAGGAAGAAATCCGATGTGGTCGGACCCAATATGAAACTGTCGAATACGCGCGGAAGGAGCACGAAGCACCCTATCAGTACGGCGACAAGTACTATGGCGACACGCAATATCGACCATCTGAGCTCTTCCAGATGGTCCCAGAAAGTCATAGGCATTACTGCTTGTCTATGCTGTCATTGAAGTCCTTCTTGACGTCGTTGATGTCTTTCTCGACCTCAGACATCCCTTCCTTGAAACTTTTTACTCCCTTTCCGAGTCCCTTCATAAGTTCGGGAATCTTCTTGCCTCCGAATATGAGAAGTATCACAAGCGCTACGATGATGACCTCGCCGGCGCCTATATTCTGGAGAAACAACAGATTATGCATATTCTTTACTGTTTGGTTGTTCTACAAAAGTAATCAAATTCTTTTATTTATTGTTAGATTTGTATCTGCTATGACCATTCAATCATTCAACATCTTCCTGGCAGTTATGGCCGCGGTTGCCGTGTTGGTGTTCGTAAGCCTGTTTTTCGTCGATGCCGGGTACGGAAAGTTCTATGACAAGAAGTGGGGCCCTGCCATAGACAACAGGTTGGGATGGGTGCTGATGGAGTGTCCGGTGTTCCTCCTGATGCTGGTCCTGTGGCTTTGCTCCGACAGGCGCGAGGACCTTCCCCGGGTGGTGATGCTACTCATATTCGAGATACACTATTTCCAGCGCTCGTTCATATTCCCGCTTCTCATCAGGGGAAAGGGCAGGATGCCGCTGTCAATAATACTGATGGGCTTCCTTTTCAATTCGCTGAACGCCCTGGCACAGGGAGGATGGCTGTTTTACTTCTCGGCTCCCGAGCGGTACACGGCGGCGTGGCTTTACGACCCGAGATTCATTATCGGCGCTCTGATATTCTTCTACGGGATGTACGTAAACATATCGTCCGACAGTATCATAAGGCATCTGCGCAAGCCCGGGGACACCGCGCATTACCTTCCACGGGGCGGGATGTTCAGATATGTCACCTCCGCCAACTATTTCGGTGAGCTGCTGGAGTGGACAGGATTCGCCATACTGACCTGGTCCTGGGCCGGAGCGCTTTTCGCCGTATGGACCTTTGCGAACCTCGGACCGCGTGCGGCGAGGATATATGACAGATACAAAGTTGAATTTGCGGATCAGTTCGATGCCTCCAAGCTGAAGAGAATGATCCCTTTCATATACTAGCAAGATGGAATCTCCTATTTTTACACCCTGCAATATCGGGCCTGTCAGACTGCGCAACAGAGTGATACGTTCCGCGGCCTTCGAGAATATGGCCTACAACAATTCACCTTCGCAGGACCTGTTCAACTATCACACGGCGGTCGCGCGCGGCGGAGTCGGTATGACTACCATAGCCTATGCGGCCGTGTGCCGGTCGGGTCTTTCCTTCAACGGCCAGCTCTGGATGAGGGAGGAGATAGTCCCCGAACTCAGGAAACTCACCGATGCCATTCACGCGGAGGGCGCCAAGGCTTCCATCCAGCTGGGCCATTGCGGCAATATGACTCATCGCGCAACCTGCGGATGTACGCCTGTTGGAGCCTCCGGCGGGTTCAACCTCTATTCCCCGACATTCGTGCGGAAGCTCAGGAAAAGCGAGATATATGACCTGGTGAATGATTTTGGCCGCGCCGTGCAGCTTGCGAGAGAGGCGGGGTTCGACTGTGTCGAGATCCACGCGGGTCACGGATACCTCATAAGCCAGTTCCTGTCCCCGTACACCAATCACCGCAGAGATGAGTTCGGAGGCAGCCTGGAGAACCGTATGCGCTTCATGCGTCTAGTGATGGAGGAGGTGATGAGGGTCGCCGGCGACGATATGGGAGTGCTCGTAAAGGTCAATATGCACGACGGATTCAAGCGGGGGATGCAGACGCCGGAATGCATCAAGGTATGTCAGGAACTCGAACGTCTGGGCGTACACGCACTTGTGCTTTCGGCCGGATTCGTGAGCAAGGCGCCGATGGAGGTGATGCGCGGTGCTATGCCTCTCAAGACGCTTGCCTACTATATGGATATGAAGCATTTCTGGTGGCTCAAGGCTATGCTTGCGTTCATCGGAAGGATAATGATACCTACAGTTCCATACAGCGAAGGATATTTCCTGGATGAGGCCAAACAGTTCCGTTCCGCACTGAAGATGCCTCTGGTATATGTGGGAGGCCTGGTGTCAAAACAGAAGATGGAGGAAGTCCTCGAAGCTGGATTCACCGGACTGCAGATGGCCAGGGCCCTTGTCCACGATACGGACTTTGTGAACAAGCTCCGTGACGGTGAACTGCAGTGCAGCGACTGTGCCCATTCGAATTACTGTATCGGCCGTATGTACACCCTTGAGATGAAGTGCCACAAATGTGTTGACAATCTTCCTTCCAGACTGCAGAAGGAGATTGACAAGGCTGAAAAGAAATACGCCTGAAGGATATGGACAACGTAGCGCTGGTGACCGGAGCAAGTTCCGGAATGGGACTTATCTATGCGCGGCAACTTGCCGTCCGCGGGTATGACCTCCTGCTTGTAAGCAATCAGGAGCGGGAACTGATACAGACGGCGGCGGACATAGCCGATGAGTTCGGCGTGTCGGCAATCCCGCATTATCAGGACCTCGCCACCGCCGGAGCTGCCGGAGAGCTGTATGACTACTGCAGGTCCGAGGGCATCGAGGTTGAGGTGCTTGTCAACAATGCCGGAATGTTCTTCTTCAAGGAACTCGATGATACGGATCTGCCTCGTGTCGAGAAGATGATGAACCTCCATATGTCCACGGTGACAAAGCTCTGTCTGTTGTTCGGAGCCGATATGAAATCCCGCGGCCACGGATACGTGCTGATTGTTTCATCGATGGCGGCCAAGCTGCCGACCCCCGGCATCACCGTATATTCTGCAACCAAGGCGTATCTGAGGAGCTTCGGGAAGTCATTGTATTTCGAGATGCGCCCGTATGGCGTGGGAGTGACCACCGTGATGCCGGCGGCCATCGCAACGCCCCTGTACGGGCTCAAGCCATCCCTGATGAAACTCGGTCTCAAGACCGGTGTCATCAAGACTCCGGAATGGCTGGTGCGGAAGGCCTTGAAGGGACTTTTCCGTAAACGCCATACCGTGCGTCCCGGCTTTATGAACATATATCTCCCACCTATGATAGCCCTCCTGCCTCGCCGTATCGAGAACAGGATATGGCTCAGACTCCGCCGGTAACCAGATGAATACAGCAGTACGTCTCATATCAACGGCAATGGCGCTGCTTTCCACCTGCTGCGTATATGCGCAGAGGCTGGAAACGGTACCTTTCGGGGATTTCGAGCAGTGGACCGTAAGGCATATCAAGGAATCCCAGATTCTCGGAGGCGAGACCAGGACCATCTATGCCCTTGCCCCGAACGATACCATCAACCGGAACGAGGTGTTCGACTACTCCAACACCATCTGGTCGAGTTCGAACGCCTATGCAGTAGTCGTGGGCATAACCAAGACCAGCCTTTCCGTGACCCCGGAGAAAGGGCCTGACGGATTGTGCGCGCGTCTTGAGAGCTGTTATGCGGCCGTGAAAGTGGCGGGTCTGGTCAATATCAGGATATTCGCGGGCGGATCCCTGTACTGGGGAAAGATGCTGGAACCCATACGCGCGGTCAGCAATCCGTTCTCGTACATAGACTGGGGCATTCCGTTCAGCGAGCGGCCTTCCGCGCTCGTACTTGATTTCAAGTCGGTCCTGCCCAACACCGGGAAGATAGTCAGGGGGTCAAGAAGCCTGGACGGCTATGATCCCGAGGAGATAATTCTCATCCTGCAGAACCGCAAGGAGGATGCGGATGGCAACATCCACGTCAAACGTGTGGGGACGGCCGCTTTCCATATTGAGACCTCATCCGACGGATGGGTCAAGGATTTCCGCATTCCGGTCATTTACGGTGATGCCCGCAAAAGCCCTGATTACAAGGATTATATGGACCTCAGGGACATATACTATGCAACCAACAGCCGCGGAAGGAACGTGCCGATCCCGGAGGAAGGATGGGCGGAACCGGGGACTCCCGTCACGCACGCCATACTTTCCATCGCTTCCGGAAGCCAGAACGACCTTATGGGTGCGGTGGGTAACATCCTCTGGCTGGACAACATAAGATTGGAATATGAACGATAATAGGACCATAATAGTCACAGGAGCAAGCGGCAGTATGGGCTCCGAGGCCGTCAGGTCCCTTGCAGGACAAGGTGACAATGTGATAATGGCCTGCAGGAACCTCTCCAAGGCCGAGTCAGTACGCAGGGACATCTTGAAGGACATCCCGGGTGCCGAAATAGACGTAGTGGAGCTTGACCTTTCCTCGATGGCGTCCGTAAAGACTTTTGCCGACTCCGTAGCCGGTATGAAGATAGATGCCCTGTTCAACAACGCTGGAATCATCAACCGGGACTACCGTAGGACCGAGGATGGTTATGAGAGTACCCTTGCCACGAACTACATCGGACCCTTCTATCTGACCAGGCTGCTGCTTCCACAAATGCCGGCGGGCTCCAATATCGTCAATATGGTATCGCTTACCTGCCGGTTCGGAGATGTGGACAGGACGCTTTTCGAAAGGGGAGAGAAGGAATTCCACCAGCTCAGGACATACTCCAATACAAAGCTGGCCCTGCTCCTTTCGAGCGTGGCCCTGTCCCGAAGGTATGAAGGAATCCACGTCAACGTGGCCGACCCCGGTATCGTGAACAGTAATATGATATCAATGGGCAGATGGTTCGATCCGCTTGCCGATATCCTGTTCCGACCTTTCTGCAGAAGCCCGAGGAAAGGAGTCGCTCCCGCACTCCGTGCCCTCCGGACGGACTGTGATCTGCACTGCTTCATAGGCAGGAGAGACGAGACCCTGGACAGGACCGTGCTGGACCACCCTATGATAGACTGGCTGTGGGATGAGACGGAAAAATTGCTACCTTTACAGCCACAATAAACAATAGATATGTCACAGAAGCGTTATTTCCTGCCGGAGAATCTCATACCGGAGCAGTGGTACAACATACAGGCCGATATGAAGAACAAGCCGGAGCCTATGCTGGATCCTCAGACCCGGCAGCCGGTGACGGTTGAGGGGCTCAGCGAAATATTCTCCGAAGCCTGCTCCAGACAGGAACTGAATTTCACCGACAGGTGGATTGACATTCCCGAGGAAGTGAGGGAACAGTACAAATACTACAGGAGCACTCCTCTTGTCAGGGCGTACGGCCTTGAAAAAGCCCTGGATACTCCCGCGCACATATATTTCAAGAACGAGAGCGTCAGTCCGGTCGGTTCGCACAAACTCAATTACGCCCTGGCCCAGGCCTGGTACTGCAAGCAGGAGGGGATATCGAACGTGACCACCGAGACCGGAGCAGGACAGTGGGGTACCGCACTGAGTTATGCGGCGAATCTGTTCGGGCTCAACGCAGCCGTATATCAGGTCAAGATCAGTTATGAGCAGAAGCCGTACAGGCGTTCGATGATGCAGATATTCGGTGCACAGGTGACCCCTTCACCTTCTATGTCAACACGTGCCGGAAAGGATATTCTCACCGTGGACCCGAACCATCAGGGCTCTCTTGGAACTGCCATTTCCGAAGCCGTCGAGCTCGCCCGCACGACACCTGAGAAGTGCAAATACACACTCGGTTCCACTATGAGTCACGTGTCGCTTCACCAGACGGTGATCGGACTTGAAGCTGAGAAGCAGATGGAGATGGCCGGGGAGTATCCTGACGAAGTAATCGCCTGCTTCGGCGGAGGATCCAATTTCAGCGGCATAGCATTCCCGTTCCTGCGTCACAACCTTGAAGGCAAGACCTCGACCAGGTTCATAGCCGTCGAGCCGGAGTCCTGCCCGAAGATGACCAAGGGCGTTTTTGAATATGACTTCGGTGACGAAGCCGGATACACTCCGCTCATCAAGATGTACACTCTCGGGCACAAGTTCAAGCCCGCAAACATACACGCCGGAGGCCTTAGATATCACGGCGCCGGGGCTATCGTGTCACAGTTGTATCACGACGGCCTGATGGAAGCGATGGATATTCCGCAGCTCGAGTCCTTCGATGCCGGAATCCTGTTCGCCAAGTCTGAAGGGATAATCCCTGCTCCCGAATCCTGCCACGCCATAGCCGCTACGGTAAGGGAAGCCTTGAAGTGCCGGGAGGCGGGGGAGAGCAAGGTGCTTCTGTTCAACCTGACAGGCCACGGACTGATGGATATGTCCGCCTATGACCAGTACCTCAGAGGTAATCTATATTAATATTTTGGAAAAATTGCTATATTCGCAACGAAGTTTTTCATAGTTTAAGTTTAGGTTAAGTAGCGGGATGTTCGCAGTGATGCAAACATCCCGTGAATTTTTGAGATTTATACGTTTTATACGCAAATATACGTTTGTGCGATGCATATTTGCGGAAAAACTGAGCTATGAAAACCTTACTTCCAATCCCGGTGCTGATGCTTCCGGCTCTTTTGATTCTTCCCGTATCCTGTGATGAAATATTCGGACCTTCCGCCGGGCCTGACGGTGAGCTGCGGATAGCGTTCGCCGAAGACCTCGAACCGGGGACGCGTTCGGCTTCAATGCCGGACGTGAATGATTTCATACTGACAGTGACTGACCGGGAGGGGAATGCGGTCTATGAAGGTACGTACGGGAAGGCTCCCGTGTCAATGAGCCTGTCTCCCGGTCCTTATACCGTATCCGCCGTTTCCTGCGTGTTTGAGGATCCCAGATTCGATGCTCCGCAATATGGTGATACCCAGGTTGCGGTGGTTGAACCGTCCAGCAGCGTGTCCGTGTCCCTCACCTGCTCCCAGATCAATGCCGGAGTAAAGCTCAGATTCAGTCAGGAGTTCCTGGATTTGTATCCGAACGGAGTCATATTCTTGAAATCCCCGCAAGGGAAGCTTATGTATGGCTACAGCGAAACCCGTACTGCATATTTCAATCCGGGACCGGTATCTCTGGTGCTTGACAATGGCGTGGAGCAGAAAGTGCTTATGACCAGGCCCGTCGCTTCGAGGGAGGTGCTGGCCGTGACCCTCACGGCATCCCACGGTGCGTCTCCTTCGTCTGAATCTTCAGGCACCGTTTCCGTAAGTGTTGACACCACTCGGCAATGGATATGCGAGGACTTTGACTTCGGCCCCGGCAAAGGCGGGTCGGACATATCAAGCGCTTTCAGCGTAAGCCAGGCCATCAGTCACGTCGGCTCCAAAGCTGTGTGGGTTACAGGCTATATCGTGGGCGGGGACCTTACGTCTTCGAAATGCTCCTTCCGCGGTCCGTTCACCTCCAGGACCAACATCGTCATAGGACCGAAAGAGAACTGCACCGAAAGGCAGTCCTGTCTTTCGGTGCAGCTATCAAAAGGAGATATCCGCGATGCGGTGAATCTTGTGGATCACGAGGAATTGCTTGGAAAGAAGATTTACCTCAGGGGGGATATCGTCGGTTCCTATTACGGAATCACGGGGCTGCAGTCAGTATCGGCATACAGCTGGGGTGACGACTAGCTGTGGATGGATGTCGGCATCCATCTTCTCTTGAGCGAGTCAAGCGGTATCACAGGCTTTTCGACCTCCGAAGGAATCTCCATCCCGCAGAACGTCTGGAAATACTGCACGCAGGCGTCACGCCACACGGATGCATCCTGATACTGGATTTCCAGTTTGTCGGCGACCTCCTGCCATACCTGTGGATCGACGTATTTCCTGACAGATGCCCATATCCCGCGATATTCGGATGCTTTACGCAACCCTCTGTCGTAATGTATGCACATCTCTTCCCAGAGAGTCCGTCCGGATTTCATCCTGTAGTCCCAAGGTACGTGGTGGAACCAGAGAAGCAGGTTCTCGGGACAATCCTCAAGCGAATTGTACTGTGATCTGAGAGGTTCTGGATACTGAGCCACATTGCCGCTGCCTTCGTATGTCCTGTCAAATCCGACTCCGGCACTGTCAGCCTTGTGATAGTAAGGAGGCGTCCAGTCCTTGCGGAGGAACGGCGGTTCGTACCAAGGTTCCGGCCCGTAATGGGCGTTGCTTGCGAATATGTGATGCAGCCCGAGCGGCATCATATAATCTACCATATCTTCGCGGCTTGCCATCATAAGGGCTTTGACCGGCTCTATGAAGTTGGTCTCGAATTCCTTCCTTGAGCATCCTTTCGGACGAGGGAAGGTGAGGTGCAGCCATTCGTCGGCAATCTGTCCGGCGCTGAGTGTCGGATCCCAGGCGAGGCGTCCGAATGCATACCAGTTAGCCTGTGCGAATATGTGTCCGCACCAGTTCGCGTCCTGACCGGTATTGGCTACTCCGGCAATGGCTTTCATCCTCGGAGCGCCGTTGTTCATAAGCGTGTCGATGCATTCCTCCCACATTGTGCCGAGGTAGCAGAGCTGCTTGCTCTGGCCCAGGTATTCCTGCGTAATCTGGAACTCGATCATCCCGTCGGTATCGTGCAGACCGAAGAATAGCGGGCTTACAGGCTCCCTCGGCTGGAAATCAACCGGTCCGTTCTTGATCTGGATGATTACGTTGTCCCTGAACTGTCCGTCCAGCGGAACGAACTCCTCGTATGCCTGGTTGGCCCTGTCAGGGCTGTCCGGAGCATAGACGAAGGCTCTCCACATCACGATGCCCCCGTGCTTTCCCACAGCGTCCGCAAGCAGGTTGGCACCGTCCACGTGTGTCCTTCCGAAGTCCTGCGGACCGGGCTGACCTTCGCTGCAGGCCTTTACGAGGAAGCCTCCGAAATCAGGTATCCTGGCATAGATGTCATCAACCTTTTCGGCCCACCATCCGATGACCTCAGGATCCAGCGGATCGGCGGTCTGAAGCTCTCCGAGAGCCTGCGGCGTTGCGAAATTGATGGAAAGATAAGTCCTGATGCCGTACTCTCTGAGTATGTCGGCAATGTCGGTCACACGTTCCAGAACCTCATCCGTCAGCATCCTCGGTGAGGCGTTGACGTTGTTGAGCACGGAACCGTTGATTCCTATGGACTGGTTGAGACGTCCGTATTCCCTGATTCTTGCCTCCGGGATGCTGTCGGATGTCCATTCCCACATACTCTTGCCGGCATAACCTCTCTCGACACTGTCGTCAAGGTTGTCCCAATGGTCGAGGATGCGGTATTCGTGGTAAGGCTCCCCCTTGAGTTCGGGTTCGCCGGCCGCGAGCCAAAGCGGCCCATTAACGCCGCTACCGCCGGAACATCCGACGGTAGCAAGCGCCATAAGCAGTGCTAATACAGGTTTATTCATCTATTCCTTCTATTGTTTCGATTGTCCCGTCAGCGTTGAATGTCAGTTCGCAGACCTTGAGGCTGCGGAGCCAGGATTTTCCTCCTGATGGGGCGCTGTCGTGATGGAAGAGATACCATTTGCCCTTCCACTCTATGATGGCGTGGTGTGTCGTCCAACCTACAACCGGGGTGAGAATGACACCCTTGTAAGTGAACGGGCCGTAAACGTTGTCACCGACTGCATAGCAGAGAAGATGGCTGTCACCGGTTGAATATGTGAAGTAGTATTTTCCGTCCTTCTTGAATGTCCAGCTGGCCTCGAAGAATCGGTGCGGATCGTCAGCTGCCAGAGGCTTGCCGTCTTCACCTACCACCTGAACAGGCTTAGGCTCCTCACCGAACTGGAGCATATCCTTCGAAAGCTTAACCACGCGGCTAGGGAGTGAAGGCTGGTCTCCGTGCGGGAGGTTCGGGCTGTCAGGAGTATTGTTCTTGGCAGGGTCTTCGATACCTACATTGTCCCTGTATGACTGAAGCTGGCCGCCCCAGAGGCCGCCGAAATACATATAATATTCGCCGTCATCATCCTTGAGGATGGCCATATCGATGGAATAGCTTCCGTGAACAGGCTCCGGTTGAGGGATGAACGGTCCTGCAGGGTTGTCTGCGACAGCGACACCGTGACGGAACACGTCGTTCTTGTCCTTCATAGGGAAGAACATATAGTACTTGCCGTCCTTCTCCTGTACGTCACAGTCCCAGAGCTGGCGTCCGTGCCATGCAATGTCCTCCTTACGAAGTACGCATCCGTGGTCAACCACCTTGCCGTCCATAGGATCGCCCTCGATGGAGAGGACGTGGTAGTCCTTCATAATGTACTGGTCGCCGCTGTCATCCTCGACGTTGGACTCGTCCTCCCAGTCGTGGGAAGGGTAGATATAGATTTTGCCGTTGAAGACGTGGACTGAAGGGTCAGCCATATAGTCCTCAGGGAACAGATAACGTTTAACAACTTTTTTAGCCATAGTATTATTGATTATGCGTTCTTTTCTTCGATTGCCTTGTTGATTTCGTCCATCTTTTCGTCGCTGAGCTCATACTTGCTGATGATCCAGATTGCGAGGACGAGGAGTATTGCAGGGATTACGCATACGAGCCAGAGGATTCCCTGCTCTGCGAGAGCCGTCTGCTGAGGGAGATCGGCGTTGAATCCCACGAGTGCGAGAACGAGTCCCGGAACAACACCGCCGAGAGCCATACCGGCCTTGAAGAAGATTCCGGTGAGGGCGTTGACGATACCTGCGATGCGGCGTCCTGTGGTGAACTCACCGTATGCCACAACCTCAGGGACGAGGGCCCACATATATCCGGTAGCGACGATGATACCTGTACTCTTCACGAACTGAGCCACACAGAGAGCCCAGAAATGGCACTTGATTGCAGGGATGGATACGAAGGTGTACATCATAGCCATACCCACGATGGCGGTACCGAGGAAGAGGTAGAACATACCCTTCTTGCCTATCTTGCGCTTGATGGCAGGAACGAGAGGCATGAAAATGAATGCAGGGATGGTTCCGAGCCACATGAACGCCGTGGTCATGAACGGAGTCGCGCCCACGTTGTATGTCATAAAGTATGCATCAGCAGCGTTTCCGACGCTCATCATAGCGAATGCGGTGATGAAGAAGAACGCCAGCACGCGGAGAGGCTTGTTGCGGATGAACTCCATCCAGAGGTCGCTGACCTTCACGTTTGCGGCTTCCTTCTGGTCCATAACGACGCGCTCCTTGCACTGCGTGAAGCAGAAGATAAGAAGCAACAGGCCGACGAGGGCGAAGATTGTCATTGTGATGAACCAGGCCGGTGCTGCCTCAGGGGTATTGATGACGGCCTCGAACTTTCCGGTCTCAGCATTGATCACCTTCGGAGCGAAGATGGCGATGACGAGAGGAAGGGACTTCACTGCAAGTGCGCCGAGGTTCGCCATAAACATTCTGGTGGAAGTCAGCACGGTGATTTCGTTGGTGTCACGCGTAAGAGATGAGTTGAGGGCACCGTATGGCACGTTGACCAGGGTATAGCACATAGACATACCGACATACGTCACGTAAGCATAGACAACTGAGCCGCTGAATCCGTTCCAGAAGCAGAGGATTGCGAGCGCTACGAGCGGAATACCTCCGAGGATGAGCCAGGAGCGGTACTTGCCCCATTTCGGGTTTCCCTTGTCGACGAACGTTCCTACGATAGGATCCCAAAGTACGTCCACGAGTCTTACGACCAGGAACATCGTTGCCGCAACGGCCGGCTTGAGCCCGAATACGTTGGTGTAGAAGAAAAGCAGCCAGATGCTGATTGTCTGGTAAATGAGGTTCTGAGCCATATCTCCGGAACCGAATCCGATTCTCTGGAGCCAGCTCAGCTTGTAGAAGCCTTTAGCTTCGGATAAGTTATTAGCCATAATTATTATTGATTATTGTTGTTTCGCGTTTTGTGCTTATGCAATCTCACAAAGATAACCAAAAGATGGAATTGTTCAAACTGTTATTGCCGTGAACATTCCGACTCATTGCCGAACAGGAATGACTTCCGGTATCCTCCGAAGTCCACGACTATCTTTTCCAGTACGACACCCGGGTCGAGCGGGCGTATCACGAGGTCCCGTGTGCCGGAACCGCCGACCTCCAGCCGGACAGTCTTCTCGATGACCCTCGACGCCACCGTCGGATACATTATCCTGTAAACGTTCTCAGGCTCCTCGTTGAGCTCGCCGTTGAAGTTGACCTCCACCTCATCCTGCCCGTCGAATCCGACGGCGTAGCGGTGTCCCTCCCTGCGGGCGAAAGCCAGTGTCGATGCCGTAATTATGTGTACATCGGCGTATTGTACGCCCTCTGGTATTTCCATCCTGTAAGTGATGGAAGACCCTTCCACGACAGCATCATAAGGCTGGAGCGATATGCCGCTGCGGGTGCGGCCCATATACGGAATCACTGTCCAGACGGCTTCGGACGAGCCGCTGCAGCTGTAATAGTGCTCTGCGTCGATGATGACCGCACCGTCGGATGGCTTGAAGCTGTAGCCTCCGGCCATCGACGAGGTATCTTCAAAACGATAGGTCTTCGGCAGCCTGTCGGCAGGGAAGTTGTCGTTCCAGCTGAAATATCCGATGTGCTTCTGCGTCATCATCCCGTCCCACTTGCCTCCGGCGATTTCCTTGTTGTAGGCTTCGCAAAGCTGCGCATCCCTGTTGAACGTCGCCTCGACCCTGTCGGCCCAGACGTTCGCCTCCGGGTTACCCTCTTCATAGAGCTTATGGTTCATTGCCTGCGCATAATACATCTCATATACGTTTGAGAGTGCCTGTACGGGGAAAAGAATCAGCTGGCGGTATGCGTCTCGGTATGCATCGTCCAGACTGAGGAACTGTCTCAAGGCCTCGGCCTCGAGCTTGACGAACTCGTCCGTGACCTGCTTCCATTCTCCACTTTCCAGATTATAGGTGTTGCGGTCAAGCATCTCGGCGGTGACACGTCCGGCATACTGCGAATAGAGGTTGAGGATCCGTGCAGCCTCGTCCGCCTGGTCTTCTCCGAACTGCTGCGCGCAGAATGCCCGAGGGTGTTCGAGAAGGTTGCCGGCATTGTAACTCTCAGGGTCCCAGGCCAAGTCCATGAACAGACTGATAGGGTATTCCATCGGCTTCAGGTCACCCACGTTAAGCACCCACAGCTTGTCCACGCCGTACTGGTAGGTGAGTGTGAGCTGGTCCCATATATGCTGTATAGGAGTGATGTTGAGCCATTTGCTGTTTCGCGGAGCCCCTACGTAGTCCACGTGATAATACATTCCGAATCCTCCTGGATGCTTGCGCTCCACCTCGTCCGGAAGCCTGCGGATATCACCCCAGTTGTCATCGCTGAGGAGAATGATGGCATCGTCAGGTACCTTCAGCCCCTTGTCATAATACCTCTGGACTTCCTTGTAAAGTGCCCATACCTGCTGCCGTTCCTTCGCAGGACGGCCCGTCTCGCTGCTGATGATTTTCCTCTGGTTGCGCACAATCTTTTCCAGAAGCTTGATTATCGCGGCATCATTGGACTCGAACTCGTCATCGTGTCCCTCCTTGGCACCCATCGCCGTGTCCCCGTCACCCCTCATTCCGATGGTGATGAGATCTTCCGTGCCAAGAGCCCTGTGCATACCCTCGCGGAAAAATCTGTCCAGTACCTTCTGGTTCGTTGTGTAGTCCCAGTCACCGAATTCTCCGCGGTGCCGCGCCCACTCCTGGTGGTTGCGGGCCATCGGCTCGTGGTGGGAAGTACCCATTATCACGCCCATTTCGTTGGCCGTAGGGGAGTTGAGAGGGTCATCGGCATAGAAGGCCCAGTCCCACATTGCAGGCCATAGGAAATTGCCCCTGAGTCTTAGAATCAGTTCGAATACCCTGGCATAGAAACGATGGTCGCCATAATCTGTCCCGTAGGTGTTCTTCACCCAGGAGGTCAGGCAGGGGGCCTCGTCGTTGAGGAAAAGACCGCGGTATCTCACTGCAGGTTCCCCGGCGGTGTATGTCCCCCTGAGAATGGAGACATTGTCCCGATGCATCACGGGCACGTCCATCCAGTCATACCACGGAGACACTCCAATCTGCTCCGACAGCTCATAGATACCGTATATCGTGCCTCTCATATCGCTTCCGGCTATGACAAGCGCTTCGTCAGTACCTTCCATCGGGTCGGTCACCACCGTCATTATGTACTTCTCGACTTTGCCCTGGAGATCATCCCTGTTGAGCTTTCCGGCCTTTACAAGCGCCTTGATCCAGGGACTTTCGAGCGAGCCGACGATGATGCATCCGGATCCTGAAGGTTTGCCGAGGATTTCCGCGCTGACGCCGCAGACGCGCCCGAAATCTTCACTGAGGTTCTCCGCCGCAATGCGGATACCTTTGAACTCCGTGTCTGAGATGACAATCGGGACCGGTCTTGAATCCCGGATGAGCGTGAAACCGTCCG
Source organism: Candidatus Cryptobacteroides sp. (assembly GCA_045643085.1). Lineage (GTDB taxonomy): Bacteria > Bacteroidota > Bacteroidia > Bacteroidales > UBA932 > Cryptobacteroides. Next base: position 45,874 of record JAZUKB010000089.1, read on the forward strand.
GAGTCGGTCCATAAGTAACTATGCCCTCGTGGTCCCTCGCATTTGCTGCAACGAGTGTAAGAATTCCGACAAGGACGGATATGAGTCTTTTCATAATATAATAGTACGTTTACTTTCTGAAAATGAAATCGTATATCTCGCAGATCGAGGTCTTCTTCGTGTCGGAGCTGAAGCGGAAAAAGAGCGGCTGCTTGCCTTCGACTGCAGGAATCGTGACCTTGGTGCGCACCTGCGTGAGTTCCTGAGGCGCATCCTTGCTGAGGTCGATCCGGCCGATCACCTTTCCGCCCCTGCTCTCCCAAGGACTGCCGGCCATAATCGTTATCTGACCGTCCACTCCCTGCGGTACCAGGCTGATCTCAAGCTCTACACCCTCACTTCCTGCGAGAGGGGAGAAATTGAAATACTTGTATCCTACAGTGGAGCCGTCGGTGTTGTTCACCACAGGGCAGAACGGACGCTTCTGATTGAAAGGCCCGTCGCAGGATGCCGGGTCAAGATACGTAGGCCGTATATACGAACCGGAATAGATGAACTTCGGATAGTCGTTGTAGTAGGGCTCCGGTCCTGTGTAATAGCAGGCGATGCCCGCCGCGGTGCGGTGGAGCGGGTTGAGCCCCTCCGTCGCGAATCCTTCCGAAGTGTATTCCCCTTCGGAGATATGGACTTTCCCTCCGGGGCCTTTCTCGACTGAGACCTCTATAGGTGCGACCATTGCCTGGCGTGCGAACTCGTCGGTACCTGTCTGGCGGTGGTAGAACACCCACCACCTGCCGTCTATTTCGACAATGCTCCCGTGGGTGTTGCCTGTAGGATTGGCGGTGAAGATGGCCCTGCCGTCCTCGTCCGTATCCCTGCCGCGCCCGTCGATGATGGTCCCTCCGTAAGTGAACGGACCGAGCGGATTGTCGCTGTATGCGTATGCGAGGGTGTAGTTCGTGTCCCCGAGACCGAACTCCCCGTCGTATGTCCAGCGGCTGTATATAAGCACATACTTGTCTTCAATCTTCCTTATCGAGGATGCTTCGAAGAATCGGAACACGCCTTCCTGATATTTGTTCGACACAAGGTCCTCTACGGCTTTAGTGCCGGGCTTCAGTGTGGACATCGTCTCCGGGTCGAGTTCGCCGGCCCAGGATTTCTCGAAGCCCCAATAGGCATAGACCCTGCCGTCGTCGTCCACCAGTACGCCCGGATCGAAGTCGAGCGGACCGACCGTCCGGCGTGGGTCTTCATCGCTCCAGTTGCACACAGTGAAAGGTCCGTCAGGACGGTCTGACCTGGCAACCATATTCTTCCTCCCCGGTGCCTGGTTGTTAGGATACAGGTAGTATGTCTTCTTTCCGTCCCTGCCGATGACTTCCGCGACGTCCGGGGCATACAGCAGGTCTCCCTTGCCGCCCGGATTGAGCTGCTTGCCGTCACGGTCCAGGATGGACTGGAAGATGATGCCGTCATACCTCCAGGCGGTAAGGTCATTCACCGGCGCAGACCAGGTAACCTGCTCCAGACCGCAGTACTCCTTGACCAGGGAGTCGTGCGAGCCGTAGATATAGACTCTGAACTGTCCCGGCTTGTCCGGGTCCTCGAAAACATACGGCTCCGAGTCCGGAATGTATTCCCATAGAGGAAGATACGGATTCTGAGCAGATGCCTGTACGGTGACTGTCAGTGCAAGGGCTGACCATGCGCATTTGATATGATTCATATTTTTAATAAAATTTATTAATTCCCTTTCCGCAATATACTAACTTTTTTAACCAAAAAGATATCAATTTGATAAACCCTTTACGAAATTAATGACTATATTTGTAAACTATGTATTCTCTCGGTATAGATATCGGATCTTCATCTGTAAAGGTCTCCCTGCTTGAGATAGAGAGCGGACTTTGCGTCGGCTCATCCACCAATCCCAAATCAGAAGCGCCTATCAAGGCCGTTCAGAAGGGATGGGCGGAGCAGGATCCTGAGATGTGGTGGGGATTCATCTGCGACGGTGTCAAGGATATCGCATCGCAGCACGACCTTTCAAAGATCGTTTCCATCGGTATTACTTATCAGATGCACGGACTCGTAGCCGTGGACAAGAACATCCGTCCGGTACGTGACGCCATCATCTGGTGTGATTCAAGGGCAGTATCCATCGGCGCCGAGGCGCTTCAGAACATCGGATACGACAAGTGTATGGAGCATCTGCTCAATTCTCCAGGCAATTTCACGGCATCCAAGCTGGCCTGGGTGAAGCGCAACGAGCCGGAGCTCTACGCCAAGATATACAAGTTCATGCTCCCGGGCGACTACATCGCATACAAGCTCAGCGGCGAGGTGGCTACGACCGAGACCGGTCTTTCGGAGCAGATACTCTGGGATTTCAAGGAGTCGAAGCGTGCCGACTTCGTAGCCGAATACTACGGCATAGAGCCGGACAAGATTCCTGATATCGTTCCTGCCATCGGATTCCAGTGCAGGACAAATGCCGAGGTGCAGGGCAAGTTGGGCATCCCACAAGGAACGCCTATTTGCTACAGGGCGGGCGATCAGCCTAACAACGCATTCTCGCTCAACGTCCTCAATCCGGGCGAAATAGCCGCTACCGGCGGCACCAGCGGAGTTGTTTACGGTGTCACAGACGTGCCTAAGGCAGACAGCGCATCACGCGTCAACACCTTCGTTCACGTCAACAACATAAAGGATTTCCACAGATACGGTGTACTGCTGTGCATCAACGGTACCGGCATCCTCAATTCCTGGGTTCACCACAAGATCACCCCGGACCTCAATTACGGAATGATGAACGAGAAAGCCATCGAGGCTCCGGCGGGGTCTGACGGACTTATCGTACTTCCTTTCGGAAACGGTGCCGAGCGTGTGCTCGAGAACAAGAACATCGGTGCTAAGTTTGCGGGCCTCGATCTCGTGAGACATTCCACCGAGCATATACTCAGGGCTACGCAGGAGGGTATAGCATTCTCATTCAGGTACGGTATCGACATAATGCGCGATCTCGGTCTTGACCTCAAGGTCATCCGTGCAGGAAAGGCCAACCTCTTCCTCAGCCCTCTGTTCAGGAGCACCCTCGCTACACTCTGCGACGCAAGCATAGAGCTCTTCAATACTGACGGTTCTCTCGGAGCAGCCAGGGGAGGCGCTCTCGGAGCAGGATATTACAGGTCCCCTGAGGAGGCATTCTCAACGCTCAAGAAGGTCGAGTCCGTCTCTCCTGTACCGGAGTGGAAGGACGCTCTCGAGGAGGCATACAACAACTGGAAAGCAGAATTGAACAAATCACTATAATATAAAACACTGAATTATTTATGGCAACAAATGAATTCTTCCCTTCAGTAGGGAAAATCAAATTCGAAGGTAAAGCTTCAAAAAATCCTATGGCATTCCATTACTATG
>JAZUKB010000090.1:0-1546 GCA_045643085.1 Candidatus Cryptobacteroides sp.
TTCTCGGAAACCATGAAGGCTGAGTAGAAACCAAGTCCGAAGTGGCCGATGATGCTGCTGATCTGGTCCTTGTACTTCTCGAGGAACTCTCCGGCTGAAGAGAAAGCGATCTGATTGATGTACTTGTCGACTTCCTCCTCAGTCATACCGATACCGTTGTCGATGACCTTGAGGGTCTTTGCCTTCTCATCGAGCTCGATACTGACCTTGAGGTCGCCAAGTTCCTGGGTGGCCTCTCCGCTCTGGGCCAGAGCCTTCATCTTCTGGGTGGCATCGACTGCATTCGCTACGAGCTCGCGCAGGAAGATTTCGTGGTCAGAATAAAGAAACTGCTTGATTACCGGGAAGATATTCTCGGTGGTTACTCCGATTTTGCCTTTGTTTTCCATATCGTATAAGAATTAATTCTAAAAAAAGCCCGCCGACCTCAGGGGGCGGCGAGCTGTAATCATCAAATAACATTCCGTCAGACAAAGACTGACGAAATGGCAGTCCACTATTTATAAAGGAATCTCTTGATACTCATTTTCGGGGTCTTCTCGAACGGAGCGGTCACTACCTCCACCTTCGTGATCTGGCTGTAGAGCGGAAGATGCTTGTTCGAAGCGAGACGGACGCTTTCTGGAATGTCGGAGACAGTCTCTGCGTCAAGTCCGGCCTTCTTGATGGCTGCATCATCCAGATATACCAGGGCGACAAGCTTTGAGGATCTGTCCACCACCACTGATTCGGCTACATAGTCCTGACTGTTCACAATGGCTTCGACCTCCTCCGGATAGATGTTCTGTCCGTTGGCGGAAAGGATCATGCTCTTCGAGCGGCCCTTGATGAAGATATTGCCCTTGGAATCGATTACGCCGAGGTCGCCGGTACGGAGGAACCCGTCGTCGGTGAAGGCATTGGCGGAAGCTTCAGGATTGTCATAGTAACCGATGGTTATATTGCGGCCGCGGGCCTGGATCTCGCCTGCGATGTGCTGAGGGTCTTCGGAGTCGATGCGGACTTCAGCGCAGGACACCGCCTTACCGCAGGAACCTTTCTGGAAACGGGCCGGGTCCTCGTAGGCCAGCAGAGGGCAGGCTTCGGTCATTCCGTAGCCGACCGTATATGGCAGGCCCATCCTGCTGAAGAGCGTCTCTACCTCAGGATTCAGAGGGGCACCGCCCATGATGAATATCCTCACGTTCCCTCCGAACGCAACCTCAAGAGAAGTACGTATCTTTCTATATATGAAGGATTTCAGGAACGGAACCTTCAAGGCGAACTTTATGGACTTCTTGTTGAGTACAGGCTTGAGGGAGGACTTGTAGACCTTTTCCATTACCAGAGGCACAGTCACTACCATATAAGGCTTCACGTCGGACATAGCCTTAAGAAGCAAGGTCGGTGAAGGAGTCTTTCCGAGATAGTAGATGCATACCCCGGAGCAGAGAGGGTAGATGAGCTCGAATGCCAGGCCGTACATATGCGCCATCGGAAGCATTGACACGAGCGTGTCTTCCGGGGTGGCGGTGACATTGGTCTGGGCATACTCCACCGTGGCGGT
>JAZUKB010000091.1:0-28927 GCA_045643085.1 Candidatus Cryptobacteroides sp.
GTTTATGGACAGATAGCAAAATAGGTGATATATGAAAAAGTATTGGTTGTCTATTGCGTTGACAGTGGCAGTCTGCGGCTGCGCAAGGGATTTTGCAGTAGAAGTCGAGGAGGAAAAGCAGCCGGCCGTTGCCGTGAATGAATCCTCAGAGTTTGTTCCGGGCGAGGTAATCGTGCAGTTCTCCGAGGAGATGACTTCTCAGATTGAATCCGGAGAGATTATCGGGGCGAAGACCAGGTCGGATAGGTTGAATGTCGCTCTTTCCGAACTCGGAGTCACGTCAATTGAGAGGCTCTATCAGGATGCGGGAGAGTGGGAGCCGAGACATCGTGAAGCCGGTCTACACCGTTGGTACAAGATCAGGTATGATGTAAAATATGCCAACGCAACCAAGGCTTCTTTTGAGATTTCTTCCATAGATGGCGTCGAATATTCGGAACCTGTACGCAGGATAAAGTCAACGGCGATCTTCGATGACCCGTATTTTGACAGGCAGTGGGGATATTTCAATGAATCCAAAGGAGGAAGCTATAAGAATGGGATGGACATAAACGTGATGCCTGTATGGCAGAATTATACCGGAGGCACATCCAACGTTATCGTGGCCATCGTGGACACAGGTATCGATATGGAGCACCCGGATCTTGCCCCTGTCTGCATCCCGGCAGGCCCTAACGGGAGCAAATGTTTCCTGGATGCCTATAGGGGATATTATATTCTTCCGGATGACCACGGTACACACGTGGCCGGAACAGTTGCAGCCATAAACAATAACGGAATAGGTGTATCCGGTGTGGCAGGTGGACTTGACGGCAACGGAGGAGTACGCCTGATGTCCTGCCAGATGATGCACATAAGCCCTTCTGACCCGGACGTAACTCTTCAGGGCAATGAGCACGAGGCTATCGTATGGGCGGCGGATCACGGTGCCGTGATAGCGCAGAACAGTTGGGGAACGGTCTATGGTTCGGAAGAGGAAGCGAAGCGCGGCAGTGCCGGCGCCTGCGGCCCGGCAATCGACTATTTCGTGAAATATGCCGGTTGTGATGCTGACGGAAACCAGCGCCCTGACAGCCCTATGAAGGGAGGCGTGGTCTTTTTCTCCGCGGGTAATGAGAACTGGCGGTATGCCTGGCCGGCAATGTACGAAAACTGCATTGCAGTCGGAGCAATTAATTCCATCGGTAACAAGTCTTATTATTCAAATTATGGAGATTGGGTTGACATCTGCGCTCCCGGTGGAGATTACAACGTAGGTCCTGCTATCTACAGTACACTGAAGGATGGGAAATATGGGGAGATGCAGGGAACATCGATGGCTTGCCCTCACGTATCAGGCGTAGCTGCCCTTCTGGTATCGTACTTCGGAGGTCCGGGATTCACCAACGAGATGCTGCTTGAAAGGCTTCTCAAGGGTGCGAACAAGACTAAGGTGTCACCAGCCCATAAGATAGGACCGCTCGTTGATGCATATGGCTCATTCACTTACGGTGGGACCACTCCTCCTGATCCGGTGGACAAGGTGATTTTGACTGCAAAGTCCAATTTCCTTACATCGTCCTGGAAGGTCACTTCTGACGAGGATGACACAAAGGCTTATGCTTATCAGGTGATAATTTCCGAGGACAGGCAGGCGGTGGAGACATATAAGCCCGGGACGAAGGCTCCTTCTTCCGTCAAGACAGCTACTGTCAAGGTAGATACGCTCAATGTAGGTGACGAAATTTCATATACGGCGGACAATCTCAAGTTTGAGACCGAATATTATGTTTCTGTTGCGGGATATGATTATTGCGGCAACTATTCCGAGAAATCCCCTATAGTATCCTTGTCCACTCTGAATAATAATCCGCCTGTAATCTCAACGGATTATGATGGCAACTATATGGTCAAGACCTTCGAGACTCTGAACGTTGACTTCAAGATAGAGGATCCGGATGGACACGAATATTCAGTTGAGAGTTCCTTGGGCTCTGACGCTGCTACATTCATAAATGTCCGGAGGAATGCATATCAGCTTACGATTGTAGGAAAAGCGGCTCCGGAGGGAAGATACACCGCGGAGATTGTCGCTACTGACAAATATGGAGCGAAGAGTAAATTCGTCATCAATTATGTGATTTTCACCAATCATCCTCCGCTAATCATCAAGGAGATCGAAAACACCGAGTTGAACCGTATAGGACAGAATGTTGAGTATGATCTGAGCAAGTATTTTTATGATGAGGATGGAGAGCAGCTGAAATATACCGCAACTACTTCCGCTGCCAATGTCGTCCATCCTTATCTGGAAGGGAACAGACTTCTGCTCACTTCCCTCGGATATGGGATGGTGAATGTGACCGTTACCGGTACTGATGCTGCAGGGAAATCCTGCTCGACTACGTTCAAGGTGCTCGTACGAGATGATTCCCGTCCGGTGGACATATATCCGAATCCTGTAATTGACAATATGTTTGTGCGCCCTGGGGATGAACAGACCCTGGATATTGAGATAATAAACAAGGCAGGGGCAGTCGTATTTTCAGGAACAGTTGAAGCTACGCCTTTCGAACCTTGCCGCATAGATGTTAGTCATCTCTCCGGAGGGTCGTATACCGTACACGTCACTGGCCAAAACCTCGATGTCAGATATCCAATCGTAAAACTGTAGAGAAGATGAAAAAGACATTATCAGTTTTATTTTTATTGACAGGATGCATCACTGCTTTTGCTCAGAGTGTTCCTGCATTGCTTATTCCTACCGACACAAGGTCCCTTTCGATGGGAGGAGTCTCTTCTATCGTTGAGGCTGAGCACCTTGATGTGCGTGCAACATATTCTTCCTGGGCTCCTTCCATTGCATCGAATACGATAGCGGGGCTGGATGCGTATATTCCGCTGGCCGAGAAGTTCTCCCTTTTTGTGGGAGGAAACATATTTATGGACAAGCCATATTCCGAGTATGACGATCAGGGTATCATCAAAGGGGAGTTTACCCCTAAGGACCTGATTGTTTCCCTTGGTGGAGAATATAGGGTGAATGCAGCCCTTTCCTTCGGTTTGAAAGGTCGTTTTGTTTCCTCGTCTCTGGCAAAAGAGGCAAAGGGAAGTGCTTTCTGTGCGGATCTGTTCGCCACTTATAGTACGGAGGCATTTGATGCCACCCTTTCCCTGAGCAATCTTGGGACCAAGATTGATTACGGCAAAGGTTCATATTCTCTGCCTGCTCTTGTCAAGGCATTCGGGGGATACCGGATAGTCAAAGGCCTGACAGCTGCTTTGGAGCTTGATTATCTTTTCAACGGAGCCTTTATGGCGGGTGTCGGTGCCGAGTATTGGATAGCCGATATCGTAGCTCTTCGTGCCGGATACCATTACGGCGATCAGACGAAGGCGCTCCCGTCCTTTGCTTCACTCGGTATTGGGGCAAAATTCGCCGGTGTGTCGATTAGCGCCACATATCTTACGGCTTCCCCGACGCTGGGCAATACCCTGATGGTGGGTCTGGGATATAACTTCTAAAGAAAAAGGGGGACTTAAAGAGTCTCCCTTTTTACTTTCTCTATGTAACGGTCGATGCGCTGGAGTTCTGTAGGAATCTTGATGTGCTGAGGACATTTCTCGAGGCATTGGCCGCATCCGAGGCAATGGTCTGCCTGACGGACAGTAGGGATAGCCTTATTGTATTCGAGAAGGTACTTGCGACGAATCTTTGAGTAGTCTTTCTGCTCTTTGCTGACCACGTAAGTGCCTTCATTTATATTGTCGTTGTAGAACTCGAATATGCCCGGAATGTTGATCCCGTAAGGACAAGGCATACAGTACTGACACTTGGTGCAGCGTATCAGAGGATACTGCTGGATGCCGTCGGCGACTTTCTCCAGAAGTTCGAACTCGTCCTCTCCCAGAGTCTTGAAATTTGTGAATGTCAGCAGGTTGTCTCTCAGATGATCGATGTAGGTCATCCCGCTCAGGGCTGTGAGAACTCCCGGGAAACTCCCGCAGAACCGGAATGCCCAGGACGCTATGCTGCGCTGCGGCTCCCTTTCCTTGAGCATATCGGCGAGAGGCGCCGGCACGTCCGACAGTTGTCCTCCGCGGAGCGGCTCCATTATCACGACAGGGATACCCCTTTTCTCAAGCTCTTCATACAGATATTTAGCACTTCCGGCTCCGGCGTGCGTCCAGTCCAGATAGTTCATCTGTATCTGTACGAAGTCCCAATGGTACTTCTCGTGAAGTTCCATAAGACCGTCGAACCCGTCCGCACCGCCATGGAATGAGAATCCGAGGTGACGGATATGTCCCGCCTCCCGTTCCTTGAGCAGGAAATCGAGTATTCCCGGTTTGATGAAGCGGTTCTCCATCGTCCGTACGTCACCGACAGAGTGCATCAGATAGTAGTCGATGTGATCGGTCTGGTAATTCTCCAGAGACTGGCGGTACATCTTGATGGAACCTTCGTAGGACGAATCTCCGAAATTGGAGAGTTTCGTTGCGATATAGTAACTTTCCCTCGGGTGTCTGAGAAGCGCTGTCGCAGTGGCCCTTTCGCTCATCCCCTGAAGATAGACTGGAGCGGAATCGAAATAATTCACGCCGTGCTCGAGTGCCAGGTCCACCATCTCGTTCACCTTCTCCTGGTCGATGATGTCCTTTCCGTTCTCATCCTTCGTCATCGGCCATCTCATAGCTCCGAATCCGAGCAGACCTGTGCCCGGGAAATTCTGTACCACGTTGCCGTTTATCTCAAGTGGTTTGTCTTCTGTGACACTCCCGGACGTGCAGGATGCAACTGCGGCTCCCAATGCCCCGGCTCCGGATATTTTGAGGAATTCTCTTCTGTTCATAGTTTTTCCGCTTAATTCATCTGGTGTACTGATAGTCCGTCAACCGTGATCGCACTGATCGGCCTTGAAGGACAGAGGTTCTCACAGGCGCCGCATCCTATGCAACGTGCTTCGTTCACTGCCGGTATCTTCCTGCCGTCGTGCTCCACCATCCTTATCGCTCCGACAGGGCAGTGGCGGGCGCAATTGCCGCAACTTACTCCGTCACGGTTCACAAGGCAGAGGTCAAGGTCAACCCTTGCCGTACCGATATGGATTTCGCGTTTCTGCTCAGGAGTTATCGGGAGTATGGCATCTGCCGGACAGACTTGTGAGCAGGCCGTGCACTCAGGACGGCAATAGCCCTTGTCATATCCCATTTGCGGCTGCATCAGGTGAGACAAATCTGTTGACGGGCGCAGGACATCGTTCGGGCAGGCACTTATGCAGAGCCCGCATCCCGTACACCTTGAGTAGAAGTCCTTGACGCTGCCGACTCCGAATGGAACCAGACGCTCCCTGCGCTGCGGTTCTTTCTTGTCGATCACCACGGCGAGGCCGCCGTCGGCCTTGGCAATTGCGGATCCTCCGAGGAGGGCTGCCGTTGCCATAAAGGCGCGTTTTCCGGTATCTACACTTTCTTCAGACTTGGTTTTCTTCGATTTGCCCCAGGCGAACCTGTATTTGATGGCGCCGGCCTTGCAGTTCCCGATGCAGTCGAAGCAGTCCACGCAGCGGCTGTAGTCGATCTCACGGTCGAACGTGTTGATGCAGGAAGCCTTGCATTTCTTGCCGCAAACCCCGCAGTGCACGCATTTGTCCTCGTCAATCACCGGGCGGAAAAGAGAGAAGCGGGAGAACAGGCTCAGTACCGTTCCTACCGGGCAGACAGAGTTGCACCATTCACGGCCCCAAAGCCAGGCGAACGTCGTTATGACTACGAATGTCGCAACTCCGACGATGATCGCAGCCGTTGATGTCGGATCAACTATCGTGCGGACCATCCTTCCGTATGCACTGTACGGTGCGATGAGTACGACGAACCACTGCACCCCGAACATCAGCGCCAGGAGCGTGAGTGCCAGGAAGAGATCCCGCAACGCCCTGTTCTCCTTATGGAAATGGAAACGCTGTTTCTTTCCCTTCCGGCTAGAGCTCAGTGCGTTTACCGCATCCTGGAAGACACCCATCGGGCATATCACCGAACAGTAGATACGTCCGAAAAGCAGGGTGAGTACGACGATGCCGATGATTACAGCGGAATTCAGGGCGATGCAGGAAGGAAGGAACTGGATGTTTGCCATCCATCCCCACCATTGCTGCCCGATCCCTACGAACAGCAGCGTTATTCCGATAAGGAAAAGCGCTCCGAGAATGATTCTGATTTTGCGTAGCATAACCTTCAAATATAAAAACAAATTGACAAAAAAGTAGTACTTTTGTTGATTGTTTGATAATATGCACGATTATGACCTCAAAAGAGATTAGACAGAAGTTTCTTGATTATTTTGCATCCAAGGGACACACGATAGTACCGTCAGCGCCTATGGTCGTCAAGGGCGATCCGACCCTTATGTTCACCAACGCCGGAATGAACCAGTTCAAGGATATATTCCTTGGCAACAGCAAAGCCAAGTTCTACCGTGCGGCGGATTCGCAGAAGTGTCTACGTGTCAGCGGAAAGCACAACGATCTTGAAGAGGTGGGCCACGATACGTACCACCACACAATGTTCGAGATGCTCGGCAACTGGAGCTTCGGGGATTATTTCAAGACAGAGGCCATCGACTGGGCCTGGGAACTCCTGACGGATGTTTACGGAATAGACAAGAGCCTCCTGTACGCTACTATCTTCGAGGGCTCGGATGAGTGTCCGATGGATCTTGAGGCCAAGGAAGCCTGGCTCAAGCATCTTCCTGAGGACCATATTGTGCTCGGCAACAAGCACGACAATTTCTGGGAGATGGGAGACACGGGTCCTTGCGGCCCTTGCTCGGAGATACATATAGACATCCGCACCGAGGACGAGAAGAAGGCCAGCGGGATTATCGGACGTGATCTCGTGAACAAGTCCGATCCTCACGTCATAGAGATTTGGAATCTTGTATTCATGCAGTTCCAAAGGATGGCCGACGGACATCTTGAGAACCTTCCTGCCAAGAACATAGATACCGGTATGGGATTCGAGCGTCTCTGCTCAGTGCTTCAGGGCAAGAATTCCAATTATGACAGTGACGTGTTCACCGGAATGCTTGCAAAGATCGGAGAACTTTCCGGCCACAAATACGGAGAGTCCGACAAGACGGATGTCGCTATGCGCGTCATAGCGGACCATATCCGTGCCATCAGTTTCTCGATAGCTGACGGTCAGCTCCCGGGCAATGTCAAGGCCGGTTATGTCATCAGGCGAATCCTCAGGCGTGCCGTACGTTACGGATATACGTTCCTCGGTCTTACGGAGCCGTTCCTCTGCCGCCTCGTGCAGCAGCTCGTAGATGATATGGGAGATGCTTATCCGGAGATCAAAGGCCAGCAGAAACTTATCGAATCCGTCATAAGGGAGGAGGAGATGGCTTTCCTGCGTACACTTGATCGCGGTATAAAGCTTCTTGACGAATGTATGGCAGCGGCATCGGATACGAAGACCATCGCAGGAGAAGATGCGTTCAAGCTCTATGACACGTTCGGATTCCCGATAGACCTTACGGAGCTTATCGCTACCGAGAACGGATTCAAGGTGGATCTCGACGGCTTCCAGGTAGAGCTCGGCAAGCAGAAGGAGCGCGCCCGCAATGCGACTGCGAATGAATTCGGAGATTGGCAGGAGATATATCCCGGCACGGTCAAGTTCATAGGATATGACAAGCTTGAGGTCGAGGATGCCAGGTTGCTGCGTTACCGTACTGTAGTCCAGAAGGGGAAAACTCTTTTCCAGCTCGTGTTCGACTATACTCCGTTCTATGCGGAGAAGGGCGGACAGGTCGGTGACACCGGTTATATCATCGCAGGAGACGGAGAAAAGATAGCGATAACCAATACCGTTGAGGAGAACAAGCTCATTGTCCACATTGCTGAAAGGATACCGCAGGATACTGCCGGTAATTTCCTGCTTCACGTGGATGCCGACCGGAGACTGAAGACGTCCAACAACCACACCTGCACGCATCTGCTTGACCAGGCCCTCAGAGAAATCGTGGGTACTCACGTGGAGCAGAAAGGTTCGTACGTGTGTGATGATTATTTCCGCTTTGACTTCTCGCATTTCGAGAAGCTTACGGACGAGCAGCTAGAGAAGGTTGAAGCCCGCGTGAACGAGCTTATCCGCGAGAACAACCCGCTTGAGGAGAATCGTTCCGCTTCTATGGAAGAGGCCAAGGCGATGGGAGCCATCGCCCTGTTCGGGGAGAAGTACGGTGACAGAGTCAGGGTGGTGAAGTTCGGAAAGAGCGTTGAGCTCTGCGGAGGCTGCCATACCGGCGCCACAGGCAATATCGGTCTTTTCAAGATCGTCAGCGAAAGTGCCGTAGCTGCCGGAATCAGGAGGATAGAGGCCGTCAGCGGCATTGCTGCTATGAATCGTGTCAAGGAACTGGAGAATGCACTGAAGGAGATCCGCTCTATGCTCGGCAACAATCCTAACGTGATTCCGGCCATAGAGAAACTTATAGCTGACAACAACCAGTACAAGAAGACTGCTGAGGAAGATGAGAAGAAGAGAGCTGCCCTGCTCGCCAAGGAACTGGTGAAGGATGCCCAGACCACAGCCTCAGGCATAAATCTTGTCAGATATACGAACGGCAGTCGCAATCCTGCCCTTGTGCGCACGATTGCGGCCCTTGTGCAGAAAGAGTCAGACAAGACGGCATTCGCAGCAGCATTCGAGTTCGAAGGTAAGCCTCAGCTCATCCTTGCATATTCCGATGACCTTGTCAAGGCCGGACACAATGCCGGTGCCGAAATACGCGAGGCCGCAAAATGCATCCAAGGCGGAGGCGGCGGACAGCCGGGCCTCGCCACTGCAGGCGGAAAGGATGTCGGAGGACTTTCTGCGGCACTTGACGCGATGATAGCTAAACTGTAGTGAAGAAATTCGACAAGTTCATACTGAAAGCCTTCATAGGACCGTTCTTCGCGGTCCTCGCTGTCGTCATATTCATATTGATGATGCAGTTCCTGTGGCTTTACATCGATGAACTTGTGGGGAAGGGTCTCGGACTTGGTGTCATTCTTGAGTTTATGATGTGGGGAGGCTTCACGATAATGCCTCTCGCACTTCCGCTTGCTGCGCTCCTGTCATCCGTGATGACATTGGGAAATATGGCCGAAAGCAATGAGCTGATGGCTATGAAGGCATCCGGAATATCCGTCAAGAGGGTCATCGCTCCTATTATGACCGCTTCCATCTTCATAAGCATAGGCGCATATTTCGTCGGCAACAATCTGGTGCCGAAGGCATACAATGAGATTTTCACTCTCAGGGACGATATCGGCCGGACCAAGGACGAGATTAAGATTCCTTCCGGGACCTTCTATGACGGTATAGACGGTTATATCCTCAGGGTGGACGAGACTGACGAAGAGTCTGGAATGATGAGGGATGTGATGGTCTACGACCATTCGGAGCATAAGGGTAACATTTCCATTTCCCTTGCCGACTCGGCCACCATCCGTATGTCCAAGAACAAGGATTATCTCATCTTCACGATGTACGAAGGCGCCAATTACAAAGAGGACAACGAATGGACATATCAGGACACGACGCTGAACCTGCAGAGGATAAGTTTCGAAAAGCAGGAAATGATAATCCCGTTGGCAAACTATACTTTCGAGAAGTCGGATTCCAGCCGTTTCGGAGACCAGATCAAGTCGATGCGGCTCTCTCAGTTGAGGGTCGAGCAGGATTCCCTCCGCAGATTGACGACGGAGTCCCTGGACAGGCATTACGCATCGATGCTGGCCGGCGGATTCCTGCTCGGGAAACAACTTGACACGGCTAATGCCGGCCAGTTGCCGACCACTTTGTATGAAAATGAGAATTTCCTCAAATGGGATACTCCTGAGGATGAGATGAATGCCGTAGGCAAAGCCATCAGCCGATGCGCGAACCTGAAGTCTTCGTCCTTCTCGATGGTGCAGGACAGCTATGAGTGGTATTTCTTCCTTCGAAGGGCTGATATTGAAGCTCTGAAGAGGTTTGCACAGGCCTTGGCCTGTTTCATACTGTTCTTTGTCGGCGCTCCGCTGGGCGCTCTGATCCGCAGGGGCGGGCTCGGGACGAGTGCCATCGTATCCGTACTCTTCTTTGTCCTGTACTGGGTCATCGACGTGATAGGTACCAAACTGGCCAAGGACGGAAATGTCAGCGCTTTCGTGGGCGTTTTCATATCCGCGGTGGTGTTGTTGCCGATAGGAATATTCCTTACGAGCAAGGCGGTCCACGATTCGGATCTTTTCAATATGGACAATATCAAGAACAAGTGGAGACAGCTGGTTTCCGGGGTTGCCGGATTGTTCCACCGTACCAGGATTGTATATATGGGAACACCGGAGTTTGCGGTTGCACCGCTTGATGCCCTGATCAGGACCAAGCACAAGGTAGTGGGCGTCGTGACGGTTGCGGACAAGCCGAGCGGAAGGGGGTTGTCGGTCAATGAGAGCGCAGTGAAGAAATATGCCGTCGAACACGGGATACCGGTTCTCCAGCCGCTGAAGCTCAAGGATCCGGAGTTTCTCTCCAAGTTGAAGGCCTTCAAGGCCGACTTGTTTGTAGTCGTAGCTTTCAGGATGCTTCCTGAGGAGGTATGGGCTATGCCGAAACTGGGCACGTTCAACCTGCACGCTGCCCTTCTGCCGCAATACAGGGGCGCCGCTCCGATAAACTGGGCCGTGATAAACGGGGAGAGAATAACGGGTGTGACCACGTTTATGCTCGACAAGGATATAGATACCGGAGCCATACTCCTCCGTCAGGAGTGCCGCATCGAACCGGAGGATAATGCCGGTGACGTTCACGACAAACTTATGGGAATAGGCTCGGACCTCGTGGTCGAAACCGTTGACGGTATCATCCAGAAAAATATCGAGACCAGGGTTCAGCGATCCTTCATTCAGGGCTCGGAAGTTCTCAAGCCTGCCCCGAAGATCAGCCGTGAGCTGTGTCATATCGATTGGAACGACAGTTCGAGATCCATCTGCAACCTTATCAGGGGACTCAGCCCGTATCCGGCCGCGTTTACGGAAATATACAGGGGAGGGATGGAGTCATCCCAGCTCAAGATATTCAGCGCGGAAGTGTCAGATATGAAAGTTCCTGCCGGATGCATCGCTTCTGACGGAAAGACATATCTCAATGTCGGCACCGCGGACGGTTCGGTATCTCTCAAGGAGGTCCAGCTGGCGGGAAAGAAGAGGATGGATATAAAGACCTTCCTCCTTGGATTCAGAGAGGCTGATAGTTATTATACCAGCTGCGGCACCTCCAAGGCTGAAATAGAAAAGACAAGGGTATGCTGAGCATAGTTGCCAACGGGCAGTTCCCCAGAACCCTTTATCCGCGTCATCTCCTTGAATCATCCGACGTCATCATATGCTGTGACGGTGCACTGAGTGTGCTGGAAAGGCACGGTATCATTCCCGATGTCGTGATAGGAGACCTCGATTCCGTCTGTGCCAGGGCCTTGTCCAGGTTCAAGGGTATCGTCGTTAAAGACGGGGATCAGCAGACCAATGACCTGACCAAGGCGGTCAAGTACGTGGCGGAAAATTTCCCGGACCAGAGACAGATACATATCATAGCCGGCACCGGACGCTCCGAAGCGCATACCGTCGGTAATGTTTCCCTTCTGATGGAGTATGCGCGTGAATATCCGCAGCTGGAGATGGATATGGTCTCGGATTATTCGACAATCTTCGCGCTTACCGACAGTGAGACGCTGCACATCGGCGCCGGCAGGAGGATCTCCATATTTTCACCTGACAGCTCGTTGAGGATAAAGTCTTCCGGACTTCATTGGAAAACGGATGACGTCGTCTTCGACAACTGGTGGAAGGCTACGCTCAACAGGGCGGACGAAGATACCGTAAAGTTGGAATTCAATCATAAGTCTCTGGCTCTCATCATACTGGACTAACTTTAGGTGATGTGTTGTAATTTCCGAAAAATGAGTATCTTTGCTCTTCGGATATGCGACCGTTCCATAAATATTCCGTCAATCCCGAGACATTACTTATAGAGAGGAAGAAGTCCCCTGAATGGATTCGTCCTGCAGCGAATGCCGTAGGGATAGTCGTGTTCGCCGCTTTGTTCCTTTTTTATCTGTGGATCTATACCGACGTCCTCGGACTTGACTTTCCGAAAACTGCCCGACTCAAGAGGCAGAATGCCGAATGGCAGTCAAAGATTGAACTTCTGGACCACCAATTGGACATATACAAGGAAACCCTTTCCGGAATCGAGGACAGGGATGACGATGTGTACAGGTCTATTTTCGGACTGAACGAAATCCCTCTTGAGGCAAAGACTTCAGGATTGGGAGACGGCCGTTATGCCTATTTGGATGAGATGGGGGCCGGCGCTGAACTCAAACGTTCGGTAATCCGTATGGATATGCTGATGAAGAGGACTGACATACAGAGCCGGGCGCTGGATGAAGTGGGTGTCGTTGCCACTCAGGCTGGTGATATGATTTCCTGCATCCCTGCCGTCCCTCCGCTCCGTACGGCCAAGGGTAATTTCCATCTTTCCAGCCCGTTCGGATGGAGGTCGGACCCTATCAGCGGAAGGAGTACGATGCATAGCGGGATGGATTTCGCCGCTGACAAGGGCGTGAAGGTATATGCCACTGGAGACGGAGTGGTTGAATCTGTGGAGTATCAGTTCACAGGGTATGGTAATCAGGTGATAATTAATCACGGATACGGGTATAAGACCCGATATGCCCATTTAAGCGCGGCGGATGTGACCGAAGGGATGAAGGTGAGCAGGGGTGATTTGATAGGGCGTGTCGGGAAGTCCGGCAAGTCCACGGGACCGCATCTGCATTATGAAGTTCTCTACAGGGGGGCGCACGTGAATCCGTACAACTATATGGATCTTTCAATGTCGAAGGAAGAATATGACGCTATGATTGAACGACGGTTGTCGGAGTCCGAACTTAACAGAAGGACTACTACGGCGGATATATTGAACAGGGCCCAGAGATAGGATATGCACTACGAGTTCGACCATATCAACTTTATGTTCCGGAAGACAGGTCTGCATATCTGGAAGATTGTGCGGCCGGTCCTTCTGTATTTCCTGGCAACGCTTTCGCTGTCGGTAGTGCTGTACCTGCTTCTGTCGCTTGTCATCAGCACCGATACCCAGAAGAGCCTCTCCAGAGAGAACAAGATGTATGCGGAATTGTATCCAGAGCTGGTCGAAAAGAAGGAACTTCTCGCTGATGCATTGACGGGCCTTCAGGTAAAGGACAATGATCTTTATGAGCAGATTTTCCACACGGAGGCTCCGGGTGTGGACCCGGCCGGTACCCTTGATTTCCTGTTCGGCAGTGATACGATTCCTGACAGCAGGCTTGTCAGATACACCGGGGACAAGGCCGATGCACTGCTCGAGAAGAGTGCCGCCATCGAGGATAATTTCCGCCGGGCATTCGATATGCTTGCCCAAGGGTATGATATGCCTCCGATGGATATTCCCTTGAAGAACATATCGTATGCTCAGACCGGGGCATCCACCGGGATGAAAATCAGCCCGTTCCTCAAGGCGTACGTGCTTCACGACGGTCTGGATCTGGTGGCTCCTCAGGAAACACCGGTGCTTTCCGCCGCGGACGGCATCGTGACATCGGTCACCCGTTCCTCCAAGGGAAGGGGAAATATGGTTACGATCGAGCATCAAGGCGGCTATGCCACGACATACTCACATCTGTCTGCCACGAGTGTCCGCAAGGGCAACTATGTCAAGAGGGGCCAGGTGATAGGCTCGGTGGGAATGACGGGAAATTCGATGATACCTCATCTGCATTACGAGGTCCTCAAGGACGGGATGAATGTTGACCCCCTGGGATATATCCTGGGCTCTGTCGGTGCGGATGAATATGCCAATATGCTGTTTATGGCAGCAAGTACCAAGCAATCAATGGATTAAAATATGGAAAAACTATTCTATTCAATCAGTGAGGTGGCGGAGATTCTCGGGGAGAGCGTTTCCCTTGTAAGATTCTGGTCCAACACCTTCGAGAAATTCATCAAGCCGCGGAGGACTGCGAAAGGCAACAGGCAGTTCACCACAGAGGAGATAGATGTCCTCAAGAAGATCCACTTCCTTGTCAAGGAGCAGGGCCTTACGCTGGACGGAGTTGCAAAGCAGCTTTCCTCAGGCGGCTCCGGAGTGTCCAAGACGGTGAAGGCCATCGACTCGCTCAAGGAGATAAGAAGTCAACTTGTGCAAATCAAAGCCTCATTGTAGGATAGGATGATAGAAAAATATTCATATATTTGTAAGATATAACATTCAAGAGAAATATGGCTACAACAAAGAAGAAAGTCGAGACTCCGATTGATGAGCGTGAAACCTTCGTCTCACTGCAGAAATCGTTTGCCGAAGAGTCTGATATAAGGGAGAAACTTAAGGTCCTGTATGAGTTGCAGGCCGCTGACAATGCTATCGAGAAGCTTGTCCAGCTGCGTGGAGAACTTCCGGGAGAAGTTGCGGCTCTGGAGCAGTCTTTTGCAGGACTTCAGGCCAAGAAGTCCCATTTCGAAGAGGTGATTTCCGGGTATGAAGCATCCATAGAGGCCAACAAGCAGCAGATTGTCGAGATCGATGCCGACATAACCAAATATCAGAGCCAGCTGGAGAACATCTCCAACAGCCGTGAGTACGATTCCATCAACAAGGAGCTCGAGAATCAGGGACTCCTCCGCCAGATAGCCGAGAAGAATATCAACGAGGCCAGATATGCTATTGATGAGAAGAAGCACGATATTGAGGTCCTTCAGGAAAGGATTGCCGTGTGTGAGGATGACCTCAATGCGAAGAAGGTCGAGTTGGAGACGATAGTTGAGTCAACTTCCAAGGAGGAGAAGGTCCTTCAGGAGAAGAGAGACGAATGTGCGTCCAAGATTGATGAGAGGACGATGAACGCTTACGAAAGGATTCGCAAGAGTGTGCACAATCATCTGGCAGTGGTTCCTGTATTCAACGGTGACAGTTGTGGCGGTTGTTTCAATACTGTTACCCCGCAGCGTCTGATTGATGTGGCAGCTTGCAACAAACTCATCATTTGTGAGCACTGTGGACGAATAATTGTTAATCCTGATATTTAATTGGCGGATCAGAAGCGAAATAAGAAGGATTCTCAACTGAATCTTGACAGCATAGGACTTGAGATGGGCAACAAACCCCCTCAGGCCCTTGATGTTGAAGAGGCAGTCCTCGGAGCGATGCTCCTCGAG
This sequence comes from Candidatus Cryptobacteroides sp., assembly GCA_045643085.1. Lineage (GTDB taxonomy): Bacteria > Bacteroidota > Bacteroidia > Bacteroidales > UBA932 > Cryptobacteroides. Next base: position 15,270 of record JAZUKB010000091.1, read on the forward strand.
CCGACCTGTGTGGATCTGGCGATGGAAGAGCTCGTTGCGCAGAGTTTCTATGACCCGAAGCACAAGATGATCTTCGAGGCGATGTCTGCACTAGTTCTGGACCATACCTCGATAGATATCATAACTGTCAGTGCAAAGCTCAAACAACTGGGGAACCTTGAGTCGGTAGGTGGATCCGTAGTGCTTGCCAATCTTTCCGAGAAGGTGGGATCGGCGGCCCATATGGAGTATTATATCAAGATTCTCAAGCAGAAAGCCATCCAGAGGGATCTCATCAAGGCTTCATATGAGATACTCAAAGACTCGTTCGATGACTCCATAAAGGTTGACGACCTGATGGACAATGCCCAGTCCAAGGTCTATGCGGCGATTCAGAGCAGTACGAAAAGGGAGGTCCAGGAGATAGGTTCGCTTATCAACGAGGCCCTTTCCGGATTGCAGGAGCAGCAGACCAGTACGGGTCTGAGTGGAGTGCCGTCAGGATTCGTTTCGCTTGACAGAATAACTATGGGCTGGCAGAAGTCCGACCTTATCATCCTTGCCGCCCGCCCTTCTGTCGGTAAGACCGCCTTTGCGCTCAACCTTGCCCGCAATGCTGCCGTCGAGCATCATTACCCGGTTGCGTTCTTCTCTCTGGAAATGTCCGCGGTACAGCTTGCAAAGCGACTTATGGTGAGCGAGTCGGGACTCAGCGCCGACAAGATAAAGGGAGGAATCAAACTCGAAGACTACGAATGGGAGCAGCTTGAGTACAAGCTCAAGAATCTCACAAAGGCTCCGATATATATCGATGACACTCCGAGTATGCCTGTGATGGAATTCCGTACCAAGGCTAAGAATCTGGTCAAGAACAAGCAGGTGTCGCTTATCATCGTCGATTATCTCCAGCTTATGCAGGGACCGGCCGAGTTGAGGGGAATGCGTGAGCAGGAAGTGGCGGCCATTTCCAGGACGCTCAAGCAGACGGCTAAGGAGCTGAATATCCCGATTATTGCCCTCTCCCAGCTTTCACGTGCAGCCGTACAGAGGACGGGAGGAAGCGGAAAGCCTCAGTTGAGCGACCTCAGGGAGTCCGGTTCCATCGAACAGGATGCCGATATGGTGCTCTTTATTCACAGGCCGGATTACATAGGACTTTCCGATGACCCTGCGGCCAAGGAGAACACACAGATTATCATTGCCAAGCACCGTAATGGTGAGACCGCCGATATCGATATGCTGTTCAAGAGCGAGCAGATAAAGTTTATGGAGCTCAGCGATGCCCTTGATGCCCAGGCCCAGCAGCAGGCTACCTTTGATTCGGCGATGAACAACAGCAGTTTCGAAGATGAAGGATATAGCGCATAAGGGACGGATAGTCGAGATCACGCCGGAGTTCACCACTGTCGAGATTATCTCCTCTTCAGCATGCGCAGAGTGCCACGCATCATCCCTGTGCGGTATTTCGGAATACAAGAGCAAGGCTGTCCAGGTACCTACGCGGGGATGGGACAATTATAAGGTAGGAGACGAAGTGGATGTCCTGCTCAAGGCTTCGATGGGGCACAAGGCAGTGTGGGTGGCTTATGTCATTCCGCTTTTCGTGCTTCTGGCAGTTATCCTTGTACTCAATGCCTTAGGATGCCGCGAGGTTGTGTCCGGACTGGCCGGAATAGCGTCCGTGGCTTTGTATTACCTGATAGTGTGGCTTTTCAGGGACAAAATAAAGAATGAATATATTTTTACAATAAGATAAGTTATGTCAACAACGATTATCTGGACAATTGCGATTCTTGCCGGACTCGGTCTGGTGCTTTCGCTGGTCCTGTACCTTGTGGCTGCCAAGTTCAAGGTTGAGGAGGACCCGCGTATAGATGAGGTTGAGAAGGTGATGCCGGGCGCAAATTGTGGCGGATGCGGATTCGCCGGTTGCAGGGCTTTCGCCGATGCCGCTGTGAAGGCTCCCAATCTGGACAACAATTATTGCCCTGTAGGCGGCAATGAAGTGATGAAGAAGGTTGCAGCCATCCTTGGATATGAGGTTGCAGAGAAGACGCCTCAGGTCGCCGTGGTGAGATGCAATGGAACCTGTGAGAATCGCCCTAAGGTGAATACTTACGATGGGGACAAGAGTTGTAAGGTCAAGGCTGCACTGTACAGTGGCGATACAGCCTGTCCTTTCGGATGCCTCGGATGCGGGGACTGTGTGGAAGCCTGCCAGTTCGGTGCGCTTTCCATGGACCCTGAGACCGGGCTCCCGGTCGTCGACGAGACTAAATGTACTGCCTGCGGATCTTGCGTGAAGGCTTGTCCGAAGCATATCATCGAGCTTCGCAACAAAGGCCCTCGCGGTATGAGGGTATATGTATCTTGTGTCAACAAGGACAAGGGCGTTGTTGCCCGCAAGGCCTGCTCCGCTGCCTGCATAGGCTGCGGCAAATGCGCCAAGGTGTGCGCCCAGGAGGCCATCACCGTCGAGTCGAACCTTGCATATATAGATTTCACCAAGTGCAAGCTCTGCAAGAAATGTGTCGCAGAGTGCCCGACAGGTGCGATACACGCTGTAAATTTCCCTGTATTGCCGCCGAAACCGGCCGCAGAACCAGTAAAGAAGAAGGAGGAGACAAATGCGTAAGTTAACATTCAGTAAGGGTGGAGTTCACCCGGATGACAGCAAGTTCTCACGTGAGTGCAGGATCGAGGTCCTTCCTCTTCCTGAGACAGTATATGTGTCGATGGCACAGCATCTTGGAGCCCCGGCAAAGCCGGTGGTCAATGTGGGTGATTTCGTCAAGGTCGGACAGGTCATCGCCGAACCCGGTGGATTCATATCCGCGTTCGTACATTCTCCTGTATCCGGAACGGTGAAGTCCATCGGACCACGCAAGGACATAGCCGGCAACGATATGACACATATCGAAATAGCCGTCGAAGGAGATGTCTGGGCTGATGGAATCGACCTGAGCGATACACTGGTCACGACAATCCCTGATGACCGTGAAGCCATCCTCAAGAAGATTCAGGAATGTGGCGTCGTCGGACTCGGCGGAGCGACGTTCCCGACGCACGTAAAGCTAAACCCCGCTCCCGGGAAGGTGGCGGAGTGCCTTATCATCAACGGAGCTGAGTGCGAGCCGTTCCTTACCAGCGATTACCGGATAATGGTTGAGAGAAGCAAGGAAATAGCTCTCGGAGCCGCGATAATGCAGAAGGTCCTCGGAGGCTGTCCTTGTGTGATCGGAATAGAGGAAAACAAACCTGAAGCCATAGAGGCGATGAGCTCGGCCGTATCCGAGCTTGGCCTGAACGGGATCAAGGTCAGGACATTGAAGAAGCGTTATCCGCAGGGCGGTGAGAAGCAGCTCATCGATGCCGTGATGCATCGTCAGGTACGTTCCGGAGGACTTCCTATTGACGTGGGAGCCGTCGTGCAGAATGCAGCCACCGCTCTTGCCGTATATGAAGCCGTGCAGAAGAATAAGCCTCTTGTTACCAATACTCTCACTGTGACCGGAGATTGTATTCCGGAGAACAAGCAGCACAATTATCTTTTCCGCATAGGTGTACCGCTGTCATTCATAATCGAGTATTCCGGCGGTATCCCGCAGGATGCGGCCAAGATTGTCAGTGGAGGTCCTATGATGGGAAAGGCCATCAAGAATATAGATGCGACAACGGTAAAGGGTTCGTCTTCCATCCTGTATCTTTCCGAGGGGATGACCCGCAGGAAGCAGGAGAGCAGCTGTATCCGTTGCGGACGTTGCGCTGATGCCTGCCCGATGGGACTCGAGCCGTTCCTGCTCAACCGTCTCATAAAGGCCGGCGACATGGCTGCCCTTGAGGAACGTTCTGTACAGGACTGTATCGAGTGCGGTTGCTGCCTTTACAGCTGCCCTGCAAATATTCCTCTCCTGGACCGTATCCGTCCTGCCAAGGCGGCGGTACTGGGAATCATCAAGTCAAGAAATATCAAAAAGTAAAATATGATGGATAAAATGTTGGTTTCTCCAAGCCCTCATATCCACGCGGCTGTGAGCACCCGGTCATTGATGCGGGATGTCATAATCGCGCTTATGCCTGCCGTGATTGTATCCGTACTGTTCTATGGATGGTCGGAGCTTCTGGTGATGGCAGTCAGCGTTGTCAGCTGTGTGGCCCTTGAGTGGGCTGTCACCAAGTGGCTGCTTCACAAGCCATCCACGATATGTGACCTTTCGGCAGTGGTTACCGGAATTCTTCTGGCTATGAACCTCCCTAGCACGACACCTTGGTGGGTCGTGTTTATCGGTGCGGTCATTGCAATCTGTGTCGCCAAGATGACTTTCGGAGGTATAGGACAAAACGTATTCAATCCGGCGATAACCGGACGCGTGTTCCTGCTGATATCCTTCCCGACATATATGACGGACTGGACTGTCCCTCAGGGATTCCTGACAAGGGTTGATGCATTCTCCGGAGCTACACTCCTCGGTATCGTCAATGAACAGGGTGCCGGTGCTGTCCAGAATCTGGATTACTTACAGACGCTCCTGCTTAATATCGGAGGATCTGCCGGGGAGATTTCGGCGCTTGCGCTTCTTGCCGGCTTCGTATATCTTGTTATCCGCAAGGTGATCAAGCCTTGGATAACGCTCAGCATCTTCGCTACGGTGGCAATAGTCTCCGGTATATTCTGGGCTGTGGATCCGACTACTTTCACCGGACCTGTATTCAACCTTCTCACGGGAGGTCTCATCCTCGGAGCCTGCTTTATGGCCACGGATTATGTCACATCACCGATGTCGACTGCCGGAGGAGTGATATATGGTTTCGGAATAGGATTCATAGTGATGATGATACGTTATTTCGGAGCATATCCTGAGGGCGTTTCCTTCGCAATACTTATTATGAACATGGCTGTGCCGCTTCTCAACAGGGCGTTCCATCAGCACAAATACGGGAGGGCATAGAAATGGCTGCAAAATCTACATTGAGGAACATGGTCCTCTGCCTTTTCGGGGTGTGCCTCGTATGCTCAGCCATACTTGGGGCAATATATGTGGTTACTCTCGAGCCTATTTCTCAGGCTGCCGAGAAGGCTCTCAAGACATCCATCGGACAGGTCCTTCCGGAAGGGGGAGAGATCTCTGATGCCGTCAAGTCGGATGGCTTCGAATATTACTCTTGTACTGTGAACGGTGAGAAGGTGGCATATGCCGTCAAATCCACCGCGATAGGATTCGGCGGGCCGCTTACCCTTATGGTGGGCGTGCTTGCGGACGGGACTGTTTACAACACTTCAGTTCTCTCGCATTCAGAGACTCCGGGCCTCGGTGCAAAATGTACTTCCGACGAGGGCTTCATCGCACAGTGGAAAGGGTTTACAGGTAAACTGGCCGTAAAGAAGGACGGAGGTGACGTAGATGCCATCACTGCTTCCACAATCACGTCCAGGGCATATACGTTGGCCGTTGCGAATGCTGTGGAATTCGTAAAGTCTCTCGGCAATGTTGAAACTGAAACTATGGAGGGCACGGAAAATGAGTAAAATCGGACTTATCACCAAAGGATTCATCAAGGATAATCCTACGTTCGTGCTCGTGTTGGGTATGTGCCCTACACTTGCCACTACGACATCAGCAATCAATGGTTTGGAGATGGGACTTGCGACAATGTTCGTCCTGATCCTTTCCAATATCGCCATATCGGCTCTCGCACCGCTTGTTCCGGACAAGGTGCACATCCCGGTATATATTGTGGTGATAGCCACCTTCGTGACTGTCCTTCAGCTTCTTATGCAGGCATTCGTGCCGGCTGTCTATGCGACTCTCGGACTTTTCATCCCTCTTATCGTAGTGAACTGCATCGTACTAGGACGAGCCGAAGCGTTTGCCAACAAGAATACAGTCGTTGATTCGGCTCTTGACGGACTGGGAATAGGCATAGGCTTCACTCTTTCCCTTACCGTCATCGGAATCGTACGCGAGATTCTGGGAAGCGGTTCCGTATTCGGGTGGAAATTCATCCCGGGTGACGGAATACTTGCATTTGTGATGGCTCCGGGCGCATTTATGGTCCTCGGCTATCTTATGGTACTGTTCAACAAATATCTCAAAAAATAATCCTGCGCTATGGAATTTTTCATCATTATTATATCCGCGATATTTGTCAACAATATCCTTCTCGCGCAGTTCCTGGGAATATGTCCGTTCCTTGGCGTGTCCAACAAGCTAAATACTGCGACCGGTATGTCCGGAGCCGTCTGCTTCGTGATAACGCTTGCTACTGTCGTGACTTATCTTATCAACAAGTATCTTCTGGCCCCGTTCGGGCTGGAATTCCTGCAGACCATAGCATTCATACTTGTCATAGCGGCGCTTGTACAGGTTGTCGAGATTGTCCTCAAGAAGATCAGTCCTTCGCTTTATCAGGCTCTGGGAATCTTCCTTCCGCTCATAACCACCAACTGTGCCGTCCTGGGTGTGGCCATTACGGTCGTCACCAAGGAGTTTACTTTCGGTGGTACTGCACATATGCTGAACCTCGGTGAAGCAACGGTTTATGCCCTTGCCACTTCGCTCGGCTATGGACTTGCAATGATACTTTTCGCGGGACTTCGCGAGCATCTTGCTGGAAATGACGTTCCGAAGGCATTCAAAGGCCTGCCGATAGCCCTTATCACAGTAAGTATAATGGCTATGGCGTTTCTCGGTTTCTCCGGGATAGTATAGAAATCTATTTTTTCAGGTAATCATCGATGGCCCTGGCAGCGGTTCTTCCCGCTCCCATGGCCAGGATTACCGTCGCCGCACCAGTTACGGCATCTCCTCCCGCGAATACTCCCGGACGTGTGGTAACACCATTCTCATCGGCGACAAGTCCGCCTCTGCGTGTCGTCTCCAGACCTGAAGTGGTATTAGAGATAAGCGGGTTCGGGGCGGTTCCGAGCGCCATTATTACGGTGTCGGTAGGAATCTCAAATTCGGATCCCCCAACAGGGACAGGGGAGCGTCTTCCGCTCTCGTCCGGTTCACCAAGTTCCATCCTGATGCATTTCAGGGCGCGTACCCAGCCCTTGTCGTCACCTATGATTTCAACGGGATTGGTGAGCATATCGAAAACAATGCCCTCCTCGATGGCGTGATGGACTTCCTCTTTCCTTGCCGGAAGTTCGGCTTCCGTGCGACGATAAACAATGTGCACTTCCGCACCGAGCCTCAATGCGGTCCTGGCAGCATCCATTGCCACGTTGCCGCCTCCTACGACACATACTTTCCTACCGGTGTGAATCGGAGTGAGATAGTCATCGCGGAAAGCCTTCATCAGGTTGTTTCGCGTGAGGAATTCGTTTGCGGAGAATACGCCGCAGAGATTTTCACCCGGTATGCCCATAAACTTCGGCAGACCTGCTCCGGTGCCGACGAACACTGCCTCGAACTTTTCGTCATCCATCAACTGGTCTATCGTGATGGTGCGTCCAATTATTACGTTGGTCTCAATCCTGACTCCCAGTGACTTCACCTCGTCAATCTCGCGTTTCAAGACCGTGTCTTTTGGGAGCCTGAACTCGGGGATTCCGTATTGAAGGACGCCTCCCGCCTTATGGAGAGCCTCGAAGATAGTGACGTCATAACCCCATTTCGCAAGGTCGGAGGCGCAAGCCAGACCTGCCGGGCCGCTGCCGATGACAGCTACTTTCTTTCCGTTGCTTCTGCCTGTACGGATGCTGTCCGAATGTCCTGAACAGTTGTCTGCAACGAATCTTTCGAGTTTGCCTATGGCAACCGGTTCGCCCTTGACTCCCAGTATGCAGCTGCCTTCGCATTGCGTCTCCTGAGGGCATACCCTGCCGCAAACGGCGGGAAGTGACGAATCCATCGCGATTATGTCCGCAGCTCCTTCTATGTCTCCCTCCTTCACCTTTGCTATGAATTCCGGAATTTGAATTGCCACAGGACAGGCACTGACGCAGCGTGGATTCTTGCAGTGCAGACAACGTGAAGCCTCCAGTATCGCTTCTTCATTGTCATACCCGAGACAAACTTCTTCAAAATTGTGTGCGCGCACCTTGGGATCCTGTTCCCTGCAGGCGACTCTCGGAATTCTCTCTGCCATTATTTGCCTCTCCCTATTCTACATTTGTGATTTTCCATTGCCTCTGTTTCCTCGGACTTGTATTGGGACTGCCTCCTCATAGCCTCGTCGAAATCCACCTCATACCCGTCGAATTCTGGACCTTCCACGCAGGCAAACCTTGTCTTTCCTCCTACCGTGACTCTGCAGGCCCCGCACATTCCGGTGCCGTCCACCATCAGGGTGTTGAGACTCACCGTCACAGGTATCCCCAACTTGCGGCAGGTGGCCGTAGCGAATTTCATCATTATCATCGGGCCGATGGCTACGGCCTGAGTGTATTTCACGCCGTCAGCGACAAGCTTCTCCAGCATCGCCGTGCCGACTCCGTGGAATCCGGCCGATCCGTCGTCGGTGCAGATATAGAGGTTGTCGCATACGGACTTGATCTCATCAGTATATATAAGAAGATCGCGGGTGCGGGCTCCTATGATGACGTCAACGGCAACATTGTGCTCGTGCAGCCATTTGACCTGTGGATAGACAGGGGCTGTGCCTACTCCTCCTGCGATGAAGACATATCTTCTCCCCGACAGTGATTCCGCTGGCAGGTTTATGAATTCGGAAGGAATGCCGAGAGGCCCGACCACGTCGCTGAAACTCTCACCGACTTCATAGGAATTAATGTCACGGCTCGATGCTCCAATACTCTGAGTGACGATTGTGACTGTTCCCTCGACCCTGTCATAGTCGCTGACAGTCAACGGGATCCGCTCTCCCTTCTCGTCAGCGCGCACGATCAGAAACTGTCCCGGCTGTGCAGCTGCCGCAATCCGTGGCGCCGACACCTTCATCCTGCAGATGTTGGGGGTCAGCATCTCTTTTGATAATATTCTATACATTGTGTCTTCTGCTTGTCATTTCTATTGCAAACACGAGGGCCGCTCCTGCCAGACAACATAGGATGGCCCCAGGGATCTGAAGGTCCAGCGCTGCATCCGTTCCTGTACGGAGTATCTGTGCCTGTGTCAGCGCTTCCATATCGTTCCAGGGCCAGACCTTGACCAGAGAGCCGAGTACGAATCCCAGCAGAAGGATAAGCGTCTGCTTCTCCCAGCGTCCGAGCAGCCAGTGAAGCAGTTTGGCGAATGCCAGAATTCCCGTTATACATCCCAGGCCGAAGATGGCCAGTACGGGGATATCCATATTGCCGATGGCTTGCATTATGTAGTCATATTTGCTGAGAATCACCAGTATGAAACTGCCGGAGATTCCCGGAAGAATCATCGTGCAGATGGCTATCGCCCCGCAGATGAAGATGAACCACCAGTCTTCGGGGGTCCTTGTAGGTGACAGCGTGCATACGGCGATGCCCAGAGCCGCTCCGGTCACAAGGAAAATAAAAGATTTCAGGTCCCATCCCTTGATGTCCCGGAACATATAGTATGATGATGCCAGTATCAGTCCGAAGAAAAACGCCCAGGTGAGGATAGGGTATCTCTCAAGGCATATAGTCATAAGCTTGGCCAGCGAGATGATGCTGAGAAGCACTCCGATAGCCAGGGCTACGAGGAAACTGCCGTTGATGAGCCTCCAGAATTCTGTGAAACGGCCTTTGAACAGCGCGCTCCAGGTCTTCTTGTCGGTGAATGCGCTGATTGCATCCACGATGTCCGAATATATGCCTGTCAGCAGGGCGATGGTTCCTCCGGACACTCCCGGCACCACGTTGGCCGCTCCCATACCAAACCCCTTCAGCGCGGTTGTCGCCAGTTCTTTGATATTTTTCATTTGATCAGGGAAAGCATTTCAATGACTGTGCCCAGCGTGTCGCTCTGGCTGCATTCGGCTTCTCCGGGCCCCTTGACGACAATGTCGAAGATGTCTCCCGGCAGCTGTATCCTGCCGACCTTGGTTATGGCCCTGCTGCTGACAGCGGCAAAACGCACGAAATACTCGTCGCTGTCCATCAGCGAAATGAAAAGGTCTTCATCGCAGATGCCGTTTGGGTTGGACTTACTGGTCTTAAGTCTTCCATACCAGTTAAGTGACGCGAAGTCATTGTAATAGAAATTGACTTTTATTCCTCTCTTGCCGAAAAAATCCTCCGCAATGATCTTCGCCTTTTCCCAGTCCATTTCCTGGAAGTCAAGTATTAATGCCGCCGTATGGAAAGCAGAAAGCGGGTGCAGTCCCGTAGGGATATTGCTGGCGAATTTCCTCAAGGACTTGCGTCTTTCCCAACTATGTATCAGCTGCAGAATCATTTCCTGTTGTCTGCTATGATACGGTTGATTTCTTCTTTCGCCGCACGCCATCTAGGGATGTCGATTTTCGTCCCTATCACTTCCACTACCTTCGCTGCGATGACGGACCCGATTTCTCCGCACACCTTCAAAGGCATCCCGAGAGAATGAGCATAAAGGAAGCCCGCTGCGTATGTGTCACCGGCTCCTGTCGCATCCACGGCTATGCCCGGCCAAGGCTTTATGAAATGCACTTCGTCTCCTCTTTTTACCCAGCTGCCCTCCTTTCCTATCTTGACAATTGCAGTATCGCAAAGCTTTCCAATCTCCTCCAGGGCCGCTTTCGGATCATCCAGCTTGGTGAACGCCTTGGATTCACTCTCGTTCGCGAACACAATGTCGACGTATCGTTCGACCAGGTCGTGAAGGAAGGCGTCGTTGGATTCGACCACATTGTAGGATGCCATATCAATGGAGATGATGCATCCGGCGTCGTGGGCCAGCTCCACGGCACGGCGTATGAGGTCCTGATTCTGTACCAGGTATCCTTCTATATGGAAATAATCATATCCCTCGAAATATTCCGGCTTCAGGTCTTCCGGTACGAGTTCCAACGCTGCTCCGAGATATACGGCAAAGGTTCTCTCCGCATTTGCTCCGGTGACGAACACCATACTCCTTCCGGATGAGTTCTTTCCCCTGAGCAGTGTGCTCTTGACGCCATATTGTTCCTGATCGCTTTTGAAAAGCAGACCAAGCTCGTCATCACCGATTTTCCCGATGAATCCTGCGCGCATACCGAAGATTGCGGCGCAGGAGATTGTATTGGCGGCGGAACCGCCGGCCACATAGTGTACTCCGAGCGGCTTGAGCGACTGCCAGATCTTGTCTCCCGTGGCCATATCCACGTGCTGCATACTTCCTTTCGGAAGATGATATTTCTGGAGCAGGGTGTCGTCTTCGAGTATGGCGAGAATATCTGTGAGGGCATTTCCGATGCCAAGGATGGATTTCATAGCGAATTCGATTAACTGAATTCAAAATTAAGCAAAATATTCGATTTATGACTAACTTTGCAACCTATGGGTACCAAAACGAAAAAAGTCATAAAGTTCACCCTGTCGTTCCTTCTCGCGGCGCTTTTCGTGTTCCTGGCATTCAGAGGAGTATCCTGGCAGGAATTCTGGCAGGATTTGACCAGGACCAACTGGTGGTATGTCGGATTGTCTCTTGTGGCTTCCGTCTTCGCGCTTCTTTTCAGGGCATTGCGCTGGAGGGATATGTTGCGTACAATCGAGCCGGATACTTCTGTGCTGAAGGTATGGGATGCCGACAACATAGGCAACATAACCAATCTTGTTCTCCCGGGAGTAGGGGAGTTTCTCAGATGCGGTCTTCTTTCGACGAAGAGGTCTCCGTACGAAAAGACATTGGGTACCATCCTGATGGAGAGGATATGGGACGTGATGGCGGTGGCATTTATGATTGTGCTCGCATTGGCCATCAATTGGAACAGGTTCGGGCGTTTCTTCATAGACAACGTCGTGAAGCCGGCTTCAGGAAGGATGAGTATCGGGCTTGGATGGATAGTTCTGATAGTGCTTGCACTGGTCGCCCTGTTCCTGGTGCTTGTATTCCGATTCCGTGACCGCAGCCGGTTCTGTGCAAAGATTGCCGATGCCTCCAAGGGGCTTGTGGACGGGTTCACTTCATTCGGCAAGATGAAAAACAAGTTCCGTTTCGCAATGTACACGGTGGGCGTGTGGGTTATGTATGTGCTGATGAGTTATTTCGTGCTCAAGGCGATACCTGCCGTAAGCAATCTTGGACTTGAGGACGGCCTTTTCATATCGGCAGTCGGTAATATCGCATCCGTGATCCCTGTCCCGGGCGGTATCGGTGCATACCATTATATCGTTTCCCTGGCCCTGTCCGGACTTTACAGCGTGGATTGGGGCATCGGTATACTGTTCGCCACCATTTGTCACGAGTCCCACGCGATACTCGTACTGATACTGGGTATAATTTCGTACGTACATAATTCCCTCCGCAAATGAGACTGATATTGCCGGAGAATTACCACAACGTCCTTGGATCCGTGGAGAATACGGAGAAAGCCATCAAAGCCGTCAAGGATATGTTCCAGAACAACCTGTCCGCTCAGCTTGCCCTGCTCCGCGTCACGGCTCCTATGATGGTGCTTTCAGGGACCGGACTCAACGATGAACTCAACGGAGTGGAGCGTCCCGTCACTTTCCCTGTGAAGGATATGGATGACAGGAAGGCGGAGGTGGTGCATTCTCTGGCGAAGTGGAAAAGGGTGAAGCTTTTTGAGATGGGTGTCAAGCCTGGAAGAGGTATCTATACGGATATGAATGCTCTTAGGCCGGATGAGGAACTGGACAACATCCATTCGATATATGTAGATCAGTGGGACTGGGAGAAGGTAATCAGGAAAGAGGACCGCAACAGGGGTTTCCTGGAGCAGACTGTCCGGAGGATTTACGAGGCTATTAAGGTGACCGAGAACAAACTGTTCGTCGAGTTTCCGCAGATAGAGCCGCAGCTTCCCGAAGAGATTCATTTCATCACTTCGCAAGAACTCCTTGATGAATATCCTGATTTGGATGCCAAGGGGAGGGAGGATGCCATCACGCACAGATACGGTGCAGTCTTTATCATAGGGATAGGCGCTCCGCTCAGCAACGGGAAGCCCCACGACGGTCGTGCCGCAGACTATGATGACTGGAGTCTGAACGGCGACCTTCTCGTATGGAATCCGATATTGGGACACGCCCTGGAGCTTTCAAGTATGGGCATAAGAGTTGATGCCGAGACGCTTTCGTCACAGTTGGCCGAGAGAGGAGAAGACTGGAAAAAGGACTTGATGTATCATAGTATGCTGCTTTCAGGGAAGCTTCCTTTTACTATCGGGGGAGGTATAGGGCAGTCCAGATTGTGTATGCTCCTGCTCCGAAAGGCGCATATCGGAGAGATCCAGAGCAGTGTATGGCCGAAAGAAATGTATGAGGCCTGTCGTGCTGCAGGCATCGAATTGGTTTGAAATTAAGAGATTTTAAGTATATTTGCAGTCCGCTGGTTCCGTAGCTCAGCTGGATAGAGCAACAGATTTCTAATCTGTGGGTCTAGGGTTCGAATCCCTACGGAATCACACAACAAAGATGAGGGTGACTAAAAAGTCAATTTCACTTTCAGGTCCTCCTCTTTCTTTATGTATAGATCCCTCCGAGCGTCGGCTGCTCTCCTCCGGAGACCTTCCGCTTCCCTCCATCCAGTCACTCCCTTCGGTCGTGACACCCGCTCACGAGGCCGCGGCCGGCCACGGGTCCCGGAGGAGACAGCCGCCCGCATCTGCGGCAA
>JAZUKB010000092.1:0-6819 GCA_045643085.1 Candidatus Cryptobacteroides sp.
AAGCCTGTGGATGCTATGAGAGATGAATAATAATAAAACCAAAACAATATGAAGCGTATTTTGAAGTATATCGTTTTCGCGCTTATCGCGATAATCGTTATCGGGACGTTTGTATTCCTTTTCATCGACTCCAAGCCGGAGGTCGTGGAATACAATGAGCTTACTGTGGCAAGAGGGGATGTCAGCAAGAGCACTGTCATCACCGGCAAGATTGTGCCCCGCGACGAAGTCAACATCAAGCCTCAGATAAACGGCATCATTTCCGAACTCTACAAGGAGGCGGGAGAGCAGGTGCAGCAGAACGAAATTATAGCCAAATTGAAGGTTATCCCTGATATGAACTCCCTCAGTTCGGCTCAGAGCCGCGTCCGTCTTGCCGATATAAACCTCAAGCAGGCACAAACCAATTTCGAGAGGGAAAAGGCCCTGTATGACAAGAACCTTGTAAGTTCCGAGGAGTATGACCAGGTGTACCAAAGCCTCAATCAGGCCAAAGAAGAGAGGGCGGCGGCTCAGGATGCCCTCGAGGTCATCCGGGACGGCGTGTCTTCTTCCAATGCTACCGGAAGTTCGACGCTCGTGCGCTCCACTGTCACAGGCTTGATACTGGATATCCCGGTAAAGGTCGGAAATTCCGTAATCCAGGCGAATACGATGAATGACGGTACGACTGTCGCAACGGTCGCCAATATGAATGACCTCATTTTCGACGGCAACATTGACGAGACGGAGGTGGGTCTGCTTGCCGAAGGGAACAATATGAAGATCACCATAGGCGCCATACGCGGATATTCCCTCGATGCCGTGCTGGAATATATCTCTCCGAAGGCTGTGGAGAACAATGGTACCAATCAGTTCGAGATCAAGGCTGCGGTAAGCGTGCCGGGTGACCAGAAAATCAGGTCAGGATACAGCGCCAACGCTGAGGTGGTACTCGAAAAGGCCGAGGATGTCCTTTTTGTTCAGGAGAGTGCACTTGAATTCGAGGGCGACAGTACGTTTGTGTATATCAGGAAAGGCGAGGGAGAGTATGAGCGTACTGCTGTCAGCACCGGACTCAGTGACGGAGTGAACATCGAGATACGCAGCGGACTCAGTGAAGGGGACGTTGTCCGGGGAACAAAGAAAATCAAGGAGTAGAATCGATATGAAAGGATTGTTATTGTCATTGTTGATTGCGGCGGGGACTCCTTGGAGTCTTACCGACTGCATCCAGTATGCCCTTGACCACAATATCTCCATACAGCAGACCCAGCTTTCGGTCCAGCAGAAGGAGATAGCGCTCAGTACGGCCCAGAACCGGTTCCTCCCGGGAGTATCCGGAGGCGTGTCCCAGAATTTCTCATTCGGACGAGGCCTGACAGCGGACAACACGTACGCAAACACCAATACAACCAACACGTCTCTGAGTCTTGGAGCGGATATGCCGGTCTTCCAGGGATTGCAGCTCATAAACGGCGTGAAGCTTTCCAAGCTCGACCTACAGGCCGCCACGGCCGATCTGGAAAGGGCGAAGGATGACATAAGGGTGGCTGTTGCACAGGCATATGTACAGATACTTTTCAATCAGGAGATACTGCAGGTGGCTCGGAACCAGGTATCGATAGATTCGATGCAAGTGGAGAGACTTGAACATATGAGAGCGAACGGCAAAGCAAGCGAGGCGGACGTGGTGGCTCAGAAGGCGACATACGCGCAGAGCTGTCTCAGCGCCACTCAGGCTTCCAACAACCTTAATATTTCCATCCTCGACCTGACCCAGTTGCTCGAACTGCCTTCACCGGAGGGGTTCAGCATAGTAACCCCTGTCACTGACGGGGTCGGCAGGGAGATGCTCCTCAATCCGGAAGAGATTTACGCCAGAGCGATAGATGTCAAGCCGTCAGTCCTTGCGGAAAAACTCCGATTGGACTATGCTTCCAAGAATATTGACATAGCGAAGGGTGCGTTCTCTCCTTCATTGTCTCTCAACGGTGGTATCGGAACCAATTACTACACGACTTCGGACAGACCTTCCGCAAGTTTCGCGGATCAGATGAGCAATAACTTCAGCCAGTACATAGGGCTGTCGCTGAACGTGCCGATATTCTCCAGAATGTCAAACAGGAACAACCTCAAGACCGCCAGGTTGAACTATTCCAATCAGCAGTTGCAGCTTGAGAGTGTCAAGAAGAACCTTTACAAGGAGATTCAGCAGGCATATTACAATGCTGTGGCATCCCAGTCGAAACTTGTGAGCAGCGAACACGCGGCCAGAAGCGCCGAGGCGTCGTTCGAACTTACCAGAGAGAAATACGAGAACGGCAAGGCCAACATCACCGAATACAACGAGTCCAAGAACCGTGATCTTGAGGCGGCCTCAAACTATCTTCAGGCACTTTACGAGTGTTTGTACCAGACTAAGTTGCTGGACTTCTACCAGGGGCTTGATATAGAGTTCTGACCGGAGCCTATCTGAAAAGAGTCTTTACGAGGGCCGGGACGTCGGGAATCCTGATGACCTGGATGGAGGAAACCTTTGCTTCCACGGAAGCGAAGGACGACACGAATATCTTGCGGAAACCAAGCCTTTCGGCTTCGATGACGCGCCTGTCTGTCTGAGGGACGGGACGAATCTCACCGCTGAGTCCAACCTCCCCGGCGAAGCATACGTCGGATGGGATGGCAAAGTCGAAATTGGACGACAGTACGGCGACGATTACGGCCAGATCTGCAGCCGGGTCGGAAACTCTGAGTCCTCCGGCCATATTGAGGAATACGTCCTTAGCCGCCAGATGGAATCCGGCACGTTTCTCAAGTACTGCCAGAAGCATATTCAGACGACGGGTGTCGAATCCTGTAGCGGAACGCTGTGCGGTACCATAGACAGCCGAGCTCACGAGTGCCTGAACCTCGAAAAGGAACGGTCTGGTGCCGTCCAGCATTGCGCATATCGCAGCTCCGCTGAGCCCTTGCTCGTGCATAGGAATCAACAACTCGGACGGGTTGTCAACCTCGCGCAGGCCTGTGCCTGTCATTTCGAACACGGCGAGCTCGGAAGTGGACCCGAATCTGTTCTTTATGCTTCTGAGTATCCTGTACGAACCCCTGTTCTCTCCTTCGAACTGAAGGACCACGTCCACGATATGTTCCAGAATCTTCGGACCGGCTATGAATCCGTCTTTTGTGATATGTCCGATAAGGATGACGGGCACTCCGGACTCCTTTGCGAACCTGAGCAGGGATGCCGCCACTTCCTTGATCTGTGAGACCGAGCCTGGGGCGGAATCAACACCGTCGGTATACATCGTCTGCACGGAGTCCACTATCATCAAATCCGGCTTGAGTGTCGTCGCTTCAGCGATGATGCTGTCCACGAGCGTCTCGGTGAAGATATAGCAGTTGTCGGCCGAACTTCCAAGACGGTCGGCGCGCATCCTGACCTGTTTCGCGCTTTCCTCCCCCGTGACATAAAGAGTGTTCAGGGTAGGGCAGTGCAGGGGAATCTGCAGGGAAAGCGTTGACTTGCCGATACCTGGCTCTCCTGCCAGAAGCACCAGGGATCCGGGCACTATACCTCCCCCAAGGATTCTGTCAATTTCTTCCATTCCCAACGATATCCTGTCCTCGGAAGAGCGGTCTATATCCTTGAGGTGCAAAGGTTTGCGGCCGGATGAAGATGATTTCTTACCGGACTCGGCAGGAGCCTCCACCATCGTGTTCCACTCCCCGCAGGCAGGGCAGCGCCCCATCCATTTGGGACTCTCGTTACCGCAGGAAGTGCAATACCACAGGGTCGTGTTCTTTGTAGCCATATCGGGACAAATTTAACTTAAATTATCAAATATGGCATCAAATATTTCTGTATACAGTCAGTTTGAAATTGTTGGAAATAGATGTAACTTTGAACTCGGACAACAATGATAAAAACAATAATAATCATGAAAAAACTTTTGACAATCGTTATTGCCCTCACGGCAATATCTTTCAGTGCAAAGGCACAATGGTATGCAGGCGGTTCTGTTGGACTTGATCTGCAGGCAGGTAGCGGAGTGACCGATTTCTCTTTCGTTATCTCCCCGGAAGCCGGATACAATTTCAATGACAAACTTGCAGCGGGAATAGCCATTCCTTTCGGGCCTACAATAGTTGGAACCGATGGCGCATCCAATACGTCTTTCGCCTTTTCATTCAATCCGTACGTAAGGTACAGTTTCTTTAAGACAGGTTCGTTCAAGGTCTTTGCAGACGCCATAGCCGAATTTGGAGCCGTTACTTCCTCATCTGCCGCCTTCAGTTGGGGAGTAGGGGTAAGGCCTGGATTTTCGTATGATTTAAACAAGAAACTCTCGCTCAGATGTCATTTCGGCCGCTTGGGATTTTATGGAGTTGAGAAACACGGAGCGTTCCGTCTCAGCATCTTGAACGATGTTTCTCTGGGTATATTCAAATCATTCTAAAAAAGCAAGTCATAGATGAAGAGAATCCTCACAATTGCGGCTGCAATCCTCCTTTGCGCCACGTCATCTGCGCAGAAGCCGGTGACCTTCACTGCTGAACAGGATTTCCAGAATATGCTCGACCAGCTCGGTATCAAGTCCGTAAGACGCGGATTCGATGCAGACCAGAGCAGCCCTTATGCCGCGAACTACGACGAATCCAAGGCCAATCCTTATCCTGTGATTCCGGAGTTGATGAAGACAAGCAAGGGGAAGAAGGTCAGGACAGCGAAGGACTGGTGGAACATCCGCCGTCCCGAGATCAAGGAAGGCTTCGAGAGCGAGGTCTATGGCCGCGTCCCGGAGAATGTCCCTGACGTGATCTGGACAGTTGAATGTGAGGAAATTGAGTGGGTGGGAATGAATGCCGCGAAAGCAAAGAAACTTGTCGGACACGTGGACAATTCTTCCTGCCCTGAGATCAATGTGGATATCAAGATGGTGGTCGTCACACCTGCTGACGCCAAAGGCCCGGTCCCAGTACTGATGATGTTCGGACCGGCGAACCTTCCAAATCCAGTCACCCCGGCAAGGGACGATATGGAGGTTATCAACAAGGCTCTCCGCCGTCTTCTTGAAGCTGACCCCCAGACATCGGAGCTGATGAAGAAATATCCTGCCTGGCAGCCGTTCGAAGCGGCGAATCCGTTTGCAATGTTCGCCAGGCCACAGCTCGCACCAGGACAGGATCCACCTTCAAACCAGCAGCTCCTCGCTGCAGGCTGGGGCTACGTTATGATCGACCCGTCAAGCATACAGGCTGACAACGGCGCAGGACTTACGCGCGGCATCATCGGTCTGGTGAACAAGGGACAGCCCCGCAAGCCGGATGATTGGGGCGCGCTCAGGGCTTGGGCGTGGGGCGCTGCCCGCGGTCTCGATTATCTTGAAACCGATGCTGACGTCGACGCAAGTCACGTAGGTATCGAGGGTGTGTCACGTTATGGCAAGGCGGCCCTTGTCACGCTCGCATTTGAAGAGAGGTTCGCAATGGGACTCATCGGCTCCTCCGGTAAGGGTGGCGCAACTCTCCACAGAAGGATCTTCGGAGAAGGTCTTGAAAATCTTGCAACCAGCGGAGAATACCACTGGATGGCCGGCAACTATATCAAGTACAACGCAGTAGAGGGGAAGAACGGTGCCGGCAGCGCCGATATGCTCCCTGTGGACTCACACGAGCTTATCGCTATGTGCGCCCCTCGTCTGTGCTTCATCAGTTACGGTATCCCTGAACAGGGTGATGCACAGTGGCTCGATCAGTACGGCAGCTGGCAGGCAACCATCGCGGCTGGAGAGGCATACAAACTGGTCGGATCCACAGACCTTGGCCTCGGTAACGATTATCGCACAGTTCCGATGCCGGGTGTAAATGAAGATGTTCTAGACGGCAACCTTGCCTGGCGTCAGCACGACGGAGGCCACACGGATGCTCCAAATATGAAGCATTTCATCAAATGGGCTACCGGGAAGATAGGTTACGTCTACGAGAGGAAGTAGATAACCCGGAGCCACCACGCTTGACGTCCGGTCCGTATATTGTCCACCACTCGTCCCGCATAGATACAGGAATCCAGCCGTTCTGCTCACAGTCGGACTTGCACTTGGCCGCCTTTTCGAGGTTGCCGAGTTCGCGCTCCGTATCGTCACACAGAAGGCAGAAAGAAATGTGCGGATAAATGTTGTCCCTGTTGGTATAGTGGAACATAGGGTAATCTCCTCCTGAATTGCCCCAAGACAGGATAGGCTTCTGTCCGAGCTCCCTTCTCATCTTGACAATCTTGTTGATGGCGGTGTTCAGCTGCATGAAATCCCCTCTCTGGACTTCCTCTCCCGGCGTGTATTTGTAGTCTTCCGAACTTACCAACTCAACCCATTCCGGCTGATTCTCCAGGACATAATTGACATCGGAAGCTATCATATGATACTTCCGGATGTCATAGATGCCATCCGAGAGGACCCTGCACGCATCACGGTCCACCCCAGAGCACAGGAAGACGACGAAGTCATTTGCAACCAGATAAGATACAACCTCAATCATAGGCCAATACAGAGCAGTTCCCCATTTCAGGTTGGTAAGTCCAATGACATATTCGCTGTTGATAAAATCATTGACATATTTTGAGAATTGTACGTCCGTCATCCCGTGGAATCCCACGGCCTGCATCTCCTGCTGCTTCAGTCCCCATTCTTTCTTGCTTTTCCTGTTGGCCAGTACGTATGCTTCGGCTTCCTCCGCCCACTTCCTGTCCTCCTCGGACGGGGTAAATGAACTGTCGTGGAGGTAACGGTGGAAGAAAAGCATCCAGTTGAAATAATAAGGGGCTGTTTCGCATAGCAGAGT
>JAZUKB010000093.1:0-10154 GCA_045643085.1 Candidatus Cryptobacteroides sp.
TGTCTCTCTACCCTTCATATTGGGAAAACGGAGCCTATCCTGACTGGAAAGCCAAGACGGAAAAGGCCGTTAATAATTTCAAGATGCTTCACGAAAGATATTCGAAACCTGTAATGCTTGTCGAATTCGGTATGCCGAACGCCTTGCCGGAGGCATCCAGGGATTGTCTCGAATACATTCTTGACAACACCGTAGGCTACGAATGGTTCAAAGGAGTGATACTTTGGGAACCTGAAGCCGAGAAATCCCGTTTCAACTATGAGTACGGAGCATTTTCCAACGGGATGCCGACCGTAGCACTGGACCCTTTCAAAACCCATCAGATATGAAACTGCTGCTTTTCTATGCCCTTGTTTCCATCCTGCTTCCGAACTGGCAGTTCAGAAAAGATCACGACTATTCGAAAAAAGACGGATGGACGGAAGTCCGCGTTCCACACGATTGGGCAATCTACGGACCTTTCGACAGATCCATTGACCTCCAGGTCACGGCGATAACGCAGAACGGGGAAACCGAAGCCGTGGAGCACACGGCACGCAGCGGAGGACTTCCGTGGATCGGAAAGGGCTGCTATCGTACCACAGTCAACATACCGGACACGACGGGGAGGAGCCTCAGCCTGTATTTTGACGGAGCTATGAGCAATGCCAAAGTCCTGGTAAACGGACTGGAGGCAGGGGAATGGCCGTACGGATACAATGCCTTCCATTTCGATATCAGCCGATTTGTCAGAGAAGGGGACAATGAGATAATCGTTCTGCTTGAAAATCTTGAGGGGTCCTCAAGATGGTATCCCGGCGCGGGACTGTACCGGGAAGTCCGTCTCATAGACAGTCCTGCTGTCCACGTTCCCGTATGGGGAACCAGAATCACGACTCCTCACGTGAGCGACGAGAAGGCAACCATAACTGTCAGCACCGAGATTGAGGGGCTGGAAAACGGAAGCGTGGTGACTCTGGAGACAGTTATCCTGAACGGTGAGGGGAAAGAGGTTGCCAGAAGCACCGACACACGCAAGCTTTATCTCCCTGATCCGGTAACCCAACATCTTACAGTGGATAATCCTTCCCTTTGGAGTCCGGAATCTCCAGCCCTCTATACAGCCGTCACCAAGATAATGGATGGCGCTTCCATCGAAACGGAGTGGGAGGTGGCAAAGTGGCGCAACCGGGTCTCCGTAACCCAGGGGAACAGGGTTCTGGACAGCGTGGTTACAAGATTCGGAATCAGGAGTCTGGAATATCGTCCTTTGGAAGGATTCTTCCTCAACGGGGAACACACTATGTTCAGGGGTGTATGCAACCACCACGACCTGGGCGCATTGGGAACAGCCGTAAACCGTTCGGCCATACGCCACCGACTGGCCCTTCTCAAGGATATGGGATGCAATGCCATCCGTACATCACACAATATGCCGTCACAGACCCTCGTGGAACTTTGCGACGAGATGGGTTTTATGCTGATGGTGGAGCCTTTCGACGAATGGGACGAGGCGAAATGCGAGAACGGATATCACCGTTTGTTCGACCGGTGGGCGGAAAAAGACCTGGTCAATATGATTAGGCATTTCCGGAACAACCCTTCCGTCGTGATGTGGAGCATCGGCAATGAAGTCCCTTCCCAGTGGTCGGATCACGGAGTGGAAGTCTGCCGTTCCCTGCAGGAAATCTGCCATCGGGAGGATCCTACGCGTCCTGTGACAAGCGGTATGGATCAGCCTGACGGAGGTATCGCATACGGTATGAGTTCAGTTCTTGACATCCCGGGGTTCAATTACAAGGTTGACAGATACACGCAGTTGTTCCCGCTCCTTCCGCAAGGATTCATACTGGGCACAGAAACAGCGTCCACCGTATCATCACGCGGCATCTATCATTTTCCTGTCAGGAAGGCGATGAGCGAGTGTTCTGAGGACCACCAATGCAGTTCCTATGATCTCGACTACTGTACCTGGAGCAACATCCCCGACGAAGACTTTGCTGCGGATATCGATTATCCGTGGCTGTTGGGACAGTTCGTATGGACAGGTTTCGACTATCTCGGTGAGCCTACGCCTTATGATACGGATGCCTGGCCGAACCACTCCTCGATGTTCGGCATACTGGACCTCGCGACACTCCCAAAGGACAGATTCTTCCTGTACCGCAGTATGTGGAATGAGTCCGAGCAGACACTGCATATTCTCCCCCACTGGACCTGGCCGGGAAGGGAAGGCAAGGTCACGCCTGTTTTTGTCTATACCTCATATCCTTCTGCCGAGTTGTTCGTGAATGGAGAAAGCCGCGGGCGCAGGAGTCTCAATGCCGAATCTTCCACCGAACGTTTCCGGCTCGTATGGGATGACGTGGTCTATCAAAGCGGAGAATTGAAGGTCATCGCTTATGACAAGGACGGGAACAAGGCAGAGGAAAGGACAGTACACACCGCCGGAGCCCCGAAATATCTGCGGATATCTGCCGATAGGACGTGTCTTGAAGGCATCGACGACCTTGTCTATCTGACTGTCACCGTTGTTGACAGGGACGGTAATCCCGTACCGGATGCCGACAATCTCATCAACATCAAAGTCAGCGGGTCAGGCAGTTTCAAGGCTGTTGCAAACGGAGATCCTACCTGTCTTGAAAGTTTCCAAGAGCCTCGTATGCACCTTTTCAGCGGATCCTTGTGCTTTATCGTAGAAGGAGGCGCGACCGACGGCTCCGTCAACATAGAAGTGTCCTCCAAGGGACTCGTAAAAGCAAAAATCATTATTCCAAACAAGATATGAAACGATATCTGACCCTACTGGTCACAGCGGTGACCATATTCGCCTGTTCCTCTCCCGCAGTCAAAGAGACGCCCGATGCAGAATGGAGCAGGGATGCCGTTATTTATGAGATGAACGTCCGTCAGCTCACTCCCGAGGGGACTTTCGATGCTGCCGCAGAAGTTCTCCCTATGCTGAAAGAAATAGGCGTGGACATTGTCTGGTTGATGCCTGTCCATCCTATCGGGAAACTTGAGCGCAAAGGGACCCTGGGTTCTTATTATGCCCCGCAGGATTATCTCGCCATCAATCCCGAATACGGAACTCTGGAAGATTTCGACGAATTCGTACAGGAAGCGCACAGACTCGGTATGAAAGTGATTCTCGACTGGGTGGCAAACCATACTTCCCCCGATTCCAAATGGTCTCAGGAGCATCCTGATTGGTTCCTGCACGATGAGAAAGGCCATTTCGTCGTCCAGCACGACTGGACGGACATCGCTCCTATGGATCTCTCCAATGAGGAGATGCGTGCTTCAATGCGCGACTGTTTCCGTTTCTGGCTCGGAAGGGGTGTGGATGGATTCAGATGTGACGTGGCGGGAGAAATGCCCGTGGAATATTGGGAATCTATGATAAGTCCTATGAGGGAGGAGTATCCGGGCAGATATTGGCTTGCCGAAGGAGAGAAACCGGAACTTCACACCGTATCCGGATTTGACGCAAGCTACAGTTGGGAACTCCACCATCTTCTCAATGACATTGCCGCCGGAAAAGCGGACGGCACGAAGCTCGGAGAATATATCAAGACCGAGAGGCGGAACTACCCTTCGGACGCAATGCGTCTGGCGTTCACCTCAAACCACGATGAGAACGCCTGGGCCGGTACGGAATTCGAACGTATGGGGGATGCCTGGAAGGCTATGACCGTTCTCTGCTGGACACTCCCCGGGACGCAGCCGTTGATATACACGGGACAGGAAGTCGGGATGCATCACAGGTTCGCCTTCTTCGAGAAGGACTCCATCCCTTCATACGACTGGAACGAATATTCAGATTTCTATAAATACCTCTCGGATATCAAACACTCAAATCCGGCCCTCAGGTCCGGAGACCCTGAAGCTGTTTTCGAAATGATAGAGTGCGACAGCAACCACATCGAGTTCAAAAGGACACTCGGAGACAATACCGTCACTGTCGGCGTCCAACTGCGGGCTCCGTGGAATTTCGTCATAAGTTATCCGGGGAAAAAGGTTGAAAGAGTGGAACCCCTCAGCTGGTGGGTCGGCATGAAAACCCCTCTCCAGCTTCTTATCCAGGGAGATGACATAGCATCCTATGACATAAGCATAAGTGGAGGAGAAGGAGTGAAAGTGACGGGTGTGCACAAGGCGGACAGCCCCAACTATGCTTTTGTTGACGTCAACGTCTCTCCAGTAGCGGAGCCCGGCACATACAACATCGTTTTCACAAAGGATGGGAACAGTTTCAGTGTTCCGTATGAAATAGCTGAAAGACGTGAAGGCTCCGCCGACAGGAAGAGTTTCGGCCCCGCCGATGCAATCTACCTTCTGATGCCGGACCGTTTCTCCAACGGAGACCCTTCAAACGACAATACTTCCGACACGGATGAAAAAGCCGACTACGATGCATTTTTCGGCCGTCACGGAGGCGACATCAGGGGTATCCGCAATCATCTGGACTATATTCAGGATCTGGGGATGACCGCTATCTGGGCGAATCCACTACTTGAAGACAACGAGCCGGAGAGTTCTTACCACGGGTATGCCTGCTCCGACTACTATCACGTTGACAGCCGTTTCGGAAGCAATTTCGCCTATCGTGAACTGGTAAAGGACGCCCATTCCCACGGTCTGAAAATGATTATGGACATCGTCACAAATCACTGCGGAGCCGCCCACTGGTGGATGAAGGATCTGCCGTTCGAAGACTGGGTGCACCAATGGCCGGAATATACCCATTCAAACTGCGCCTTCTCGGCACAGAATGATCCATACTGCTCCAATCTGGACAAGGAGAATATGCTGGGAGGATGGTTTGACACCTCGATGCCCGATATGAATCTCGACAATCCGTTCGTCCTCCAGTATTTCAAGCAGTGGGCCGTATGGTGGATTGAATGGGCCGACCTGGACGGTCTGCGCGTGGACACGTACCCTTATAATGAGAAATATCCTATGGCGGAATGGTGCGAATCTGTCCTCAACGAATACCCCGCCCTCAATATCGTAGGGGAAGTATGGTCCGTTAATGTCCCACAGGTGGCATACTGGCAGGCTGACAATCCCAACAGGGACGGGTTCAATTCACATCTTCCTTCGATTATGGATTTCTGCCTCCGCGATGCAATATGCCGGAGCATCAATTCCGACAGCGAGAGCTGGGACGAGGGCATCACGAAGATTTATGATTCGATGGCAAATGATGTCTATTTCCAAGACGTCAGCAATATGATGATTTTCCCGGGAAATCACGATACTGACCGCATTGCGGACATAGTCGGGAAGGATCCAGCCAAGATGAAAATCATTATGACTCTGATGGCCACTCTCAGGGGTTTCCCTCAGATATATACCGGAGACGAGTATATGGCCGTCAGCCGCGACAGGTCACAGGGGCACGGTGGGCTCAGGGTGGAATTCAATGAAGATTGGGCGCAGGACCCTGCCGCAAAGGACCTCCACGACTATGTCAGGACCCTCCTTCAATGGAGGAAGGGATGCAGGGTCGTGCAGGAAGGAGGCTTCAGGCATTTCCTTTCAAGAGACAACACCTACGCATATTTCCGCCACGCCGAAGACGGCATCGTCTTCGTCTATGTGAACAACAACCCGCAGCCGCGCGAAATTCCTTGGCCGGACTACAGTGAAATCACCTCGGGACTGACCGTTGGCACCAATGTCATAACAGGAGAAAGCGTTGACGTAACCGCCCCTATGACGGTAGGAGGACGCGAATGCCTCGTACTTCAATTCTGATACAAATGAAAAATCATCATAACATGAAAATAAAGACCCTTATTTTCTGTCTGTTTGCACTTACGGCATGCAGCAGTGTCGATTGGCAGCCCTATGGCGAACTCAACTCCCCTGACGGGAATCTCAACCTTCAATTTGCCCTTGTCGACGGAGCTCCTCAGTACACCCTCAGCAGGTGTGGCACTGACATCATACTTCCAAGCCGTATGGGTTTCGATATGAGAGGTACCGTAAAAGCGGAGGAAATCAAGATCAAAGGGTCCAAAATCACAAAGGAGGACAGCAAACCGGGATTTTCAATGTATGACGGTTTCGTTGCCGACACCGTCATATTCGATTCCTTCGATGAAATCTGGGAACCGGTATGGGGCGAGGAGTCTTCTATCCGCAACCACTACAACGAGATGCTTGTACGCCTCATCCAACCGGAATCCGGACGCAGGATGGACATCCGTTTCCGCCTGTTCGATGACGGTCTGGGATTCAGATACGAATTCCCCGAAGGGCAGCCTCTGGTCTATTTCGTAGTGAAAGAGGAACTCACGGAGTTCGCTATGGCTGATGACTGTCTGGCCTGGTGGATACCGGGAGATTACGACACCCAGGAATACGAATACACGGAATGCCGTCTGTCAGAAGTGAGCGCCCACTTCAAGGACAAACTCAGAGGCAATTCAAGTCAGACTTTCTTCAGCACTTCGGGTGTCCAGACAAGTCTGCAGATGAAGATGCAGAACGGACTCTACGTGAACATACACGAAGCCGCCCTGGTGGATTTCCCTTGTATGAGTCTTCTGGTTAACTGCCGCAAACACAGTCTGCAGGCCTGGCTGACTCCGGATGCCCAGGGATACAAGGGCAATCTGCAGACACCTGCGAAGACTCCATGGCGTACCGTCCAGGTCGCCCGGACAGCCGTCGAGCAGCTGCAAAGCCGTCTGGTCCTCAACCTCAACGACCCTTGTGCCATCGAGGACGTCAGTTGGATACATCCTGTCAAATATATGGGTGTATGGTGGGAAATGATTGCGGGGTACGGCAACTGGCATTACACCGATGACTTCCAGTCTGTGAAACTTGGACAGACGGACTATTCATCCGCCAAGCCGCACGGACGCCACAGCGGCAACAACGAAAGAGTCCGTTACTATATCGATTTTGCCGCGGACAACGGGTTCGATGCCCTGCTCGTGGAAGGATGGAACATCGGTTGGGAGGACTGGGCCAACTGTGACAAGGATTATGTCTTCGATTTCCTGACCCCTTATCCTGATTTCGACATCGAAGCATTGAATGAATATGCCCACTCCAAAGGTATCAGGCTTGTGATGCACCACGAGACATCCAGTTCCCCAAGAAACTATGAACGTCACCTGGAAGCGGCATATGACCTTATGAACAGATATGGCTATGATGCCGTCAAATCCGGATACGTGGGCGACATCCTGCCTCAGGGAATGTATCATTTCAACCAATATATGGTCAATCACTATCTGTACTGCGTCAAGGAAGCCGCCAGGCACCACATAATGGTGAATGCACACGAAGCGGTCCGCCCTACCGGACTGTGCAGGACCTGGCCGAACCTCATAGGGAACGAATCCGCGATGGGTACCGAATATCAGGCCTTCGGAGGTATCACCCCGGGACATACGGCAATACTTCCTTTCACCAGGTTGAACGGAGGTCCTATGGACTATACTCCGGGTATTTTCGAGCAGAACCTCAAGGAATGGTGCGGAAACGATTCGCACGTGAATTCCACTATCGCCGGACAGCTCGGCCTGTATATTACGATGTACTCCCCTCTGCAGATGGCCGCCGACACTCCGGAACATTATCTGGAACATATGGACGCATTCCAGTTCATAAAGGACGTGGCAGTGGACTGGAGCGAGAGCCGTTATCTCTACGCCGAGCCTATGCACTATGTGGTCGCAGCCAGAAAAGCGAAGGACACCGGTCTCTGGTTCGTAGGAGGAGTGACAGATTCTCAGGAAAGGGAATTCGAAGTCCGTTTCGACTTCCTTGAGCCCGGCCGAGAATACACCGCAACCATCTATTCAGATGCTCCCGACGCTCACTTCCTGGACAATCCGCAAGCTTACGACATACGAACGCAAACTGTTGACTGCAACAGCATTATCCCTGTCAAGATGGCTCCTGGAGGAGGTTTCGGAATCTCAATAAAGTAGGAAACTCTTGCGCAGATTTTTGTATATTTGCGCCATTGTCGTGTATTAAAACCTTAAAAAATGCAAAAGCAATTAAATGCAATTTGCGACAAATACACTGTGCCTCAAGATATTAAGGCAAAAGGTATTTATCCGTATTATCGTCCGATTTCAACAGGACAGGATCCTGTGGTGACGATGGCAAACGGCCAGAAAGCCCTGATGTTCGGTTCGAACTCCTATCTTGGACTTTCCGATGACCCAAGACTCAAGGAAGCAGCCATAGCTGCAATACAAAAATATGGCACAAGCTGTTCCGGATCAAGATTCCTCAACGGAACCCTTGACATCCACTGCGAACTCGAAGAGAAGCTTGCAAAACTCGTGGGAAAGGATCAGGCTGTCACCTACAGCACAGGATTCCAGGTAAACCTCGGTGTTGTCAGCTGTCTGGGTATCCGCGGTTCATATATACTCCTCGATGAACTCGACCACGCCTGCATCATAGACGGAAGCCGGTTGAGTTTCAGTACGGTTTACAAGTTCAAGCACAATGATATGGAGTCCCTCGAAAAGAAACTCCAGATTTGTGAGAAGGATGCTTTCAAGCTCATTGTGGTCGATGGTGTTTACTCTATGGAAGGAGATATCGCACCTATCCCTCAGATCTGTGACCTCTGTGAGAAATATAATGCATCCATAATGATTGATGATGCACACGGTCTCGGAGTGCTTGGAGACCACGGACGCGGAACGGCAAATCATTTCGGTGAAACCGATAGGGTCGACCTGATAATGGGTACATTCTCCAAGAGCTTCGGCTCTCTGGGAGGATTCATCGCAGCTGACGCTGACGTCATCAACGTGCTCAAGCACCAGTCACGTTCATTGATTTTCAGCGCCTCTATGCCCCCCGCAAACGTTGCTGCAGTAAGCAAGGCCATAGACATTATGCTCTCCGAACCGGAAAGGATAGACAATCTGTGGAAGGTAACACGCCACGCACAGGATGCATTCAAGGCAAACGGTTTCGATATCGGACATACTCAATCCCCAATCATTCCTCTGTTCGTCCGTGACACCATTAAGGCGATGACAATCGTCAAGATGGCCCTCGACGAGGGTGTATTCATCACTCCTGTGATTGCTCCGGCAGTTCCTGAAAAGGATGTCATGATCCGCTTCGCCCTTATGGCCACACATACCTGCGAGCAGGTGGACATTGCCGTCGAGAAACTCACGAAGATATTCAAACAACTGGGAATAATAGCGTAATAATATGGTTATCCTGATTACCGGCATTACTTCAGGGTTCGGCAAGGCAATGGCGGAGAGGCTCTCCGCCGACGGGCACAAGGTTTACGGAACACACAGACACGCCAAGGAATTCATTCCAGGTGTCACTTACATCCAGGCCGAAGCCACAGTTGATTCCGAGGTTGAAGAGGCCGTCAACCAGGTACTTTCTTCAGAAGGAAGGATTGATGTCTTCATCAACAACGCCGGTATGGGTATCGGTGGTCCGCTTGAGTTCAATTCTCTTGAGGATGCCCGCAGGCAGATGGACGTCAACTGGATGGGAATGGTCAGATTCCTCCATCACGTAGTCCCGGTAATGAGGAAGCAGGGGCAGGGAAAGATAATATGCTTCAGCTCAATCGGAGGACTTATGGGACTTCCTTTCCAGGGATTGTATTCTGCATCCAAATTTGCAATCGAAGGTTATTGCGAGGCACTCAGACTTGAAGTGCGCAAGCACGGAGTCCAGGTCATCGTCATCGAGCCGGGGGATTTCGCCACGCATTTCACGGCACAGAGGAAGAGCGTCACGGACAAAAAGGCGTACACCGCATATCCGAGTTATGCCGAATCCCTTGCCAGCATAGAGAAGGACGAGACGACAGGACTCAAACCCGATTATCTCGCCGAAAAGATTGCAAAGATTGTCAAGAAGAAAAATCCCGCCTACAGCTATATCATTTCCACATTCGAGCAGAGGCTTTCGGTAACCTTGAAAAAGATTCTGCCCGCCAGATGGTTTGCTGCAATCCTTTCCAGCTATTACAAATTGTAATCCCTGTCTGCCGACTTGATAAACTTTACCGCCTTACACTAAATCAATGAAAATAACCTTCTCAATCGAATACCACACCAGATGGGGCGAATCCCTCTGTCTAGTATCAGGCAACGTCAGATATCCTATGGACTGGCAGGGGAACGGCATCTGGTCGGTCT
>JAZUKB010000094.1:0-1505 GCA_045643085.1 Candidatus Cryptobacteroides sp.
CCGTATGTGGTCGAACGGTTGCCGTCCAGATCGACGAATGCAACCTTGTCTTCATAACGGGCCGCCGTTTCCAGCAGTTCTTTTACAAATAAGGATTTCATAGGTGCTCCTCTTGTATGATATATTCTACAGTACGTCTGATTATTTCCTCCGTAGAGGCCGTCGGACTCCATCCTGTAACAGAATGGATATTGTTGATATCGGGTATCCTGTTCGAGGTGTCGGCATAATTTCTGCCATAGTACGAAGCGTATGACTCGGTTTTCAATACAGTCTGCCGTGCCGCCTCTGCCGTTTCGGGAATCTCCTTCATTATGGCGAGCAGTTTTTCAGCGAATCTTTTGATTGAACAGTTGTTGTCGGGGTTTCCGATGTTGAAGATTCTGCCGCAGGCGGCATCTCCCGCTTTTATTATTGATGCGATTGCCTCTATACCGTCGCCAATCCAGGTGAAGCTGCGTCTCTGTGAGCCGTCACCGGCTATGATTATCTCGTGCCTGTTCAGGGTGTCATAAATCATCTGGGTAAGTACCCTGGCCTGATGCTGCTCAGCGTGTGCGAATGAGTCAAGTCTCGGCCCAGTCCAGTTGAATGGCCTGATTATCGTGAATTTCAGTCCCCTTTCCTGCCCGAGTGCAAAGATGATGCGGTCCATCATCTGCTTTGCATTGCTGTATATCCATCTTGTCTCGCAGATTGGGCCAAGTACCAGATTTGTCTTCTCTTCGTTCATAGGCTGGCCG
Organism: Candidatus Cryptobacteroides sp.; assembly: GCA_045643085.1. GTDB lineage: Bacteria > Bacteroidota > Bacteroidia > Bacteroidales > UBA932 > Cryptobacteroides. The sequence goes on from JAZUKB010000094.1 coordinate 744, forward strand.
CTCCCTATTCCATATGTCTCCGAAGTGGAAGGGAAGATGATCCTCACCCCGGCTTCAGCACACATCTTCACCATACGGTAGTTATATTCGAAATCCAGTTCGAACACCTTCATCGGATGGGTCATATATTCAGCCGGACGCGCGATGCCGGCGAGAAGAATGGCAAGGTCGGCCTCGGAAAGAAGTTTTCGGAGCAATTCGCCATTTCCGCTTATATCCGCCTTATGGAACTTAAACCTGCGATTGTCAGCGTGCCTGCTGACGTATGAGTCGGAAATATCCACGCCTGTTATTTCCCAGTCGGTATTTGCAATCGCATAGTCCAGAAAATGCGAACCTATGAATCCGTTTATTCCTGTTACAAGTATCTTCATTTCAATGATTTATCTGATGTATTGTCCGCAAATTTCCCTGATTGCCTCAATGCAATATGCAACATCATCGTCCGTCATCGCAGGGAACAAAGGTATGGACAGTATTCTGTCGGACACGTATTCCGCTTCGGGAAGGTCTCCTCGTTTCATTCCAAGTGCCTTGGCATACCCGCTGAACAGATGAATGGCGTTGTAATGGATAGCAGTGCCGACATTACGTTCCTTCATCTGCTGCATAAATGTATCCCTGTTTATCTTCAGCGCGTCAGAATCGACAAGTATGGGAAATATGTGACGGCTATGGACGTGCTCATATCCGGCGCTCTGCTGGAAACTGATGCCGGGACATCCGGCCAGCTCTGCCTCGTATATTGCGCAAATCTCACGT
>JAZUKB010000095.1:0-2159 GCA_045643085.1 Candidatus Cryptobacteroides sp.
CAAGGTGCCAGCGGCGCAGTAAGGATAGTAGGGGATAGTGTGGAAACCCTCGGGGATATAGATCTGGTCCTGGTAGGACCGAATCTTGAGCATGCTTGGAGCCAAGGTGAGTGCACGAACAGTAACATACATGAAATAACCATTCAGTTCGATGCGAGCCTCTTTCCGGAAAGTATACTGAGTAAAAATCAGTTCATCAGCGTGAGCAGGATGCTGAAAGAAGCAGAGAAGGGAATATCTTTTCCTACAGAAACGATTCTCAAGACATACGGCATAATGGATTCCCTGCCGGAGAACAAGAACAGTTTTGAACAGTTCCAGAAAATGATGAGCGTTCTGTTCACACTGTCGCTGTCGGAATTCAAAGTGCTGGCCAGCAGCTCTTTCACCAATTCCAACAAAAGTGACGAAAGCAGAAGGATCCAGAAGGTTGCGGACTTTATCAATGCTAATTACACAAGAATCATCAAACTTGAAGAAGTCGCATCCGAGGCCGGAATGAGTGCGGGCGCATTCTGCCGTTTCTTTAAGGAAAGGACAGGAAAGACGTTGACATCATACATAATGGACGTAAGGCTGGGTGCTGCATCAAGAATGCTTATCGACACGTCGCTTTCTATTTCGGAGATCAGTTATGCTACCGGTTTCAATAACCTTTCAAACTTCAACAGATTGTTCATGAAGAACAAGGGGATGACTCCGAGAGACTTCAGGCAGATGTACAAAAAGCATAAGTTCATCGTCTAATTTCCAGCAGGAACTTCATTCTGTTAAAATTGCACGTATTATTGCGATAATAGTATTCCTTTCGTAAATGCATATGGCTTATATTTGTGTACTGTTAATTAAGTACATATGCCACTTTCAAAGAACACTATTATCAGGTATTTCGAAACATTGTTTTTTAGCTCATTGCTGGCACTGAGCATATCATGCTGCACCACTCCATCGAAGTCAGTCTGGACTGCAGAGGACGGCAACATCCTCAAGGAGGGCAGATCGGAATATTTCATCGGCACCAATCTTTGGTATGCGGGCAGGCTTGCTGCGGACAGCAAGGGACGCGAGAGGCTGGACAGGGAGCTTGATACTCTCAAGTCATTGGGTATCACCAACCTCAGGGTTCTTGCCACAGAAGGTGAGGACATGGATGGCCTTGAATATGCACTGGACCGTATGCAGGACAGAGGCATGTGTGCAGTCCTTTTCCTGAACAACGCTTGGGAGTGGTCATACGGTTTCGCAGACTATCTGGAGGCGGCCGGAGCCGGACCCCAGCCTGAACCTTCGGTAGATGGCTATCCTGCATACATGGACGCCATGGCAGCCTTCTGTACCAATGAAAAGGCCATAGAGCTCAATCACAACTACATCCGCAATATCGTCTCCACGCTCAAGGATCATCCTGCCATATTCAGCTGGCAGATATGCAATGAGCCGAGATGCTTCAGCGGCTCGCCTGAAGTGCGTGATGCTTTCGTGAACTACATCCACAGCACAGCAGCCCTTATCAAGTCGATCGACCCCGTGCATATGGTCAGCACCGGCAATGAAGGACGGATGGGCTGCGAAAACGATATGGAGCTGTATGAAAGGGTGAATACCTGCGATGATATCGACTATATCACCATCCATATCTGGCCTTACAATTGGAGCTGGGTGAAGGAAGATTCCGTCAACGACGGCATCGGTGATGCCATTGAAAGCGTGGACAAGTATATCGACGAGCATCTTGAACTTGCCGTCCGTCTCGGCAAACCGTTGATTATCGAGGAATTCGGATATCCGAGAGATGGCTTTGGCTTTGATAGGGGATGCCCTGCAACGGGACGCGACAGAATTTATGACTGCGTTTTCTCCCGCATAGTCGAGTCAGCGCAGAATGGTGGAAATCTCGCCGGATGCAATTTCTGGGGCTGGGGAGGATTCGCCGAGCCGGCCCACGAAAGGTGGCTGGAAGGGGATGACCTCTGCGGTGACCCTGCACAGGAGCCTCAGGGGTTGAATTCTGTCTTCGCGACCGATGCCACCACGCTGGAAGTGATAACCGACGCTACGCGCAAACTGTCTGAAATGACACGTTTGCGCTATGAATTTTCTTCAGGGTGCCTGTTCACGGGTGAAGGCGCAAGGAACCTCACCGTCGAAGCAGTCAACCC